>LOES01000070.1 GCA_001515955.1 Clostridia bacterium BRH_c25 | reverse complement strand
TACCGATGGTGTTTATGTTTGCAGTAACACTTACAGCACTTGTACTGGTGGCCAAAAACAACTTCGCAGGCGGAAATCTTATAATTGGATCTATCGCCTCAATCCTCTTTGTACTGGCGATTGTATTAATCGTAACTACAATAAACACATTCTTTGGGAGCAATTCCAAGAATAAGAAGATAAGTGCTTAACAAGTATATTTCCTAATGCAGCACAAGCTAAAGCAGGATTACTTATGCAAGTAATCCTGCTTTGTTATAATATACGTGCTACACATCACACTGCTCAATTTCTATCGAGTAGTCTCCGCACTCAACACATACTGCAACACTTGCAACATAGCTGTTGTCGACTATACCTTTCTTTACCAGCCTGTTGAATGAAGTATCCTCATATTCCTTTGATATATTGCTTATCACATATCTGCCTTCCTTCGTGAATATAAAAAAGTGATATTCAAGAAATTTAAAATACTTGCTTTTCTCTTTTTTACCTGCCAGGCAGTTTTGACAGGGTGTGTCATAATATTCTATTCCAAAATCAACTGTCTCCTGCCCGCATAGCAGCTCTATTATGTCAGGCCCTTCAATCCCTGCAACAGGATGCTCTTCATCATTAATTACATAGCTGCAATTATCCTCACCAAGCTCATACTCCTTGTTGTTATAAACAAAACTATATTTTTTCACATTACACCTCTCTGTATATTCAAATTCCCTTTCTAATTCAAAGAGACAAGAGAACCGGTTTCTTCTCCCTTTAACCCTTTATGAGTAGATATCCGAAAACTCTACGCTGATTCTTTCAACATAATTGTGGTCACTATGATTCTGCTGAATACTTGATTTACTTTCTAGCCCTATCAAAATATTGCATGGAATTTCTATAATAAACTCGCTTCCTTTATCCAATTCGCTATTTAGAGTAATTTTCCCATTATGCTTCTCAACTAAAGCTTTTACAAGAGATAAACCTATGCCGCTTCCTTCAGATTGTCTTGCCAATGACTTATCTACCTGCTGAAATCTATTAAATATGCATTCCTGTTTATCCCGAGGTATACCTATTCCTGTATCTTTTATAGCTATCTCAATTTTTTCCCCTTGATCAAAAATAGTCACCCAAATGTTACCTCCTTTTGGCGTGAATTTTATTGCATTTGAAAGAAGGTTTAAAATAATCCGTTCAATTTGGTCAGGGTCGCATGACATTACCTTTTCTTCGGTGTTGGTATCGAAAAGGATGGTAATACCCTTATCCATTGCATATTCAGCAACAGACATTGTTATTCCTTCCACCAGACTGATAATATCATAATTTTGCAGCCTGATTTCGTAATAATTTGAATCAATTTTTGTTATATCTATAAGATTATTTACAAGTCTTAGTAATCTATAGCAATTCTGCTGCATGATCTTTAGGTATTTATTTTCTTTCATGCCTAGATAGGCTTGATTCTTTTGAGATTTCAACAATTGAATGGTAGCCAGAATAACATTGAGAGGAGTCTTCAACTCATGAGAGATATTTGAAAAAAACTCAGTTTTCATTTTGTCATATTCCAGAGTATTGTTTAACAATTCTTTACTCTTCTTATACTTTTCTTCACTTTCTTCCAATTGTTTATCCTTAATAAGAAGTTCTATATTCTTAATAAGCTCCAGGTCATTTTCATGTGTGACTATTACATAACTGTGATTCTTAATTATTCCTGCAGCTTCAAATATATCCACTTTACTGGCATCATAAAGACAAATCACAATGAAAGGCAATTCAGATATAATTTTGTTAATATTATGCTCATAATGTGAAAAAGTTCTGTAATAGCTTTTTCCCAACCAGAATGTATCTGCAATTGCTCTAAGGCCATCAAACCCATTATCTAAAGCATATCTCACAAGATCATTCCACTGCCTGTTTACCCTGACATCATTAAAGCTATTATCTTCTATATACCATTCTGTGTATGGAATTATCTTTAATTGACCGCTTACAAGGAATGTATCAATATCCTCTACATGTTCACTTATAATATCTATTATTTCTTCATAGCTTGTGTTTTGAGAATAAATCCATATGCATAATTCATTATTCATTAAGCCTGACTGAATATATGGTGCTCCAACAATAAAAAAGTCTACCTTTGAGGAATATAACTGACCAATGTGTGTACCCCATGGAATGTTGCCTATAATACCTACTCCTGAGTTCCTGAGATTGTTATTCATAAGAATTCCTCCATCGCAAACAGAAAATTTGTTATAAATTCTTGTATGCATTAACAGATTATTAATTTTCCCAATACTATAATATAATATATAATCCGAAATTTGTCAAACCTACCAAAATAATGATAAAAAAAGGGCTTCCCTAGAGAAGCCTTTCTTTTATATCATTATTTTACATATATTGTTGGTAAATTCTACCGGATCATTTATCGGCAAACCTTCAATAAGAAGAGCCTGATTATACAATAAATCTGTAAACAGCTTCAGCTTGTCTTTGTCACTTTCGTAAGCATCCTTCAATGATTTGAACATATCATGGTTTATGTTTATTTCCAGAACCTTATCTGCTTTTATGTTCTGATTATTGGGCATTGAGTTTAATATTTTCTCCATCTCTATTGTAAGCTCACCATCGTTGGACAGGCATACAGGATGATTTTTCAATTTCTTTGATGCCCTTACGTCATTAACCTTTCCTGATAAAATATTTTTCATATGCTCAAACAGTTCTTTATTATCTTTTTCGTCCTCTCCGGGCAAATTCTCATTTTCTTCAATTTCTATACCCAGATCGCTGCTTGATACGGATTTGAACTCCTTATCTTTATATGCCATTATCATTTTTATAGCAAATTCGTCTACATCATCTGTGAAGTACAAGATTTCATAGCCTTTATCGGACACAAGTTCTGTTTGCGGCAGCTTCTCGATTCTTTCATTTGATTCCCCTGACGCATAATAAATATATTTCTGCCCCTCCGGCATCCTTGAGACATATTCATCTAAAGTTACCGGCTTCTTTTCTTTTGATGAATAAAACATCAGCAAGTCCTGAAGTATCTCTTTATTGCTCCCAAAGTCACTATAAATACCGTATTTCAATTGTCTTCCGAAGGCTTCATAGAACTCTTCATATTTTTCTCTTTCATTTTTTAATAAATTTTCCAACTCACTCTTTGTTTTGTTTTTGATGTTTTTGGCAATAAGCTTCAACTGCCTGTCATGCTGCAGCATCTCTCTGGATATATTGAGAGACAGATCCTCAGAATCAACCATTCCTTTTACAAAGCTGAAATAGTCAGGCAGCAGGTCTGCACACTTATTCATGATTAAAACACCGTTTGAATACAGCTCTAAGCCTTTTTCATATTCTTTTGTGTAGAAATCAAAGGGCATCTTTTCCGGAATGAATAAAATCGCATTATAGCTCACAGCACCATCTGCACTTATATGTATATGTTTTAATGGCTTGTCAAAGCCATAACGCTTCTCGGAATAGAAATTGTCATAATCTTCCTGCTTAAGCTCGTTCTTGTTCTTTTTCCATATTGGAACCATACTGTTCACAACCTGCTCTTCAGTATAGTCTTCGTATTCTTCTTCACTGCCTTCCTTAAGTCTTCTTCCGGTTATATCCATTTTAATCGGATACCTAATAAAATCAGAGTATTTCTTAACAATTGTTTTTATTCTATATTCCTCAAGATACTCATCAAATTTCTCATCCTCTGTGTTCTCTTTAAGCTTCAATATAATATCTGTACCGACAGTATCCTTTTCACAGGGTTCAATGGTATAGCCTTCTGCCCCTTTGGACTCCCACTTATAGGCTTCTTCACTGCCTAAGGCCTTACTTATAACAGTAACGTTGTCAGCTACCATGAATGCGGAATAGAATCCTACACCAAACTGCCCGATTATATCATACCCATCTTTTATTTCGTTTTCTTTTTTGAATGTCAAAGATCCACTTTTAGCAATGACTCCAAGATTATCATCCAGTTCTTCTTTTGTCATTCCAATGCCTGTGTCGGAAATTCTCAATGTTTTATTTGTCTTGTCAGGGACTATTTTAATATAGTAGTTGTCTCTATCGAAATTTAAAGAGTCATCGGTCAGTGTTCTGTAATAAATCTTATCAATTGCATCACTTGCATTTGATATAATCTCCCTGAGAAAAATCTCTCTATGAGTGTAAATTGAGTTGATCATTAAATTCAGCAGTCTTTTAGATTCTGCCTTAAACTGTTTTTTTGCCAAGTATATCTCTCCTTCCATAAAAATGATATGCACATATTTATTAGCACTCTCGTTCATTGAGTGCTAATCCTTATTTTTTATATATCATATTCGAAGCCACTTGTCAATACATACAATAACATGGCAAATGCCCGGTATACCACTTATACCAGGCATTTGCCCTATTTGAGACTGATAATTTTCTACCTGTGTCCTATACAAATATTTTCATATGGTTACTATGGACCTATCCCTTTGTTTCAAAATACTCCTTTAGCCTTCTTGGTCCTGCAAGCACTTCTCTGCCTATGAACAATGTGCCGTCATTCTTTGTTTTTACGTTCCATTTAACAAGCAGGATTTGTCCCTCTGATATTTCGATTGCTGTTATACAGCGTGGATGGACACAGCTTCCATCATTGAAATAGGTCGGCTCGCCTACCTCGGGGAACATAGGCCTATGGGTATGCCCGGCAATTAGCATATGCTTTTCCCTTGTTACCCATTTAGTAAGTATCTTTTCTACTGCTTCTTTTTTATCGTAATTTTTTGCTGCCCTGGTTGGGTCGTTTACTCCGAATGTAGTGAGTGGCCTCCATAAATATCTGACTAAAAATCTGGCTAACTTCCACAACCGGTAGTTTAAACAATCCACTTGATGCCCATGTATCAAAAAAATTTTGTCACCTGTGGTCTTATGCCTTAAAACCAACCCTTCATGAAACTTTATATTTATAAATAGGGGATTATACCTTCTCTTCGGCTCATTATAATACTGATATAAATTTTTTTTTACAAATCTTTTATCCTTTTTCACCATATCATGATTGCCAAAAATCAAATAAAGCCTGCCTTCATTATAAAATTTGGACAGCAGCCAGAAAACATCACTATGCATCTGCTTAATGTCAGAAAATCTGCTATTTTCCCAAAGCTCATCCCCATCACCAATTTCTATATAAGTGTATTTTTCTTTGTAGTAATGGGTCAAGGCCGCAAAATAAAGATTCTGGTTCCTGGAAAAATCATCAGCCCAACTCCCATCACCCCTATGGCAATCACTCATTAAAACAATCCTGGAGGAATCATCAAAAGTAATTTGTTCCGCTGTTTCGAAAACTTTGGATATATGCTTTAATGAATCCAACTTCAACCTCACCTCTCCGAGGCATTAACCCCTTTTATATACAATATATTCAGTTGAAGAACGATACGGAACCAATAAAAATATCCCGCAATTTCTTGCGGGATATTTTTATTTCCCTGGCCTCATTCCTCCTCTGTCATTGTTCATGGTTGTATTCCCAGTGGTAGGAAGCTCTCCATTCAGCTGCTTTGTAATATTTTCTACTCTATCTCTTATAAAATTTATTATTGAAGTTGAGTTCCCCATCATTCCCATGCCTCCCTTGGGTCCACCTTTCATATCACCCGCTCCCCCTGCCTGTGGTTCAGGCCTGTTGCCTCCTTCGAATCTATCTTGTGGCGGCTGCATACCTTGAGGCATATCCTGAGGCATCTGCTGCTGTCCATTGGCTGCATTGTTATTTATGCTTTCAGAATTATTCCCGGAAGCATCAGTTTTTGTTTCTGCATTTATTGCAGTATTTGTTTCAGAATATTTTATACTTGCTTCAAATTGCTCCATTGTATAAAATTTTGACGGATCTGCTTCAACATAAGGTCTTATAATATTTGACAGCTCTGCAACTCTGTTTTCAAAGCCTTCCAGGTAGCTTAGCAGTTCCTTTATATATTCATGATACTTTTCCTTGTACTCATCTACTGCCAGCAGATTATCAATAAGTGGAAGCTTCTCCATGTTTACCCCCATAACAGGTTCATCAACCGGAATGGTTGCAGCATCTCCTCCACCTCCGTAGCCGGCCAGTGACATGTTATAGTCCCAGGGAATCACAGTAAATTTGCCATCCTGCCCATACAGGTAATAGTTTTGTGCCATGTTCCCGTTGTAGCTGTCATAATTACCAAGAACAGTATTTACTGCAATATATTTTAATGCACTGTCTACATCCAATACACCTTCAATGCCGCCTTTTCCGCCTTCCGGCATTTCATTCAGAATCCTGATAAAATCCTTCAGATCGGTTTTGCTTTCATCATCTCCGACCTTTAACTCACTTTTGTCATAATTGCTGCCTTCAACATATTGAAGTGTACTGCCCTGTTCCTGTTTGTACAAGTTACCGTTATTATTGCCGAAGCTGCTTTCCAGGAAGCTGTCATCTACTGCTTCGACACATAGATAGAAACCATACAGCTCATCATTGATATAGATATTCGCGAAAACTGCCTCCGGCACTTCCGCACCTATTTCCCTGAGTGCTTCATAGCTTAGATACTCACGCAAATAGGAAGGATCTGAATACATATTATTTACAACAAATTCATCAAGCCCAAGAAGTGTCTGCCCGTCAACATATTTATCCAGCTTGATTCTGAAGCTGTACCGGTCCGATTCGCTGTTTGCAACAGATCTTAATGTCAGGTTGCCTTTTGTCCTGAAGCCTGCATTCTCTACAGTTACACCATCTACTGTAACGTTTGCACTTTTATATTCCTCGGCTAAGGGATCATCCAGGATGCTCTTCCAATCTTCCTCAGCTATTTCGACCTTGATATCGATAACACTGTCCCTTTCAAAAATCGCTTCATAACCGGCTGAGCTTCCTTTAGCCGCATTATCTGCAGCCTTTGAGCCTTCAACTGATGTTTCTGAGTTCAATGAACCGGCGGCATTTGCTATATAACCGGCTATTGATGCTACAGTCAGAAGTGCGCATACAAGTGCAACAGCTATTGTTTTCTTTACTCTCCCATTGTTCATTTTAATCTCCTCCATTTTTTAATATTCTTCCGATTCGGCACACATTGACAATGTAATGTTCAGATTGCCGTTCCTGCACCTTAGTGTGTCAAGCAATTCTTTTTGACTTGTTTCATTTTTCATGGTTACTGTATAAACAAGCTCATAGAGACTGCCCAGATTTGTAGTTTTAACCTTATTCAGTACATAGCCGGTAGTAAATTTCTCAAACACATCATCAAAGGCTCCCTCATAATCCAAATCTTCCGGTATTGCTATTTTGAGCTGCTTCTTTGAGGTGCTTGTTACTCCATAGTTGAAGAAATTCAGTATAACCATCAGCAGACAAAGAACAACTGTAAACAATATGGCATATGAAAAATATCCCACTCCGCAAGCAAGCCCTGCTGCCATTGTAAAAAGCACATAGGCAATATCCTTCGGATCCCCAGGTGCACTTCTGAATCTAATGATCGAGAAAGCCCCTGCAAGGCTGAATGCCCTTGCTACATTACTGCCTATCAAAAGTATGATCAATGCAATAACCATAGGTACCATAACCAATGTAAGAGAAAAGTTCCGGTTGTACCCGTTTTTACTGCAGGTTTTCATATAAGTCAGACTTATAAGCCCACCCAGGATAAAGGATACTATTATTGTCAATATTGCGCTTGCCAGCGATATTGCTGTGCTATCTGCGGCTGTGTTGAATATTGCTTCGAACATATATTTCGCTCCCCTTTCAATTTTCTGTTCTCCTGTATGATGTTCCGGTATTCCGTGCCGTATTTTGAAAAGCTTGTGCTAAAAACTTTATATTCAGAAAGCAGCTTTGACAACCATAATGGGATGCTGTTTTCCGCTTTGATTTCCATAAGCCACTGCTCATCCTCCAATAAAGGCTCTCCATAATCTCCGTCTTCAAGCTTCAAATCGTATCTTCTGGTTCTGATATTTCTATCAAAGGTAATTCTCAGACCGCGGTTTTCTCTGCTGAACAGTGCCTTTCTGTCATAAGCCAGGTAAAGCTTTGGTTCAAGCTCGTATATTTTCAGCATATACTCAATTTCATTAAGAACCTGTTTATTCATATAATCTTTAAATTCCGGCTTTATACCGGTGCTTACAAAAGCATATGCCTCCCCCAGCCTTAGAGCTGTTCTCCTTTTATTAACAAGCCCGTCAAACTTCTTCTTGATCTCCATGAACACTTTCCCATTGCTGTCAGGTACACCATATGCTCTTAGGCGAAGCTTTTCTTTGTACTTGGGCTTGGACAGGGAGCTTCTGATCAGATAATCATCCTTCGTGTCGTAATATATATTGCTTATCGTATAAAACCCATGGGTCTTATTGTATTCATCAAGCTCCATATAATCCGGCAATTTGCCGCAAACACCCTGATATGCAGCTGTGTTGAGTAAAAACTTCTTCTCATATCTGTTGAAAACTTCTACTGACATTTAAATCACCTCTTTTGTCTTAAACTTCTCTTTTCTGTTTCGTTGAATTCATTTTATAATTCAAACCTTAAACAAATCTTAAATGTTATAATTATTTCACCCGTTATTATTTAAGGTTTATTAAAGGTTGCCTATGTTATAATATGATTAAAAGATCCATAGCGGGGGTTTGACTATGAGAATATTGATTGTGGAAGATGAACTCCATCTTGCAGAAGCTTTAACCCAGATATTAAGGAAGAATAATTATACCGTTGATTCGGTCAACGATGGAGAATCCGGATTGGATAATGCTTTGAGCGGTATTTATGACTTGATAGTCCTGGACATAATGCTGCCTGAAATGGATGGCATAAGTATACTGAAGAATATAAGAAAAGAAGGTATTTCTACACCTGTCATACTTCTTACAGCCAAAGGGGACATCTCCGACAAAGTTGCCGGTCTTGACAGCGGTGCCGATGATTATTTGGCAAAACCCTTTGCAACAGAAGAACTGCTGGCAAGAATACGAGCCTTGTCAAGACGCAAGAGTGAAGTTTTACCGGATAATACTTTACAATATGGAGATATCGAATTAGCCCCGTCAACTCTCAAGCTGTCAAAAGGCAGCAAGGATGTGAAGCTTATTCTAAAGGAAAGTGAATTGCTGGAGCTTCTTATTTTGAGAAAAAACGCAGTTACATCCAAAGAATTGATAATTGAAAAGATATGGGGCTTTGATTCCGAAGTTGAATACAATCATGTGGAAGTCTATATTTCTTTTTTAAGAAAAAAGCTACTATTCCTGGATTCAATAGTATCTATCAATACCATTCGCGGAATAGGCTATGTATTGGAGGTAAAAGATTAGTGTTTACCAAGCTTAGGAACAGGTTTCTTATTCTCAACCTGATAATCATTTCTGTAATGATGCTATTTGCTTTTTCTTCTATCTACCTTATAACTTATAAAAATGTTCATGACAATATCAATATGGAATTGAACAGAATATCAGAATTCAACCGCAAACCAGACATAATTCCGGGACAGCCGCAGCCAAGCTTTGATAATGCGCCGCCCAGGGAGCGTTCGGTCTCCTTCACCATATTAACTGACAGCAATTGGAACACTCTATTTATCTCATCAATATTTGATATGGATGAAGAGTTCTATGATACCGCAAAAAACAATGCAGTATCTCAAAATACCCGTACCGGAGAAATAAAGCTTGATGGTAACTATTGGGCATTCATAATAAAGCCGGCTCCGGACGGTTACAGACTTGCATTTCTGGATATAACCCCCCGGCAAGGGATTCTGACAAATCTTGTTTATACTTTCCTGGTTGTAGCGTCTGTCATGTTGATTTTTATATTTTTCATCAGCAGATTCTTTGCCAACAAAGCAATAAAACCTGTTAAGGAGGCCTTTGACAAGCAAAAGCAGTTTATTGCCGATGCGTCCCACGAGCTGAAAACTCCACTGACCGTTATCAATACAAATGTTGATGTTCTGCTGTCCAATGGAGATGCAAACATAAACAGCCAGTCAAAATGGCTTCACTATATTAAATCCGAGGTGGAAAGGATGGCCAAACTAACCGGCGAACTTTTGTATCTGACACAATTGGATTACTCTGATGCCGGAATGATATATTCTGATTTTGATTTGAGTGAGACTGTGGAAAATGTGATTTTAACAATGGAAGCTGTGATTTTCGAAAATAACTTGACATTCAAATACGATGTTGAGTCAAGCCTGATATTTCATGGCAACAGTGAACAGCTTAAGCAGGTTGTTATGATATTACTGGACAATGCTGTGAAATATGCTTCCAGCAAAGGGATGGTAAGTATTGCCCTAAAGAAGAACAACAATAACATTTCCTTGTCTGTGGCCAATACCGGAGAAGGAATCTCTGAAGAACAAATAAATAAAATATTTGATAGATTTTATCGCACCGATAAATCCCGGACAAGGAAAAGCGGAGGCTACGGCCTTGGTCTGTCCATAGCCAAATCCATCATTGAACAGCATGGTGGAAAGATCTCTGCGAAAAGCAATATAAATGAAGGTACCACCTTCATTGTTGAACTGCCCCGCAGCAATCGTCAATAGGCTGAAAAAAAGGGACATCCTTTGTCCCTTATCTCCCATTATTGAACCTTTTATTTACTTTCCTTATATACCTTCCCAAGGCATAAATACCGTCATGAGGCTCACCGGTATAATTTGTCGACATATTCCCGCAGGTTGTGATCCGGTTGATACCTGCTGCATAGAAAATGCCGGACAGCTCATTGAAATCTTTATTGTTACAACTTAATCCCACTGTTTGCAAATAACCCTTATGAACTCTTAACAAGCCCAATATTTTCTCCCGTTTTATGGGCATTACCCAAATATTGCGAAAAAGAGGAGAAGCTTTCAATTCAGCAGTATAATCTACCATAACACTATATTGTTTTTGCTCATTTGTAATCAACCTTTTTTCCTTTAGTATTTCCTCCATCCTGACAAGCTCATGAATCCAGGTGATTTGTGCCTGTACATTTACCAGTCTGGCTGCTGGCGGGTATTGTCCGGCTGCAGCTTCAACATGCCTTGCCAATCTGTCCGCAAAATTGTCAAGCTCTTCAGAATTATCTGTCTCGTAAAAAACACATTGGGGCGAGCTGCAGTAAAGCTGGTCAGTCAGGCATATATCCAATGCCAGGCCATGCAAAGCTTCTTCATTCTTTTCTTCTTCTGCAAAATATGCAAAGCTCAGGCGGTGTCCCCACTCAATAATCGGCAATGATGGCGGAGCAAGCTGTCTGACGGCACTAATCGCTTCATCCGAACCCCATACCACAACCGCATTTGCCACTTCAACAAGTTTACTGATGACTTCACTATTCTTTGAAGATACATCAAGTACGTAGATATAAGGCTTTAACCGGGGTTCTATATTAATTAATTCCATTAGCAGCTTGGCTGACAATCCCCCTTCGTTCTCAGGCAGCTTCAAGATGTTTATATTTCCAGTCAAAAGTCCTTCTATAACACTAAAGGCAGAAAGCCCCAGAGTGTTTCCTGCACCAATATGCATGATTACTCCAAGAGGATGCCCCTTTTCTTCTATCCCCTCGCCGACTTGTTTCCACGTAAAAGGATCTTCGCCTAATTCAATATGTACTTTTTTTAGCAGAGCATCCCTTTTCAAGCTATCTACAGTTACTCTGACATACTCTTCCGACGCCCATTTGGGCACTCCCAGTTCAACAAGCTGTGCAGCAACCGCCTGTTGGTTGATATCCTTTGCCAAGGTATGTGCCGCTTCAATCACTACCTCCGGCAGCAGCGGCTCAAGCAACAAATCCTCTTGAATTATTTTCCCTAATTCATTGAGCCTATTGATAAAATCCTCTTTAAGAACAGGCTCCCCTCTGAAAATGTTATCCATTTTACTCTCCCTTCATATACTCAGAAGCAGCAACAGCACAGCTTCTTACTTTCACCGCCCCTGCCCTTCCAAGGATTTCAAAATAAGGAGTATCGATCCCACAGCCGCAGCCTTTGCCTTCTCTTAACACAGCCATATCTCCCATAACTATGGATGACACCGATACCGAGGAAACCAATGGACTGATAAAGCTCAGAAACCCGGGTTCATCAAAGCCCAGAGGTTCCAAGGATTTCACATCGCGTATAATTACCCTGCTCCAAATAGGCACATGCATGTGGTGATTTTTGCATTCCGGATAAGCAACACTGTGCTCTACCGCACTATAAAAATCACGGCAATTTTCAGCCGGAATACCAAGGAATTCCTCAACCAGGCTATATAATTCCTTTTTATCTACCATCATTTCATCGAATTTCTTCCAGCCACCGCCTGTAAGAACCAGAGATTTTTTATTCAGTTTCAATGGTTTCATTCCTGATTCCTTCATCATTTCCAAAAGCATATACAAATACGAAGGAAAGCCAAGGATTCTCACCGGCAGCTTCTGCCTGCCATACCGGTGAAAGGCATCTATTATTCCGAAATAATTGATTTCATAACGGTCCCCTATGGCTCTTAATGCGAATACTTTCTCTTTCGCCGGAGCAAAGCGTGTCATCCCAAGCGCAACCTTAACATTTCCCATATCATTGCCTTCTTTGGGTTCATAACCTAAAATAAGATAGTTCGCAGGAATTATCGAAATGAATCCATGATGCTTCATAGCATTAACGGCCATTCTGGTACCCAGTCTTATTGTCTCATTATCGAGAAATATCTGGCTTTTTTGCCCTTGTGTGCCTGAGGATGTGGCATGAACCTCAATCTCTTCTTTTTTTACACTGAGCACTTCGTGGTGTTTAAAAAAGTGTGCAGGAATTACCGGTATCTTTGCACAATCCTTTACCGACTCAATATTATCAATACAAAAACCACGTTCTTCCAGTAGCTTCTCATAAAACCCGCAATGAGTGCGATGGTGCTCGATGGATTCTCTCATCGCCTGCAAAAATAATGCTTCGCTGCCTTTATGATCATAGATTTTGTTATAAGAAAACAACTTCTCCCTTGCTGTCATCCCCTCTCCCCCTTTTCCATGCTTCTTTCATTTTATAATAATTCGAAGTTATTTGCACATATTTGTTTTTTTTGACTTCTCTCTGACTTGATCATGAAGGTATAAGCTTTAGTAAAATGCTAAAAATACAAATTAGTGTACTTACTATTAAATAATGCAAAATTAGCTTCAACGACTTGCTTATGTCATTCCGAGCGAAGCGAAGAATCTTATACCTATGAGTATGACCCGGACAAATATTCATAAGTATTCCTTTAGGGTCTTAGATCCTTCACTATGCTCAGGATGACATTCTCATTACTTTTTAGTAGGCACATTGCATGTATTCGTTTAAGCATTCTGTTTACTCTAGAAATAATAGAAAGCTGGTATATCAAATGGAGATATTCTCACGTCATGAATTGATAAGAACCAATGATGGATACACCTTGGTCCTATACGCTGACAAGCAAACAAGCGAATTTGCCGAAGACTTTTTCAGCATGCTTGACAGTAAAAGAAAAGAGCTGCAAAAAGATTCTCTGAATTATATCAAAAACTATATAAATGAAAATTGCCGCGGTATTAAAATAGATACCGTCAATATAATGCTTGGTTCCCTACTTGTTGCATCTATTGCATACGGCCCGGTTAATGCCTATACCTCATCAGTTCCTCCCGCAAGAAAGGTACATTTGAAACCCAATGCAACATATACTGTTAAATCCGGTGATACTTTATACCGTATCGCAGGTAAAGCAGGAACAACTGTAGATCAATTGAAGCTGCTGAACAACTTGATAAGTGATACGATATATCCCGGGCAAAAGCTTAGAACCAAAGAACAGAAAGGTAATAATACATCCAGGCCCCCAGTCACAACAACAAATAACTTGGTACTTGTCAATAAAACCCACAGTCTTCCTGCAGGTTATACTCCCAAAAACCTGACAGCTCCAAATGTACCATCCTCGAATAAATCCAAAACAAGGATGACACCGGAGGCTGCCGAAGCCCTTGAAGCCCTTTTTGCAAAAGCCGGACAGGAGGGCATAAAGCTGACTGCTATCTCAGGCTATCGTTCTTATGAACGTCAAAGTGCTATTTTTACATCCAATACCAGCAAATATGGCTCTGCAGTTGCAGCCAACCAGTTCAGTGCAAGACCCGGGCAAAGTGAACATCAGACCGGGCTGGCAATGGATATTAGCAGCCCATCAGTAAACTACACTCTTACCCAGTCTTATGCACAGACCCGTGAAGGAAAGTGGCTGAAGGAGAATGCACCGGGGTATGGATTTATAGTCCGTTATCCCAAGGGTAGGGAAAATATCACCGGCTATCAATTTGAACCTTGGCATATCCGCTATGTGGGAAAGAGTGCAGCACTTGAAATAGCAAGCAGGAATATTACGCTGGAAGAGTTCCTTGGAAAAACATAAGCATATGACTTGCCAAACCTGCCCCCTTACATCAGCGGGGCTAATAATCTGAGGACCAATCTGCCCAGTTTTCTATACCATTTAGTGCTTTTGCAGCACTCATAAGTAATTATCTGACAGGTTTCCAGTGTAAGAAGATAATCCTCTTTTACTTCTGATACACTTTTTGTATTGTACAGCCAGACACCACATTCGAAATGCAGGTACAGACTGCGATAATCCAGGTTAATCGTTCCGACTACAGCAAACATATCATCTACTACAAAGGTTTTCGAATGAATAAAACCAGGTGTATATTCATAAATGGAAACTTCACTTTCTATCAATATTTCATAATTAGAGCGTGATACTGAATGAACATACCATTTATCGGGAATATGAGGGGTTATGATACGGACGTCTACTCCCCTCTTTGCTGCCAGGCATAAAACTGTGGTCATTTCATTATCAAGAATCAGGTATGGTGTAGTTATATAAACATACCGCTCAGCTTTACCAATCAGATTCAGATAGACAGATTGACTTACAGCCTCGTCATCAAGAGGGCTGTCAGCAAAGGGTTGTATATAACCGTCGGTGGTAAAATGCCCGGTATTCCTGGAAGACGGCTTAAATGCCGTATAGTTCTCATCGGTATTTCTGAGGTAATTCCACATTGAGAGGAACATAACCGTCAGACTCCATACTGCATCACCGCGAATAACTATGGAGGAGTCCTTCCAGTAGCCATATTTTTCGTAAGCATTGATATATTCGTCTGCAAGGTTGATACCTCCGGTAAAACCCGTATGTCCGTCTATTACAGCAATCTTCCGGTGATCACGGTTATTCAGCCGGACAGTCATAACAGGCATAAAGGGATTAAACACACTGCATTTGATTCCCATTTTCTCCAGCTTCCTGTCATATCCGAAAGGTAAAGTAAGCAGACAACCTACATCATCATAGATAACACGCACCTCTACACCCTGTTTTACTTTTTCCTTCAGAATTTCCAAAATAGCATTCCACATAATCCCTTCCTGGATAATATAGTATTCAAGAAAAATATAGTGCTCTGCTTTTTTCAATTCCTCCAGCAAAATCTCAAATTTTTTCTCGCCGGGTGTCAGATATTCTGTCGTCGTATTGGTATAAACAGGGCAGGCTGAGTATCTCTCAATATATTTTGTTTGATTGGCAGCACCCCTGTTTTCCTGTTCAAGCTGTTGCAATATCCCCTGATCCTGACCAAGAGAATCTCTCATCTGCTTACTGATCTCCCACATCTTCTGTTTATTTCTTTTGCTGGATTTGTTCCCTCCCAGCATCAGATAAAACAACCCTCCAAAGATAGGGAAAACCATAATAGGAATGATCCATGCAAGCTTATAGGCAGGATAGCTCCTGCCGTTCAGAATCCAAAGCACAGCCAGGACACTGAGCAATGCACAGATGGAATAGAAATATACAAAAAAACTAGTAAATTTCCATATTACTATTATTAATGCTAAAGCCTGAATCAATATGGCTGCTCCAACTAAAAAAGCTCTGCTGATCAGTACCCTTATCAGTTTTTTCATAAACACCTCTCGCATGCTGTTAGTTTTGTCAGCTTGCCAATATTCTCATAAATTCATCGCCGGTTACAGTTTCCTTTTCCAAAAGATGTGAGGATAACAAGTGAAGCTTATCCATATTATCTTTCAATATATTAATTGCTCTTTCATGGGCATTCTTAATAATAGCTAATACTTCTCCGTCAATCTTCGCTGCTGTTTCCGAAGAACAGGTCGCGGAAGGATCTCCTCCGAGATATGGATTGGACAATGTCTCCAGGGCCATCATGTCAAAGGCCTTGCTCATACCCAGACGGGTTACCATAGCCCTTGCAATTTTTGTAGCCTGTTCAATATCATTGGCTGCACCTGAGGTATAGGTCCCGAAAACCAGCTCCTCTGCAGCACGGCCACCGGTAAAGGTAGCGATTTTATTAAGTGCCTCTTCCTTCGTCATCAACACATTTTCACTTTCCGATACCTGCATGGTATAGCCTAATGCTCCCGAAGTACGGGGTATTATTGTAATCTTGTGCACCGGTGCAGATTCAGTCTGCTTTGCAGCAACAATGGCATGGCCTATTTCATGGTAAGCAATAATTTGCTTTTCTTTTGGAGATATAACTGCACCTTTTTTCTGATACCCTGCAATTACAACCTCCACAGCTTCCTCGAGATCAATCTGCTCCACATATTTGCGTCCACACTTTACCGCTCTCAAGGCCCCCTCATTTATTATATTCGCAAGCTCAGCACCTGATGCACCTGAGGTTGCTCTTGCTATTTCATTAAAATCTATATCCTTGCCCAGCTTTATTTTCTTTGAATGTACCTTTAAAATAGCCTCACGTCCTGCAAGATCCGGCAACTCTACAGGAATACGGCGGTCAAACCTTCCGGGGCGGAGCAAAGCCTTGTCAAGAGAATCGGGTCTATTTGTCGCTGCAAGGATTACTACGCCCTTTTCTCCATTAAAACCATCCATTTCAGTCAATAATTGATTTAATGTCTGCTCCCTCTCATCATTACCGCCAATCCCTCCGTTATCACGTTTCTTACCAATAGTATCAATTTCATCTATAAATACGATACATGGGGCCTTTGCCTGGGCTTGTTTAAAAAGATCACGCACTCTTGCCGCGCCCATGCCCACAAACATCTCTACAAACTCAGAACCTGAAATTGAGAAAAACGGCACCTTTGATTCCCCTGCCACAGCCTTTGCAAGAAGTGTTTTACCAGTACCGGGAGGTCCTACAAGCAGTGCACCCTTTGGCATGATTGCCCCAATCTCCTTGTATTTCGCCGGATTATGCATAAAATCCACTATTTCAGTTAAAGCTTCCTTTGCTTCATCCTGCCCTGCCACATCCGAAAAGGTTTTGCCGGTCTGCGCTTCGACATATACTTTGGCGTTGCTCTTCCCAAAGGTCATAGCGTTTCCGCCCATTCTTTTCTGCATGGAGTTCGTCAATAACTGTCCGATTCCTATAAAGATAATAATTGGAAGTATCCATGACAAAATAAAATTCAGTAAAGGTGAATTTTCTTTTGGTATAACCTTGGAAAACTTAACCTGGGCAGAATGCAGGCGATTGACAAGCTCGGGATCATCCACACGGCCTGTCACAAATATGTTCTCACTGCCTGTTTCATCAAGCTCAGTAAATGCGATTTGGTTTTCTTGTATTTCAACAGCTTTTACTTTGCCCTTTTCAATTTGTGTCAGAAATGTGCCATAGTCTACCTGTGTGATCTGCTGCTTCAACATGGCTGGAAAGACAAAGGCATTTAACATCAGTACAATAATCAATGTAACAACATAAAAATATATAATTGGCTTTTTAGGGTTCTTTTCTTCCTTCATATTAATTCTCTCCGTTTATCAAATTTGAATTTATTTTTTTTCAACACAGTTTATTCTTTGCAATAACTCATTTAACTTCTGTAATCCCAGTATAATATCCTCAAAGGTCTCTTCTTTCTCATTTATTAAATGCTGTTTGATCTTGTCATTACACAATCTGTCTATCTCGGTCACAGTCTCTTTACCCAGCTTTGTGAGCACCACCCGGACCACTCTCTCATCCTCCCGGTTTCTTGCACGTTCCAATAGGCCCTGACCTTCAAGCTTCTTGCACATGGCAGAAACATTGGCTCCAGCAACACAGGTACTATCTGCCAGGCTCCCTATTGTATGAGTTCCATTCTGATGTAATTCCATGAGAATTCTGGTCTGCATCATTGTCAGCCCATGATTATCACTTACAGGACTGAATATGCAATTCATACTTTCTGCAATTTTCCTTGTATAATCCCAGACTATATTCTTGAACTCAGTTACCTCCATGATAATCCTCCATAAAGTATATTATATATACATTATATATAATATATCTTATATTTACAATAGACAATATGAATAATAAAGTGCGGGGTACGACTAAACGTCATGCCCCGCACTTATTTACAATAGAGTCAAAAAACTTTTTCAAATCTTCTTTTATTTCATTACTCAAATAGTGCCATCTTATACCTTGAATTGCGCCTTCCAGGCCACATAGCGCACTTAGTCAGGTATCCCCTTCGTGTAAATACAGCCTAATAAACGCTTCTTTACTTCCAGCTTTCACTAATACTTCAACATCATTAATCCCAACGTCCATAAGGCGTTTTTCCATTATACTGCCTATATTGGGCAGTCCACTAAGCCTTACCATAGTATAATCAAACCTTCCATGCCGGAAGCTTAGCCAGCATTCCCTTTGCTGCGTTCTGTGCCGCTTTTTCATCCAAGCCTTGAGTCTTTACAATAAATCCGGTCATAGACTCCAGCTTTTCCTCATAGGACTGCATTGTACCATCAGGCCTTGCGCAGTAAATGCAATAATCTCTTTTCTCATCACCCATAGCAAAATCCTTCTGAGTTTTCATTGGCATTCCACAAGCTATACACATCTTCATCCCAAACAACCCCTTTCTTCAATCTTTTCTGATCAGATTCATATAATGCTCCACCAGCTGTCCGCTATATCTTTCCAGCACTGAACCATCAGGTGCAAACAAATCTCCATTGATGAGATAATAATGGATCAATCCGATCCAGGTATTAAATAACAAATTAACAGGCATTCTACGTATTTTACAGGCTTCCATTTCACCTTCGGCTGCTTGAATCAGGTGAAAAGAAATAGCCGACTGTATCATGATCAAAGAATTGCGGGCACTTTCATGAAGCAAATGCCCTTCTGAAACCAATCTGGTATAAAAAGCCTCATATTCACCAATGCCTCTCAGATGGGCCTCAAGAAGCTCCTTCATCCCGCAATTACTGCTGACCAGCTCATGAAGCCGCTTGGTAATACGCATACCAAACTCATCAATTACTGCATCTAAAAGAATCTCACGTGTTGGAAAATGCGCAAATATAGTCCCATGGGCTACTTTTGCCGCATTTGCAATATCCGAAGTACGCGTAGCCACTAAACCGCCTTTTGCAAGTTGATACAATGCCACTTCGATAAGATGCTCCCTTGTTTGAAGCTTTTGCTTTCGTCTTTGTGTATCCGGCATCATTTTGACTCCTTACTCATTGAGTTTATACTCATTATATAAAATTTCTAATTCACTGTCAACTATAAACTTCGAAAACCGCTAAAAAAACAAATGAACTGCAGCCATATGGCTGCAGTTCATTTGCTCTATTACTATTTTTTGATTTCCCAAAAACAAACTTTCGGAGAAACTATTTTTTCCTCTTTTTTAAGCATTTTCATTACTTTGTCGACCTCTTTCCTGTCTATACCGGTTGCAGTTGCGATTTGTCCTGCGCTGACCGGCTTTTCGGCCTTGCTGAAAAAGTCCATTATTACCTCGTAATTATCCATTTTTTATCCTCCTTTTTTGATTTAAAGTGTTATTATTATACCATTTTTCTTATTATCAAAGCAATTGCCTCTTCATGACACCCACTTCAAATTCCTTTCCCACATCTTATTTATGATAATGTTTCATTAGAGGTTTTTTCTGTAAAGCTCCATATTTTTCTTAACCAGTTTTTCCTCCCAGATCATTTGCAGTAAAGCCAAGTCTTCTGTATAATCGGTTTTCGATTCGTCCTTGTCATATTCAAGATTCTCGAGAATTTCAATCGTAAAATTCCCCGAACCAAATTCCTTCCATTCCTTTTGCAGCTCCTTGTTAGGATGCATACCTGCTCCAAGTCTGACTTCGGCTCCATTCATCACGCCTCTTAAATCCTGGGTAGCTTGAATGTAACACTTATTATTGACTTTTGAACGGATTATAAATATTCCCATCTGGGGTTTCATTTGTTTATACTGCTGTTTTAATTCCTTTTTTCTATCCATCATATATCACCTTCTTTTTTTACCTCTTTATCTACAATCCAATATATACTGTTAATATCCCATCTCTTTCAATATCCTTGATAAGGTGCTCAAACGCTCGCCAATAAGCTCATCATCATTACTGAGAGCCTGACTGAACAGTCTAATATCCTCATCAAGCTTTTCATTGTCGGTACATACGGCCACTGTCATTGCATCACCCTGTAATCCCACTCTGTCAATAACCGGGTTTTCCGCATCATACAATTTCTCATGCCTGTAAGCCTCTCTGAAATGAAGCTTTGCCCTGCAAACAAGAATTGCCAGATCAAGCACACGGTGAAGCGGCAATTCCTCAGACTGCCTGGACCATTTTTCACCTGTGTGCCTCCACACCTTGGCTGAAATATCCACCTTGCCCCGGTCATTCCATTGAGCCAACCCCAAGGAAAGGCCCTTTGCATCAGTATTATAAGCATATCTGCCGT
The DNA here is from genome assembly GCA_001515955.1 of Clostridia bacterium BRH_c25. Next base: position 38,481 of record LOES01000070.1, on the reverse strand, counting down.
CAACATTTTCATAGTTGTCAGATACAATAACCGGCTTATGCTTTAAAGTCGTTGGTATTTTCATTGTTTTTACCTCCTATAAATTTATAATTCCCAAATTATTTATTTAGTAATTTAGTGATTTATTAGTTTAGTAATTTACTAAATCTATTATAGTTCTTCTAACACTCGATGTCAATACGTAGCACTAGAGTAATATCCCCCAATTTATACTGTTGATACTATCAGCTCCTCTTGCTTTTTAATTTAAAAAAGCCGATCAAAGTGCATTTCTACCTTGATCGGCATATTTTTTCTTTTACATCCTGGGGAGTATAATCTTAAAAGCAGCCCCATTGGGTAAAGCATTATAGGCTTCGATCCGGCCATTGTGACCAGTCACTATAGCCTTAGTAATGGCTAAACCTATACCAGTTCCACCTTTTTCACCTTTATAGAATCGTTCAAATACTTTATTTTCTTCCCCGTTTTGAAAGCCCTTTCCATCATCCATTATAATAATTTCAATATGATTATCATGAGCTTTCCAGTTCATTGTAATTTCTTCCTCAGCATATCGTATCCCATTGCTGAGTATATTAATGACAGCTCTCGTTAGCTTTTCTTTATCAAAATATCCTTCACAGGAGCAATCTCCTTCTACTTTAAGGTCTATACCTGCTGCATCAGCCAGAGCTTTAACACTTTTCACGCTCTGATTAATAATTTCCCGGAGGCTAACTGTTTCAAAATAAAACGTCTCTTCCACATTATCCAATTTAGCCAGATAAATCATTTCATCTACAATTGTCTTCAACCGCTTACTTTCATCAATAATAACATCTAGGCTTTCCTGAACTTCCTTTCCCTCAACAATCCCATCTTTAATGGCTTCTGCATAACCCTGTATTGACATTAAAGGAGTTTTCAATTCATGGGAAGTATTCTGAAGGAATGTCTTTTGCTGCACATCATACCTTTTTAACTTATGAACCATGGCTGAAAAGCACTCTGCCAGTTCCTCTATTTCATCACCGGTTTCAATTTTCAGTTCTTGTTGGTTATCCTTGAAAGAAAAATTGGTCATATAATGCTCTAACTTTCGAATGGGTTTGGTCAGTCCTCTTAGAAAAATCATGCCTAAAATCACAGCAATAGCTCCACCCATAATCAAGCTAAGAATCTGGGTTCTATTCATTAACCTGTTAATCCTATTGAGATCATGTATCTTAGTAAATAGAAAAACGTGCCCTTTTACCTCACCTTTTTTCGAGAGGATAGGTACCTGCTCTGTAACGTATTCTCTGGCTATTAATTTATTGTTATCGACGAGGGCCTGCATTACTTTCCTATCAGTTCCTTCTAAATTATTATAAACGACCTTCCTGTTATTATTTAAAACAACTACCTTTGAATCTATAAATTGCCCGCGAATACGCATTTCTCGTTTCGCTAAAAGATTCGGTCTGATTTCTCCGTCGAATATCGGTATTTTCTCTAGAGTGCTGGCTATGGCCTGGGCTTCTGTCCTCAATACTACCCTGGCTTCACTGATCAGGTATCTTTGAAGCAATACCCTGAAGGTGATACCCGTAACAATGAAAACAGTAAATAGGAGGATGAAATAGGTAAGTAATAGTTTTTTGCCAATCCTCATTTTAATCATCTATCCGATACCCATATCCCCATACAGTTGTGATCTCCAGGACAGACTCCACCTCAGCCAGCTTCTTACGTAACCTTTTGACCAAATCATCAATTACCCGTATATCTCCAAGGTAGTCATATCCCCATACCTTCTCCAGCAGCTGTTCTCTTGTGAAAGGCATGCATTTATTCCTGATCATAAACTCCAGCAGGTCATATTCCTTCGTTGTGAGCTTCAGTTCTGTACCATCCTTTTCTATATACCTTCTGTTACACTCAACCTTGATGTCTTTTACAATCAGTGCCTCAGCTTTGACCTGGCTGCTTTTTTCCAATCTTCTCATTATATTTTTTATTCGAACCACCAATTCACGAGGACTAAAAGGCTTTGAGAGATAATCATCCGCACCCAGCTCCAATCCCAAAATCCTATCAAGCTCCTCATCCCGGGCAGATACAAACACGATGGGAATCTCTATGCGTTTTCGAATTTCTTTACACAATTCCAAACCATCACCGCCAGGCATCATTATATCCAGCACCAGTAAATCAGGCTTCAAGCGATTGATTTCACTTACTACATTTTGTGCATTTTCAAAAACAGTAACCAAGAAACCCTCCTTTTCCAGATATTTACGAATTAAATCCCGTATATTTCGCTCATCATCTACTACAAAAATATGTTTCATGAGATTCACCTCCGTATTTCAATTATATCATTAATCCGTTTCCATGGACTATTTTCATTGTCTTTGTTATTAGAAATAATAAGGCGGATAACTGTTAATAAGTATCCGCCTTATAAGGTAAAGAGTTATGAAAGTATATCGATAATATTATCCAGCAATTCAATTTTCTCTTCTTTTTTGCCATTGATGTGACTGTGAATACCTATAAGCTTTTCAATCTCTGTATTGGCTTTTTCCATATCGTTGCTTTTCACCGCTTCTCTGAATGCTTTTCTCGTTACTGCAGCTTGTTCATAAAGTACCTTCATTTCATCATTTATTACTTTTATTTGTTGTCTTTCTTCCTTTGCCGCCTCTAAAGCTTCCTTATTTCCAGTTCCTCTTGCATTGATATAAAGGTCAATCAATTGATCCTGCTTTTCAATTACCTGTGCCCTGAGCTGATTTCTTTCTATTCTTAAGGTGTTAATTTGGTGTATTTCCTCTGTAAATTCCTTTAATCCCCTCATTCCAAATCTGCTTGCTGTTGCATGCTGTTCTTCCTCAAGAAAGTTTTCCGTCAGAGTATCCCCAGGCTCCTCTGCAAAAACAGCCATAGAGCTGCTTAAAACCAATAGACCGACTAAAAGCATTGTTATTATTTTTTTCATGTTTCATCTCTCCTTTTTATTTTGTTCTTTTTGTAGAACTTACAATCTTATTATAAAAAGAGATTTTGGAATAAAAGTGTTGAAATTATGTGAAAAGTATGTAAAATCGGTGTATTGTTTGCATCTATCTTATTTTAATATGCTTCCACTTTCCTGTTCTGAACCTGACGTATACGAACAGCCATCTGACAAACTGATCGATAAACACTGCTATCCATGCCCCTGTCAATTCATATCCAAGTATATTGACAAATATATATGCCAATACAACTCTGATTAATAATATTCCGACAAAGGTGCCTGCCAATGGCCAGAAAGTATCTCCTGCTCCTCTTAATCCCCCCGCTAATATAAGCTGAGACGACTGAAAAGGCTGAACAAATGCTATTATCTTCAAAGCTATAGAAGCACTTTCAATAATTGTGGGATCATTTGAGTATAATCCCACAATATGTGGTCCAAAGAAGAAGAATATAACAGCCATAAAAGTAGATATCATTGAACCGATCCTTCTAGTCTCCTTTGCATAGGCTTCAGCTTTTGAGAACTCGCAAGCCCCCAAGCTTCTTCCAACCAGTGAGGAAGCCGCTATTCCGAAAGCTTGACCCGGCTGAAAGGAAAGGCTCAATATACTAAGTGATATTTGGTGTGCTGCAAAAATGACCGTTCCTAGCCCTGCAACTGTTTTTGCGAATAAAAGTACACCTGTTCTTAAAACCATTTGTTCCAATGACGCAGGCATACCTATCTTCACCAGATTGTATATTATGTCTTTATCGAAACTGAAGGACTTTCGGATATTAAACTTAATAATACTTTTACCTTTTAAAATGTATCTGAATAAAAATATACTTGCAATTGCATTGGATAAAGCAGTAGATATACCTGCTCCGGTAATACCAAGCCTGGGAAATCCCAGCAAGCCGTATATAAGAAGTGCGTTACCGACAACATTCAGAAAATTCACCTTCAGATTTATCTTCATAGGTGTTTTGGTTTCACCAATACCCCTTAATGCTGCGGATATTGATAAATTAAAGGACTGGAAGATGAATCCCACCATAATGATTCTGAAGTAGTCCCTGCCTGCTTGCAAGGTATCTGCCTGTGCTCCCATAAACTTCATTATGGAATCTGTAAAAATTATTCCTAATGTGGATAAAGGAATTGCCAGCATTACCAAGCTTAATAGCATTACATGCTTTAAAGTGCTTTCTATTCTATCATTGCGGCCAGCACCCAGATATCTGGCAACCATGGCTGTTCCACCTACATTTAAAGCCTGAACAAGAGATAACCCTACAAACAAAGGCTGGTTTGTCATGCCTACTGCAGCAACGGAAGCGGCTGCCAGTGAATTATCACTTAATCTTCCAAGCATAATCATGTCTATCATACCAAAAAGTGCTCCCAGAAGAAGCTCCACAAGAACAGGCCATGCAATGCTAACCACATCAGCTCTTGTGGAGTTTTTTAACCATGTATTTAATTTATTTGCTTTTTCATCTTTTTTACATACCCCATCTATCATTTTCATTCTTCTTTCCAAATAATCTAGCAACACTAAATATTATAACATAATTTAACATAATATAATAAGTTATGGGTATATTCTCTGTAATCATGATCACCCATAAACAGGTGGTCATGATTAATAACATACCCCAGGCACTTATTTCACACATCAACAAAATTTTAATGAAATACCTCTTGACATAACAAATACAATTATCTATATTATAGTTAGAACTCTAACTATAAAGCGAGGATTGCTATGAGTAAACTGCTTTTAATATCAAAGCTGGGTATAGTGTTCCTTACATGGAAGCGAGCCCTTCAAAAGGAACTGGTCCCCCATAAGATAACCCTGAAGCAGCAATATGTATTGAGCCAGCTGGCAAAAAAGGAATATCTCTATCCTTCCAATATCGCCGATATGCTTTTTTGTGACCGGCCTACAGCAACGGTCATCATCAAGAACATGGAACGGATGAAATGGATCAGGAGGGAACAAGATGCGGAAAATGCCAAGATGGTCAGGATTTACATTACTGGGGAGGGAAAACAGAAGCTTGCTTCCCTGAAAGGTGCTTCTGGCCGGGAGGACATGACCCGCTACGACCCGCTCCAATGCCTCACCGAAGAGGAAAGGAACCAGCTGGATGTCCTGTTAACCAAAGTACTGTCTCACATAAAGACAAATGCAGATAATCAGGGATAATTTTTTTACATATATGATTAGAGTTCTAATCAAATTTATTATAATTAGGAGGTATTAAAATGAATAATTCTGAAAGCTTTTATACCGTGGTAGAAAAACGCCGGAGTGTCAGGAATTTCAAAGCTCAGAGCATTGAGCAGGAAAAGCTCGACAGGATACTTGAATGCGGCTTGAAGGCGCCCAGTCACAATCATATGCGGGAATGGCACTACATTCTCCTGAGGGATGAAGGAGTTAGAAAGGATATCCTGGAGAACAGCGGAGCCATCAACCGAAAATCGGACCGGCAATACCTGGACTCTTTGCTTGCCAATATGCATGATGAGAATCAGAGACAAGTATACTCCTATTCGGTCCCTATCCAGGAAAGGCTGCTGCTGACTGCCCCTGAAATACTCCTTGTATGCTTCGGGATGAACAGGAAGCTGCAGGAATGCGAAAGCCTCTACAACCTTAATAATTTCGCTTCTGCCTGGCTGGTCATAGAAAATATTCTGCTGGCTATGGCGGCGGAAGGTCTCTATGGTGTAACTATGGTTCCTTTCAGAACCGACAGGATAAAAAATATACTGGGAATGCCGGACAATATTGAGATTGCCACCTTTATACCCTTCGGATATCCGCAAAAGGAGCCTGCTCTTACACAAATCAAAAAAGAACTGAAGGATGTTGTCCATATTAACAAATGGTAATCCGGCATCAGCAAGTCAACTGCCGTGCGGTCATTATAGCTGCACGGCAGTTGAGATATAAGAAAATCCCACCATGCAGTTAAGTCAATCCTTTTACTATTTTTCTTCTAAAGATAAAGAATATAATAATCGTCAAAGCAATAATCCATAAGGTATATTGGAGAATATTACCCCAGCCGGCACTATTCACAACAATCTCTGTCAGCCCTATCGTGCTCCAGTACATCGGGGACCAGTACAAGAACACCTGCAGGTTTTCTGGCAGGACGACAGCACCTATAAAGGATGCGGATACAATAAGCAACAAAAACTTCATATTGGCTATGGCTGCTATTTGATTGCTGCTCAGAACTCCCATGAGGAAGCCCATGATGATGGCGACCAAAGAGCTGGCAACGGTCATTGCGAGGATCATCACAAGGTTTATATCCGTAATACCTGCTGCCCATAGGACAATAATGGTTTCCGCAACAGGAAGCAACAATCCTATAAGGCTTTTTCCCAGAATGAATTCCATTCTTCTCATAGGGCTGACACTTAGGGCACTCATTGTCTGTGATTCCTTCTCTTCAACAATATTCAACCCTATGACCATACCCGACAGTATAATTGCCAATACTATCAATGCGCTGGTACCGTAGACCGCAACAGAGGACATTCTTGCTCCAATGTCACTGAAGCTTGCAGCAATACCGGTAGTTTTTCCTTCAAGCTTATTCAGTATTTGCTGTGCTATATACCTTGAACTTTCCTTTTCATTTCCTTCTAATACAACGGTATATTTTCCGGCTGCATTTTCTGTAATCCCTACGATATCATCTATTTTATTGACTCTGTCTTCTATAGCAGACCTTCCCTTTAGAGCCTCCACTTTACCATATCTGTCAAAGGCCTCAAATACTTCAGAATTTAATTTCTCATCCAGGGCAAATTGAAAGGATATGGCATTTACACTGGGAATAAAGAAGCGTAAGCCAATAGCTATTATTACCGGAGCCAGAATGATATACAGCAGGAGAAAATCCCTTGCCCCGCTTTTTACATCTCTTTTAAAAATGGATAAGATTCTTTTCACTTAGATAGCACCTCCCTAATCCCTTAACAAACTGCGCTTATAGGATAAAACGGATAAACTGAACAGCACGGCGCTGACTATAAGCAACACCGCCATGCTTTCGTAAAATATGGCTGTATTTGTACCCGGAAAAATTGCTTCTCTTATGGCAAACATAAGACTGTAAGTCGGAATAATTGTCAAAACTCTTGGAGCAAAGCTCGGCATAAAATATGAAATCATAGGCGCTGTAAGCAATAAGCTGATCCCCAGGACCCATATCATAGCCTTTGATATATTATCAAAAAAGCTTGCTACAAACATGGCAACTGTAGAACTAAATAAACTGCCTGCTATTGTAATGCTTATCAACATGAACCAATTTGCTTCGGATCCCATTGTAAATACAGTAATCAATACAGTAGACAGTATACCTAGTGTAACTATTAATATCACTTTAGACCACAAATATTCTGCTATTCTACCCGGAGAAACCATGTAAGCTTTTATTGTCCCTTCATCTTTTTCCATAAATATCAGAGTTGCAAGGAATATGAAGCCCAGCATCACCGGTTCATTCAAAATCATGAGGGGGACAAAGCTCTTGTTAAAAGGAATTTTTCCATAATTAATTTCTTGCTTTAAAACTACAGTTTCAATATCAGGATTATTTAGTTGATCCAGATTCAACATGGACTCAAGGGACAGGACAAATGCATTTTTACTCTGCTCATTCTCATATCCCTGCAGGATGAATTCAAAGACAGGTTTATTCTGGTTTTGTTTAATAACCAGACCGACCGCTTCTTTATCTGCTTCTATCCCCTTTATGATCTCATCTTTTCCTGCCACTCTCCGGCTCCCGCCCTGCTTCTCAAGAAGCTGGGCAATTTGCAGGGTTTCCTTTGACTGCTCACCTTCAACCGCGTAAAGCATTCTGGTATCCATGTTCACTTGTTCCGGTATTAAGGAATTAGTAACAAATATCAATATAGCTGCAACGAATACAACAATCAGGAAAAAGAAATTCCTGAAGGCGATCTTGAAGTCCTTTTTTAGGAGTCCTAACAACCGTTTCATACTATTTCAGCTCCTTGCCGGTTATCTTTATGAAGATTTGCTCCAGAGTGGCTTCCTGGGTATGCATGGTTTCTATCTTTGCCTTTGAAACAAGTTCATTAATACGCTGTTTATGTTTTTCATCTGTTAAGGACAATAGCTCCTTCTTTAAAGCGCCACCTTCTCTATATTCAATATTCACAAAGCTTTCTCCATATTTTAGCTTTAAGCTTCTTGGAGAATCTATAGCACTTATCCTCCCATTTGTGATAAATGCAACCCTATCACACAATTCTTCTGCAATATGCATATTGTGGGTAGTTAAAAAGACAGTGGTGCCCTGCTGCTGTTTCTCCTTTATTATATCCTTTATAACACTTGTGGTAGTAGGATCAAGTCCGGAGGTAGGCTCATCCAGAAACCATATTTTAGGATTATTTATCATTGACCTGGTGAATACCAACCGCTGAAGCATGCCTTTTGAATAATCACCTGCTTTTTTATTGGCTGCCGTTTCCAATCCGACCATTTTCAAAAGCTTTAACGGGTCTGCCGTAGGCACATTGAACATTTCACTATAAAACCTCAGATTTTCTACCCCTGTAAGCTTTCTATACACATTCGGCATTTCAAAGGAAACACCTATTGAATTAAACAGGTCTCTTGTACTCTTCTTAATATCCTTATTATCAATGAAGCACTGCCCTTTTTGTATAGGCAGAAGGCCGGTAAGAATTTTCTGTGTCGTCGATTTTCCGGCCCCGCTAGGGCCTAAAAAGCCAAAAATCTCACCCTTGCTTATTTCAAAGCTTACATCCTTTACAGCATAATTTTCATCATTAGAATAGGAATGATACAAATTTTCAACCTTGATCATATTTTGCCTCCATTCATTACTCTTCGTCATCCATAGTGTTGTTTTTCCTTTGAGTCATTTTCTTTAGAATTTTAAGCTTAATTGGCAGCATGATTGCCGTCAATACAATACCCAAAACGATCCATCCCCATAATGGCATGTCCTTCACCTCCTTCCTTCTATTTTTTGAAGCCATTCTCAACAATGAATAACATTTTATCAACCTTATCCATAAGCTCATTTTTATCCTGTAATACTTCCTCATATTTCATATAGCTAAGCAGATAATCCAGGATAGAAATATTTAAATTTGTTATGATATATGCTCCAACCTTCGTATCTATATTGGGATTTACCTCACCTTTCTCCTTTGCCTTATCAATCAATAGCTCAAAAAACTGATTGCTTTTTTCAATATTCGTTCCCATTATTTCCTCTTTAAACTTTATGTCACTTTCCTTAATGAAGTTATTTGCTATACCTGCAAATTTAGGATTATCACTTGCAAACTCCAGACCTTTTACATATAGCTCCTTAATAATATCTATAAAATATAAATGCTCAAGATTGCCCAGGCAATCCATCAAATACTCCTGCTTTTTTGAGGCTGAGATTCCCAGAACATATTTGTACAAGTCTTTTTTATTTTCGAAATATTGGTACATGCTTCCTTTAGCGACACCGGCCTTCTCAGCAATTTTTGAAATACTTGCATTTACAAAGCTATTCTGGGAAAACTCATCAGTGGCTGTTTCCACAATCTTATTTCTTCTTTCTTCCGGTAAATTAAAAAATGTTTGCTTTGGCATAGATATTTTATTCCTCCTTTGGTGACTGGGTAGTCATATTGTGTGTAAAAAAAATTCAATTATCCCTAAAGGGATGTGACTGGGTAGTCATGTTGTATTAATATCATTATATGACTGCCCAGTCATATTGTCAAGATTTATTTATTCACTCAAAGAACTTATACAAAAAAGAGGAAAGAAGTCAGTTCAAATTGACCTCTTTCCTCTGTGCAGATTATTTATTGTTTATCTTCGGTTGGTTTAAGAGGATTGCTTTCCAGAATATCTTCCACTTCTTCAAATCCTGTGGGAAATGCATAGTTGTAACGGGCCGGAAGTGCAAAAACATAGTTTGTATTACGGGCAAGCTCCCTTGGCCCGACAGGTGCCGCACCTATATGGAACTCTCCCTGCTGCAGTAAATTCCATTGGGCAAGTGTGAATATCATTATTGGAATATCCTGTCGTGGGCTTTGAGAAGTCCATTGGGGATGTCTGATGCTAATTACCGGACCGGTTTCAGCAGTCTTGCCGCTTTCCGGGTTCTTTTGAGAGATTCCCTCCCATTTGTCATTTACTATCCTATGGTCTTTCCAACTCTCCGGCAAGGAAAAATCAAAGCCGTATTGAGTATTATTGTAGACAACCGGGCCGGTTTCCTCATAAGCACCAAGGGTAACACCGTCAATAAGCCAACCATTGCCGATTTCCTTTATTACAAGTGTAATAGGCCTTTTTGCAGCAATCCTGCCCCTAGCATTTTCAGTACCGGTTATTTCAATTATTTCACCTTTAACTTCGTATGCATATTCCGGTAATTCCCCGATGGTTAGAATTTCTATGCGGTCTGGCCATGGACTTGAAGTCAGCCTCCCCGGAGCATTAATAGGATCATTTATCCATTGGGCAAGAAGTGCTTCCGACACAAAATCACTGTAATTTTCTTGCATTCTCTTTTCCACAATATCTTTTGGGGCTTGCAGTGACACTGATTGCAGTTTGCTGCCAAAGCTCTCAACCAGAGCTGCAGCTGTCTCCCTATCAAATTCGTCTGTTTTCTGCTGCCCCTCTTCATTCAACTGAGCCTGATTCTCTGTACTCGTACAACTGAACAGAGATACACTTAACAATAAAGCAAGTACAAGCAATAATGGTCTCTTCATGTTGCTGCCTCCTGAAAAATCTCTTTGTGATTAATAGACGGAGACAGTGTATCTTTGGTTCCATTTGATATACTTTTTAGCAGCATAGCGGTTTCCAAATGTATTCCCAATTTCATTTTTTTTCTAAAAATTCTAATAAATCCAGTTCCATGATATAGCGGTCATGCCCTTTCCCATATTCATCGGTTTTTAATAAAATGGATTCAAAGCCTATCTTATCCTGATAGAGCTTGATAGCAGATTTATTTTCTACATCCACTGTTAAACTAAGCTTGTCAAAACCCTGTTCTGCTAAATTCTCAATAATTATCTTCATGAATTCATAACCAAAACCGTGTCCTCTGAATTCTTCGGCAATTGCATAGTCAAATAAGTAAGCCTTGTAAAAATCCTCCCAATCACGCATTAATATAGCCAACCCGATTATTTCCTTTTTTCCTTCTTTCTTTAATATATATACATTCCCATGTCTGATTTGGGGGACAAGCCCCCATTCATCCATACCCAGCTCTCCAAAAATATTGAGTCCAAAACTGACTATCCGGCGCAATAGCTTTAAATCGAAATCCTGCACAAGATACACTTTTAAAGCTTTGATATCCATTTCTAAATCCTTGACTACTTTATATGGCAATTTATCGATTTCTTCTAACATCAAATCCACTCCTTAATAATTAGTTTTTTCTTTCTATAGCCGGATTGAACGCACAAAAGTTTTTACATTCCTCAGTAGTTTTCCCAATAATATACGACCTTTATTAAATTAATTTGCATCTTTTTTATAGTTAAGCAAAGGACACAGGTTCAGTTCATCCCCGTGTCCCTTGCTTGGTGATCATTCATACCTGTTTTTCAAGTTTCGTCCACATATTCAAAGCATAAATAATCTTCTAATTCTTAATTTCTACTTTTTCTCCATCCTTCAAATCGCCATTCCCGACTATAACGATCTGTTCTCCTGTTTCAAGGCCTTGAAGAACTTCGTAATATTCTTTTTCGGAAAAGCCTAGTTTGATTGCTCTTTTTACTGCCTTCCCAGACTTGGCAACAAATGCATAATAGCTGCCGCTTTCCTGGAGCACTGCTTCCTTAGGTATTGCCAAAGCATTTTTGTGGGAATCGGTGACAATCTCCATCGTGCCAAACATTCCTGCTTTTATGAGGTTATCCTTGTTCTCAATTTCCACTTTTACCGGATAAGTACTGGTTTTCTCATCCAAAGCAGGACTTATATTTGTAAGTTTACCGACAAAGGAATGACCCGATAATGCATCGATTGTGACAGCTACCTCCTGCCCCTCCTTCAAGCTCCCGATGCTTTGTTCCGAAACACCGCTCTCCAGATAGACAGTGTCTAGATTTACGACTGAAAATACCGGAGTTCCCGGTGCAGCATTTTCACCTACAGAAGCACTTCGGCTTACCACGATTCCCGAAATAGGAGAAAGTACGGAGGTATCATTGTAATTTTCCTTTGCCATCTGATAGTCATTTTGGGCTATTTTCAATGCAATTTCCGCGCCCTGTACATCAAACCCATGATTCCTTTCTACCTGAGACAGATTGGATTTTGCACTTTCAAACTGCTCTTTTATCAGGTTATACTGAGATTCCCATTGTTCAAATTCAGCTTGGGATATGACCGATGAATCGTATAAGCTTTTTGTCCGGTAATACTCTTTTTCACTTGAATCATAGTTTATCTTCGCGGTATTATATTGTGTCCGTGCAAGTTCTATCTGCTGCGGACCCAATTTGCTGTCCTTACCGTAGTCCTTAAGCCGCTCCAAGGTAATCTGAGCGTTTTTTAACCCTGCAGCAGCCTTTTCATATTGCAGTTCGTAAACCGTGTCATCTATTTTACAAAGCAGATCTCCCAGCTTGACCCGACTACCCATATCTGCCTTGACTGTCAGCACCGTTCCACTAACCTTCGCAGTTACAAGCGCACTTTCTTTAGGCTGTATTTTTCCGGGAAGGACCAGTTTATTCCCGAAATCCATTGTCTTTACTTCAGTTGTTTTTACATACTTTATCTTCTCTTCCGATGTTCCTGATGCAGGCACATCTTTTTTTGCACAGCCTGCGAATAGAAAAACCGGAATCAATATCAGCACTAAAAGCTTTTTCATAAATTCATCTCCTTTTTGGATAAAAATCCGCTCCCTATTTCTTTAGCTCTATCAATTATTGTATATAGAACCGGTATTACGACAAGTGTTAACAGCGTCGACACACTAAGCCCGAACATCAGTCCATAACCCATGGAAGCAAAGAAAGGCTGCTTTAAAGTCATGGGCAATATTCCGCCAATAGTTGTAATAGTGGTAGCCATAACCGGCTTGAACCGTGTGATCCCAGTCTCTTTAACAGCATCAATCACCGAATAGCCTTTTTTTCTTAAGTAATTGATATAATCCACCAAAACAATGGCATTATTAACAGCTATTCCGACTAAAGCAACAACCCCTATAAAAGCCAGGAAGTCGAATTTATGGCCTGTAATGGCCAATCCCGGCATAACTCCTATCAAAGCAAGTGGTACGGTAAACAATATGATCAGCGGCTGTGACAGCGAGTTAAACTGCGTCGCCAGTATGAGATAAACCAAAATCGCTGCAATTATCATATTGGTGAACATATCAGTGAAGCTTTCCTCCATATCTTCCATCTCACCGCCATACTCGATGATTACACCTTCGGGCAGGGGATAATCCGATACTGCCTTCTTAAATGCCTCAAGCACTTCTCCTGCCGTTATATTGGTATCAATATTTGCCGACACGGAAATAAGTCTTTTCATGTCTTCATGCCTGATGGCATTAAGGCTCTCACTATCAACAATTTCCGCTACTTGTGAAAATGGAACCGCCTGCCCGCTGCGTGAGTAAAAGTAAAGATTCCTTATATCTTCAACAGTCTTCAATCGTTCTTTCGTCGTCCTTATGACCACATCAATCTCGTCCTGGTTACTTCTGAAGGTTGTCGCTGTCAAACCGTAAATGGCGTTTCTCACACCAAATGCAATGGTCATATCGTTGAGCCCTAAAGCAGCAGCTTTCGCCTTGTTTACCCGAACCTGAAGCTCCGGGGCACCAATATTGATTCCATCCTCAATATCCCTTGTACCCTGAATGGCTTCCAATCTTAGGGCATATTCCTTCGCAACCTGTTTTAAATCCTCCAGATTCTCCCCTTTGATACGGATATATATCGGCGTGCCGGTAGGAGGACCCGTTACCAGCTCTTGTACCTTAATTTCCGCACCGGGGATGTTCTTCAGCATTTCCCTGAACTCTTCAGCCAGCTGCATGCTGGTCTTTTCCCTATAATCCTTCTCATACAAGTCTATAGTAATCCTCGCTAAATTGGGTGTACTTCCCGAGTTAGCAGAAAAATCATTTAAGCTGTCTGCACCATATGCTCCGATATTGGATACGAAGCTCTTTATTTCAGTATACTTAAAGAGTCTTTTTTCAACTTCCTCCGCAAGGACTGATGTACTTTCCAGGGTAGTTCCCTTTGGCGCATTTATATCTATATACAAACGTGTACTATCTGTTGCTCCGAACATTTCGACCTTCAATATTCCAAGGGGTATAAGCAGCATGCTGGAAACAAACAAAATAATTGAAATACCTATAACCACAAGCTTCCTTTTCCTGCTGCTGAGAATCCAGTATAATTTTTCTCCATACCAATCGATCAAAGGATGCTTATTATCCTTCCTGCTTCGGTATAGCTTAAGATACATCAATACCGCAAATACAATACCGAACAGCCATGACAAAATACCAAACTCAAAGGCTCCGGTATTGCTGTATTTAAAGGAGTACATCCCTAGAATAAACACAATAATTATGGACAGCATTTTACCATATTTCTTGATGTAAGGATGCTCTTTTTTCTTACGGGAGCTATGCTGCTGTTTGAGAAGCCTTGAGCTGAGGATGGGTGTTACTGTCAGTGCAATGAACAACGATGCACTCAGCGCAAATATAACAACCTTCGGGATATCTCTTATAAAATCTCCCATAATCCCTGCCGTCAGTATAAGTGGAAAAAATGCCGCCAGAGTTGTTAACGTCGAAGAAGCAACAGCAGGTGCTATTTGATTGGTCCCAGCTTCTGCCGCCAATTCAGAATCCACACCCATAAGCCGGAGCCGGTCGATATTCTCCATGATGACAACACCGTTGTCCACCAGCATACCCACTGACAAAACGAGTGAAAACAACGATACCGTATTAAAGGTAATCCCGGATACATTCATCAAACCCAGAGTTGACAGAATAGCGAGGGGAATGACGAAGGAAACTATAATGGATTCCCTGAGGCCTATAAACAGGAAAAGCACCATGATAACAAGAAATAATCCGGATTGCGCATTATTGATTACGGTACCCAGTTCATCCTGTACATAAACGGAGGTATCTCCGCTGATTTCCACTTGGAGGTTCTCGGGATACACAATGCCTTTTTTGCTTTCCAGCATGTTTCTAATATCCTTGCTGATTTTAATGACATCGCCGGCTTCTTTTTTCTTAACGGATAAAGCAACTGTCTTTTGAGTTCCCGGCTTGTCACTTCCAAGCTCCACTGCCATCCTGGAATAAGATTCAGCATCCTTGTATCCGTCTTCAACTTTTGCAATATCACCCAAAAGCAGCGGGCTGCTGTCGATATAAGAAACAATAACATGCTTAAGCTGCTCCGCCTCAATATACTGCCCTACCGTTCTAATGTTGTACTGCTTATTGTCCAAGGTTATGTTCCCGCCTGGGAAGTTGATATTGGATTGTGAGATCGCTGCACTGATCTGGTCAAGTGACAGATTGTAGACAGCAAGCTTCTGTGGATCAACTGTTATTTTGATTTCCCTCTCCAGCCCGCCGATTATCTCAACATCGGAAACATGATTGATTTTCTCCAGTTCATCCTTAATCTTTTCAGCCGTCTTTTTAAGCTGGGCAAAATCATATTCACCTGCCAGATTGATAATCATAATAGGTGTATTATTGGTCTTAAAATCCGAAACCTCCGGTATGTCAGCACCATCCGGCAGATCAGGCTGAACGGCTGCAACCTTATCACGAACCTTTTGTATCATCTCATCCATGTCGACACCCGTCTCGAATTCTATAAAGACCATAGAATACCCTAATCCGGAGCTGGAGCTCATATTTTTGACATTCTCCAATTCATCAAGCTTTTTCTCAAGCTTGTTGGTTACAAGAAATTCTACTTCCTCCGGTGAAGCCCCATTGTATGTCGTTAGCACCATTCCATAAGGAATGACGACTTTTGGATTGACTTCTCTGGGAAGCTCATTATAAGCTGTAACACCCCAAATAATAAGCATCAAAATAATCAGGTAAATCAGCCGGTGTCTTTTAATAAAGAAGGAAGCCCATTTCCCTAGGAAATTATATTGATCTTGTAGTTCCAAGATTACATCCGTCCCGTTTTTTTTGTCCTGTATCATGTTTTTGACCACCTCTCTTTCTGCATTCATGAAAAAGTACGCAATATTTTGAAATAAGTCTGATGGTTCAGAAATTCTAATCAAATTCTAATCTAACCATGATGCCTCCGTCTCCATGTCTCATGGCAAAAAGAAAAGTCAATAAAGCTTAATTTCACATTTATTGACTGTTTATCTATTATATTTATTTGATTGTATTAATATATCTAAGAACGGGTTCCGACAAGTCTATCCTGGCTTTCTTCGTACCGAGCATTTTATTAATCAAGTCCTCATAAAACAATACATTTCTTCCAATATCCTCAAAACCCATGGGTTTTGATTCATTGCTCACAAGCATTCTCATGATTGATTCCTTCAACCGGTTTACAAGATATATGTACATTTCAGCCGATTCCTCAAGGTATACCGTATCAAATACTCCCTCATCCACTCCCTGTTTGATCAGACCTGTGTATAGAGGTTTTGCCCTTCCCATTACATTCTCAATGATCTTGCCTGACAACAGGCTGTTTTCCTCGCTTGTCATCATTTTATTACTTTTTATTGCACTGCTGATATTTTCTATTTTTATTTCATATATCTCGTGAATAATACTGTTGAACTTCTCCACAGCACCTGTTTCCATACCGGCACATATGCTTTCCACTATGGAAACAATCCTTTCCGCCTGCTGCAATGCCAATTCCTTGAAAATATCCTCCTTGGATTTGAAATAGTAATAAAACGAGCCTTTTGTCACTCCTACTTTGGCCAGGATGTCATTTATCGTAGTCTTCTCATATCCTTTTTCATAGAATATCTCCAGTGCAGCATCGAGAAATTCCCGTTTTCTTACGTCCCCTTCTTTAGAAATCCACATATACCCTCCGTATTAATCATTAATCTCAGCTTACATCTCTCATTTCAGCATTACCAGTATAGAAACAGTTGCTGCCTTAATATACCGTAGTACTGACATACTTATAGTATACATCTTTTTTTTGCTTAATCAACAATTAATAATTAAACTCAGATTCAAGCTTAAGCAAGAAAGCAGCCGTAACCGGCTGCTTTTTAGAATTACTGCAATTTTATTCACTTTAACTTTCTTGCAATTGCTTTTTTTACCTTTTCTACTATATTCTCTGCAGTCAGTCCGAATTTTTCTTTCAAGTAGTCTTCAGGACCAACTTCACCAAATACATCCTGCACTCCCACTCTTTCTAAAGGCACAGGAACATTCTCAGACAACACTTCAGCAACTGCCGAACCAAGGCCGTTTATTATATTGTGGTTTTCTGCAGTTACTACCGCCCCTGTTTCCTTTGCACAGGCAATTACTGCATCCTTATCAATCGGTTTCAATGTGAACATATTTACCACTTTTACCGATATGCCTTTTTCTGCAAGGATTCCGGCAGCTTTAAGAGCTTCCGCAACCATTATTCCGGTTGCGATTATAGCAGCATCCTTGCCTTCACGCAGTGTTACCGCCTTGCCTATTTCAAAGCTTGAGCCTTCTTCATATATTTTTACGGCATTTTTCCTGAGCAGTCTTATATAGAATACCCCATAAATATCTGACACCTGTTTTACCAGATCACTGAGCATAACTGTGTCAACCGGCTCCAGAATTGTCATTTCCGGAATGTTTCTCATTATACCAATATCTTCAAGAGGCATGTGAGTACCGCCATTGAATGCTGCTGTTACTCCGGGATCGCTTCCTATTATTTTTACGTTAAGCTTTGCATATGCACAGGACATAAACACCTGATCAAAGCATCTTCTTGATGCAAAAGGTCCGAAAGAATGGGCATATGGAACTTTTCCGGTTGCCGATAAGCCGGCTGCAACCCCAATCATGTTTGCTTCCTGTATGCCGCAATTGAAGGTCCTTTCAGGATATGCCTTCCAAAACTTAACCATACCCATTGAGCTCATCAAATCAGCATCAAGTACAACTATGCTGTCATCCTCCTTGGCCATTTCCATAAGAGTCTGGCAGTACACATCTCTCATTGCTGCAGCTTCTTTTACATTTTCTTTGGCTATCTTTATACTCATAATTCCACCACCTTGCGTTCCAGCTCTTCTATAGCCTTATCTGCCTGAGATGCTTCTATGACCATATGGTGATTGGCCTCTGCATTCTCAGCAAAATAGCAGCCTTTCCCCTTAATTGTATCCAATACTATTACAGATGGTTTTCCCTTTGTATTTTTTGCTTCCTGTATAGCATTGTAGATTTGTTCAACATCCGCACCATCTACTCTCTGTGCATGCCAATGGAAGGATTCGAATTTTGCTTTAATATCCCCAAGATCATTTACATCCTTGGTGTAACCGTCCAATTGCTTCTTGTTTTCATCTACAAAGGCAATCAGATTATCAAGCTTCTGGTGTGCTGCAAATAATGCCCCTTCCCATACCTGTCCTTCATCACACTCTCCGTCACCGATTATCAGGTAAGTATAGTTTGCTTTCTTATCCAGACGGTTGCCCAGTGCTGCTCCTATTGCTGTAGATACTCCCTGGCCAAGGGAACCGGTGGTCATATCTATTCCTACCGTTTTATTCCTGTCACAGTGGCTTGGAAGATTCGTGCCCGGCTTGTTCAAGGTCAAAAGCTCTTCTAAAGGGAAATAGCCCTTAAGTGCCAGTGTTGCATATACTGCCGGACCTGCATGCCCTTTAGACACCACCAGCCAATCCCTGTCATCCCACCTGGGAGCTTCCGGGTCAATATTCATCACTTCACCATACAGAACTGCCAATGTATCTATTATAGACATTGATCCGCCTACATGTCCAAAGCCCAGGGCTCTGAATTCCTTCATTGTTTCAAGCCTGATCCTGGCTGCGAATTTTTCAAGTTCTTTTTTCATTTTCTCATTCATATATATCACTTCTCATCCATTTATTTTTTTTCATAGGCTTTTTCCATCGCTTCAATCAACGGCAGTTTTTTGCCTGACAGGAACCTGACCATGGCTCCGCCTGCTGTGCAGACGTAGCTTATTCTGCTTAGATCAATAAACCTGGACGCCGCATTGACTGTGTCACCGCCTCCGATTACGGAGTATCCCGGTGCTTCTGCTATGGCATTCCATATTTCCTTTGTACCTGCTTCAAATATCTTGTTTTCATAGACGCCGGCAGGACCGTTGACAAAAATTGTTCCTGCCTCATTGAGGATTTTTCTGTATTTCTCAATAGTCCTTGTGCCAATATCCATATATACTTCTTCCCTTGGCAGCTCTTCCACCGGTATTTCCACTCTCGTGCCGTCCTTCTCATAAGCCAGATCCACCGGCACCTCAATCTTGCCGGGATATTCCTTCAGATACTCCTTTGCCGGCTCTACAAAGAGGTGCAGCTCCTTATCCTTCAGGAACCTTTCCTTTTTGCTGCCAAGCTGTCTGCCCATTGCCCAAAGCATGATCTCGCCGGTTATGCCGCAGGCCAGGATCTTATCTGCAGTTCCGTTCTGCAGCACCTGCTTCATCATTCCGAAGGCATCGGATATCTTGGCACCGCCCAGTACAAACACCGAGGGCGACCTTGGTGCCTTCATTACAGTTGACAAAGCACCGTACTCCTCCATCAGCTGCCTGCCGCCTGCTGTAAGCAGAAGCTCCTGGAAAGCAACCATGGAAGGTGCATTCCTGTGTGCTGCTGCAAAAGCATCATTGACATAATAGTCAAAAAGTGGTGCCAGACTTCTGATCAGGTAGGTATCCAACATTTCTTCCGCCTTCAGCTTGACGGCGTTTTCAAAGGTGGATATTTCTTCACACAGATAACGGAGGTTACCAAGGAGTATTGCCTCTCCCGGCTTTAGTGCCTTGACGGCAGCCTGTGCTGCCGGTCCGCATACATCGTCGATATATCTGACTTCCTTTCCCAGATATGCAGAAAGCTTCTCGGCATGCTCATGCATCGGTATCAGATTCTGATAATCCAGAGTGTCTCCCTGATGAGCGATAATAGCCAGCTTGGCGCCTTTGTCCAGTATATCCCGGATTGTCGGTATACTGGCCTTGATCCGATTGTAATTGGCGATCTTCCTGGTTGCCGGGTCAATAGGGGAGTTGATGTCCGGCCTCAAAAGCACCGTCTTGTCATTATAATCAAATTCATCAATAGCTCTGATACGGATGGTACTCTTTACTTCCATTTTCCCAGCCCCAGATATTTATTTGTTTCCCCTACACCGGCCAATCTGTCTGCCTGCATCCCCATTGCAGCACGGATTCCGTCCATTGTTTCGGGGATGGTAACGGATTCCTGCGGAATATTGATGGCATACATGATATCATTACCGGTTTCAACAATAGATTCTTCCCATAATGCGATTTCATACATGTCACCTCTTGGATTGCCCAGATCTCTTGCATATCTGAAGAGTGATGCATTACCTAAGAAACCATCGGCTATTCTGACTATTCTGATTCTGTCATGACCTCCGAAAGCTTCCAGGGCCATTTCTTTTGTGATCTTATTCTTCCCTGTTGCAACAACTGTGATAATATGACCGTGTGTAACCGGCGTGTGTACAAGTATGCCGGTAGCATTTACATGGGGCATGATGGACATAAGGTCCACAGCCTGGTGGCTGGGTGCTTTGTCAATCTGCAGTGCGTTGGTCAAGCCTCTGTGATAGTCTCCGGGGTCAGCCACTCTTCTGATAATTGTAATAGCAACTCTTTCAATTCCATAAGCTCTGTCAAGACAATCAACCGACCGGATCAAACCTGTCGTATTGCAGGAGGTCAGCTTCAGAAACTGCTTATTGAGACCCTGCTCATAGTTTGCATAACCATGGAAGAATACATCTGCGACGCTGTTCTTTTCTCCACCCTGGAATATTGCTTTCTTGCCGAGCTTTGCATAAAGCTCCTTGTTCTTTGCGCCTACACCCGCACTGGTAGCATCCAGCATAATGTCAACGCTCTGAACCAATTCCTCCATTGTTCCTGATATCGGGATACCCAGTTCATCGAACTGTGCCTTATTGTCGGGAGCTGCCAGATACAAATTATACGGCATGCCCTTTTCTTTTAATGCTCTGACTGCCAGTGTCGGGGATACATCTGCAATCCCTACCAGCTGCATATCCTTCTGTAATGCGACACCGTCGGCCAATCTCTGACCTATGACACCGTAACCTGCTACGCCTACTTTAATCATTATTTTCCCTCCTGAATTTCTAATTTATAATAGTTACATTTTCCTAGACCGGTAGAATTATCCTACAAAAGGCAATGTTGATCCGCCGTAAGGCATAACAATTACTTTTGCGTCACTGCCCAATGCTTCGAAGGCACTGTCCAAAGCCTTATCTACGCTGTTATACGGTTCAAGGAAAATGCTCTTTACAAAAGCCTCATCCAAATCGGATACAAGAAATACCTTTGCTTTCTTCAGCACCATTCCAATAGCTGCCGCCTTATGGCCGCCCAACACAAAATTCTTTTGTATGTTTGCAATCATCTCCTCTGATGAAGCGGAAGTCGTCATCCATTGCTCGAACACATGCTCACCCAGGCCTTCCTTGCAAGAGGCCGCCAGAATGATGATACCCCCATCCCTGACTGCGTGTTTTGCATTATCAAGTGCTTTTTGCGCCTGATACAAATTGATATCCTTCGGATATCCCCCTGCCGATACCAATACGATGTCGGCAGCCTCCGGCATCCGTACCTTATACAATTTATCCAGGAACCGGCAGCCTTCTCTGTGTGCATCAATGTAATGCCCTGCAACAGCCTTGATAATGGTCTTCTTTTCATTCAGCACCACATTGACAATAAAATCGATAGCTATCAAATCCGCCACCTCGTCGATATCCTTACGGACCGGATTGTCCTCAATGGCTCCTGCTTTAGCCTCATCCCTGACCATCATACTGTGGTTTTTCTGGATGGCATCCCTGGTGCAGACCCCGGGCAGGATGGCTTTTGCACCGCCGCTGTAGCCTGCAAAGTAGTGATATTCTATATTGCCCAGACAGATTCTTCGGTCTGCTTCAACAACCGGTCTGAATACACTGACCGGGGTGCCGCAGGTAGTAATACCCAAATCTACACAGTCATCGACATCCAGATCGATACACTCCACCCGCTCATATACCGTTTCTCCAACCAGGTATTTCATTTCCTCCACCGTATGCTTGCGGTGGCTGCCCAATGCGAATATCACTTGTATGTCCGAATCGGCCACTCCTGCTTGGTTCAACTCTTCCAGCACCACCGGCAGCACGATTTTACCGGGCATGGGTCTTGTAATGTCGCTGGTTATAATCGCAACCTTTTCCCCTGCTTTCACGACATCCTTGAGCCTGGCGGAAGAAATGGGGTTTTCCATTGCCCGCCTGACTTCATCCTGTCCGGTCTTTAAAGCTTCAACCTCATTGGGCATCAATATGCCCAGCAGGTTTTCATCCTTAATATCAAGCTCCACATTCTGTTTTCCAAAGCCCAACGTAACTTGCATTCCGTTACCTCCTCCGATCATTACAGCCTTGCTGCTCCCGATGCTTTTGCGGCTTTTGCCACGGCTTCCGCCACCGACTTGCCCACTCTCTGGTCAAAGGGCAGCGGGAGGATGTATTCTTCATTAAGCTCATCATCACTGACCAACCCTGCCAGAGCTTCGGCAGCCGCAATTTTCATTTCATCATTGATATCCTTTGCTCTTACATCCAGAGCTCCTCTGAAAATACCCGGGAAAGCCAGGACATTATTGATCTGGTTTGCAAAGTCGGAACGACCTGTGCCAACTACCTTTGCCCCTGCTTCTTTTGCAAGCTCCGGCATGATTTCCGGCACCGGATTGGCCATTGCAAAAACAATTGCATCCTTCGCCATGGATTTCACCATGTCCGGTGTAACCATTCCGGGAGCCGATACGCCGATAAACACATCAGCGCCGGTAAGCACATCTGCCAGACTTCCCTTCTTCTTCTCCAGATTGGAAATTCCAGCCATAAGTATCTTTTCGTCATTGAGATTTTCTCTGCCTTCATAAATGGCGCCTTTTGTATCACAGAGAATGACCTTCTTTAGTCCCATACTCATCAAAAGCTTGGTAATGGCTATACCGGCAGCACCTGAGCCGTTGACCACCACTTCAATATCTTTTATACCCTTTTTGACTAATTTCAAGGCATTAATCATGGCAGCAAGAACAACCACTGCCGTACCATGCTGGTCATCGTGAAAAATCGGAATATCACATTCCGCTTTTAGCCTTCTTTCGATTTCAAAGCACCTTGGGGCTGAAATATCCTCCAGGTTGACACCACCAAAGCTTCCGGCCAAAAGCTTTACTGTATTGACGATGTCGCCGACTTCCTTGGATCGGATGCAAAGGGGAAAGGCATCAACATCACCAAAGGTCTTGAAGAGGACACATTTGCCTTCCATAACCGGCATTGCCGATTCTGGCCCGATATCTCCAAGGCCTAATACAGCAGTGCCGTCGGTTACGACCGCAACTAAATTCCAGCGCCTTGTCAGTTCATAGGACAGGTCTGCATTCTTCTGTATCGCAAGGCAAGGCTCCGCAACTCCCGGGGTATATGCTGTCGATAAATCGTATTTTGAGGCTACCGGTACAGTGCTAATAACCTCAATCTTCCCTTTCCATTTTTTGTGCAGTTTTAAAGATTCTTCTTGTATTGTCATTTCTCTTCTCCTTTACTTACTTGTCTCCTTAATATTATCACTAAAATATCCGTTTTAAAACAAAAAGTGGAAATTACCTCGACATTATGCTGACCTACCACGGGTAGATCGTATGTATAACATGAGGTTACTCCCACTTCAACTGCATATTTGGCAACCATTATCTGTATTACAAACATAACGGCTTCTCGGTAAATCAATTATAGGCTATATTTCTGATATCTTCACTGAGCGGCCTTCCTTCAAGGACTTTTTCGCCGCAATTGCGATCTTTACCGGCATGAGTCCGTCAATGCTGCCGACCAGCGTCTCTTTATCATTCTTGACCGCATCTGCAAATGCCTTGATTTCACTTATAAAGGCATTGTTATATCTTTCGAGGAAGAACCACAGCGGCCTTTCCAGAAAGACACCCTCTGCTGTGCTGATCATTGAAGAGTTCGGAACATCATTTGAAACCTGGACGCAGCCTTTGTCACAGTGCACCTCTGTCCTTTGATCATACCCATAGCCTGCACGCCTGCTGTTATCGATGACTCCGATGCTGCCGTTTTCAAATTTAAGCATAACGATAGCGGTATCAATATCATCAATGCTGTTGAGACTCTCGTCAATCAGCACATTCCCATAAGCGGCGACTTCGGTAACCTCGCTTCCCGACAGGTATCTGGCCATATCAAAGTCATGGATCATCATATCCATAAAAAGGCCCCCCGAAACCTTTACATACTCTATTGGCTGTGGTACCGGATCTCTTGATGTGACCTTTATAATGTGCGGTTTTCCCAGAGAGCCGGAGGCAACAACATCCCTGACTTTCTTATGGTTGTGATCAAATCTTCTGACAAAACCAACCTGCAGCTTAACACCGGCCTTTTCAACCTCAATTAAGGCCTTATTGATTTTGTCAAGATTAAAATCAATGGGCTTCTCACAGAAAATATCCTTTCCTGCTCTTGCACATTGAACGATTAGATCTGCGTGGGTATTTGTTGATGAACATATCAGAACAGCATCAATAGCTTTATCATTTATAACCATATCCGGATCTGAATAGAGCTTGGTTACTCCAATTCCATCAGCCCACTTTTTCATTTCATCATTTAATGAAACATCAGCAATTGACGCAATATTCACTTCGGGCATAGCATAGGCAATATTTTCGGCATGCAGCCTGCCTATACGCCCTGCACCCAATATTCCTACACTAATTCTATCCTTCATATCGTTTCTCCTTTCAAATAAAGAAGAGTCTAATCACTATTTTTTGAATTTTGTACTATTCTTCTTTGTTTTAATATCAAACCATACAGCAGTTATCAAAATTGCACCTTTTACCATATACTGCCAGTAAGCATCCAGGTTCATCATACTCATACCGTTGTCAATAGTAGCCATGATCAAGGCCCCAAGAATCGCACCCGAAACTCTACCCACACCCCCTGTCATGCTGGTTCCACCGATAACTGCAGCAGCAATTGCATCCAATTCAAGATTTATACCTGCCTGGGGAGTTCCTGCATTCAGACGTGCTGCCAGAATCAAGCCGGCTACCGCGGCCATTAATCCATTAAGACAGTACACCATGGCAATATTTTTCTTTACATTTATTCCGGAATACTTTGCAGCATCAATATTACCGCCGATTGCATATATCCTGCGTCCAAAGTTTGTCTTCTCAGCTATGAATGAAAAAATTACAACAAGTATGAACATTAGAAGAACCGGTACAGGAATACCTTTGTAGCTGTTAAGTACTAATACGGAGGCAGAAATAATCGAACTAAAGACTAACCAACGAATTACCATACTTCCTATGGGCTCAGTCAGACTATTATATTTTTTCTTTGCTTTTCGTTTTGAAAGCTCGTTCAACAACAGAAACAATACAGCACCAACCGCAATAATAATACCTACAAAATTGCTTACATATGCCTGACCGAAATAAAGCAGCGACTTCTGCAGCGGGGCAACGGTGGTACCTCTTGTAACCGCTAGAACTGCTCCCCTGAACACAAGACTTCCTCCAAGAGTTATAATAAATGGCGGCACATCCGTATATGCAATCAAGCCACCTTGAAAAAGACCAATTAAAAGGCCTGAAGCAAGACATATCGCTATGACTTCAAATGTACCCATTCCACCCCATACTTGAAGTGCAGCTGCTATACAGCCTAAGAAACCCATTACCGATCCTACAGAAAGGTCAATACCTCCTGATACGATTACAAGCACCATGCTCGTCCCCATTATCCCTACGATTGCCATCTGACGTACAAGGTTTGACATGTTTCTTGCTGAAATAAAGAAACCATCCGTTAGATATGTGAATCCGATCCACATAATGATAAGAGCCGCTATCATCGTATAAGTTCTTACATTGAATTTTTCAGTACTGAACAGCTTTTTTCTCTCCAAAACCTGATTTTCCATAATTAATCATCACTCCCTGTCGAAGCTTGCATTAGTTTCTCTTGAGTCGCCTCGCAAATATCAAATTCGCAGTTTAACTTGCCGTTGCACATCGTCAACACTCTATCACTCATACCCAATATTTCTTCCATCTCAGAAGAAATCATAATTACTGTCACACCTTCATCTATCAGTTGATTCATAAGTTTATATATTTCATATTTTGCTCCGACATCAATCCCTCGTGTCGGCTCATCAAGAATAATAACCTTTGGTTCAGTCATTAAAGCTTTGGCAATTACAACTTTTTGCTGGTTGCCGCCGCTTAAGGTATTAACCGAAGCCTCGACGTTTGGTGTTTTGATTTTTATATTTTCAACATATTTGTTTGTTTCAAAAATCGCCTTGTTATTATCCAATACCCCAAAATTGGACACCTTTTTTAGAGATGCAAGTGTAGTATTCTCTTTAACACTCATAATAAGATTAAGCCCAAGTTTTTTCCTATCTTCAGTCAGCAAAAACAATCCATTATTCAAAGCATCTACCGGATTTTTGATTTCAACTTTTTTCCCTTCGATAAAAACCTCACCCTCAGCCGGCTCACTAAATGCACCGAACACGGATGTGAATAATTCAGTCCTTCCTGCTCCCATAAGGCCGCTAATACCCAATATCTCACCTTTGTAAGCTTTTAGACTGACATTATCCAGCAGCATCTTTCCAGGGATGTCAGGATGCCTTATACTGTAATCCTTTATCTCAAAGGCAAGCTCTCCTCTTTCGTGGGCAACCCTGGGAAACATGTTCTTGAGCTCACGGCCGACCATTAAGCTTATCATTGTCTCTTTATCCATATTTGCTTTTTCACGGGTCTCAATAGTCTGTCCGTCTCTTAAGACAGTTATTGTATCTGCAATTCTCATAACCTCATCAAGACGATGTGAAATGTAAATACATGTAACACCTTTCTTTCTCAAACCATCAAGGATATCCAAAAGAATGTCTACTTCAGCCTCAGTCAGAGCAGATGTAGGTTCATCCAAAATTAACAAATCTATATCTCTTGATAGGGCTTTAGCAATCTCAACCAGCTGTTTTTGCCCTATTCCAAGATTCCTCAGCTTTTCATTGGGATCTACCCCGTTGCGGGAATCCACATCCAAGCCAATGCTTAAGAGTAACTCCTTTGTACGTTTGTACATCTGATTAAAATCTACAATACCGTATTTGCCAGGCTTGTTGTTTAGAAATATGTTTTCACATACACTAAGCTCAGGCACCAAATTCAATTCCTGGTGAATGCATGCTATACCTGAGTATTCAACATCTCTGATGCTGTTGAATTTTTTTTCCTCTCCATTAATGACAATCTGCCCATCGTAGGTACCATGTGGATATATCCCACATAATATTTTTATCAATGTCGATTTCCCTGCACCATTTTCGCCAACCAGCGCATGTATTTGTCCCTTAATGACATTAAAATTTACATTATCCAAAGCTTTAACACCAGGAAATTCCTTTGAAATGTTTTTCATCTGAAGCAAGTATTCGTGCACTCTTCCACCTCCCAACAAAAGAACATTAAGCTTGTTGTGTAGATGGTGCATGGAAGAAAAATATCCACGCACCATCTACAGACAAAACTATTACTATCTTATTCTATTATATATTCGCTTATTGAGGCCATTTATCCTTCGGAACATTCTTGAATACATCTTCTAATTTGTGGAACTTATCCTGATTGATAAGAATATCAACGATGTTATCTTTGTCAATAGCCATAACGTCAACTGAGAATGTGTCAACCTGCTTGAAGTTGTTGTCAAGCTTTGTCCATGTTCCTAATGCAGGATCTACTGCATCGCTTGCTTCCTTGCCGATTGCAAGAGAAACTGCAAGCTGGATAGCTGCTGCGTTAAGCTTTGCAAGAGGTTTGTAAACAGTACCGGTCTGTGTGCCTTCGACTATTCTCTGAGCAGCAGCGAGGTCAGCATCCTGGCCTGCGATCGGAACCTTACCTGCAAGCCCCTGAGCTGTAAGAGCCTGAATAGCACCACCGGCTGTACCGTCATTGGATGCAATAACACCCTGAATGTCATTATTAGCTAATGTAAGACCGTTTTCCGCATTCTTCAGAGCTTCGTTAGGATCCCAACCCTTACACCATTGTTCAAGAACTATCTTTATGTCTCCCTTATCTATATAAGGTTGAAGTATATTCTTGTGACCCTGTGCAACCAAGTGTGCGTTGTTGTCTTCCGGGCCGCCCTTCAGCCAAATGTAATTACCCTTTGGAGCCTTGTCCACAACAAACTGTGCCTGAACTTCTCCAACCTTTACTGAGTCAAATGTAATGTAATAGTCAAGATCAGCATTCATAATGAATCTGTCGTAGGAGATAACCGGAATGCCAGCTTCGTGAGCTGCATCAACAAGAGGAGCACATGCCTCTGCGTCGAGGGATTGAATAATAAGAACATCAATACCCTGGCTTATAAGGTTCTCAACCTGAGAAGCCTGCTTCTGAGCATCATCCTCAGCTGACTGAACAACAAGCTCAAAACCTTTTTCATCCGCATAAGTCTTGAACATCTCAACTTCACGCTGCCATCTTTCCTGCTTAAGTGTACCGACTGAAACACCAATTTTTATATCTTTGATGTCCTTAGCCTTTACTTCGGTACCTTCTGCAGCCGGAGGTTCTGTGTTATTTGCCGGCGCGCAGGCACCAGCTATAACTGTTATCATTACCAGGGCCAGTACCAGTGATAGGATTCTCTTCATAGACTTCATTGCTATTCCTCCCTTAATTTGAATTATCTTTATATCTGGCTTATCCAGATATTAGGATACGAAAGTAAATAATGAACAAAATATTGCAGATAACCTTACAACACACCCGGGTTGCATGGGCGAGCAGCAAGCTTTGCTTGCGACCAGCCTTTCAACGAGGCGGGGGATATTCTCACCGCCTGTAAAGCTAATTCGGTACCTGCCACCTATAGAGGTAGAGGACATCTTTGGGCCTCGTTATAATATTTTTCCGCTTTTATGCAATCGATATTTTCCGACAGTAAAAAGAAAGTATAAAAACAAAATTTATTTTAAATGTAATAATTCTTTCCAATTATTAATTAGATATTCAAATATCATTGTTAATTAAATTATATCATGACTTTTTAAATAATGCCATACTATTTTGAATTGTTACATCAAAATTTTTCTTCCTTTATAATATATTATTTCATTAACACACTCAGATCCTGTAATCACAGGTTATTAATGCATTTTATTCAATGTAAAGAAATACTGTATTATTATCATTAATAGTTAATTAGTCTCATAATAGCACGATATTCCTTTGCTATTTTGTTTCAGTTACAATTCATTTTTAAGTATTTTTTTGAATTTTAACTATATCAAACTATTAATGCCTCATCAACGCGCAGTCGAAAAAAGCTCCGGCATAACATGCCGAAGCTTGATAAACTTATATAATTAAAACCACGGTGGAACATTGGCCCAAACACAAGTACACACCTTATCGCTTACATTTTTCTTTGAATGTGGGTCAGAGGAATTAAAGGTTATACTGTCTCCTTTTTCAAGTACATATACATCGTTCTTAATCTGTATTACAAGCTGCCCTTCAAGTATGAGGCCGCATTCGCTTCCCGGATGGGAATACAGGCTATCCCCCGTACTGCTGCCCGGATCATAAACATTATAAATAAACTCGATGGGTCCGTTCAAATTAGGATTCAGCAGATAAAAATGAATACCCTTTCCAGGTGACAGCATTTTTCTCTGATGCTCATGAACGACCGGATTTTGGTCCGGAAAAATGACAGCAGGCATGCCCTCCATAATCTGACTGTTATGAACTACTTGAACAGAAGGATTTGCTGAGTGATCAACCTCTTCAAAAAAAATACCAACCGGCGTATCCATAGCATTCCCTATCTTTTTAAGCGTCTCAATCGAAGGCGAAATAATAGCCCGTTCAACCTGACTTATCATGCTTACTGTAAGACCGGTCATTCTTGCCAGATCGACGATTTTCAAACCCTTTTCCTTTCGAAGATCGCGAATGCGTTTACCCAGTGAAATCGATAAATCGCCTTTGACGTTACCATTTGCCAAATTAACCACCCCATGCTAATATTAGTGTTCATATAGTAGTAATAAATTCATTCTAGATTAAATATGCAAATATCATTCTTTATTTAATCACGAATTGAGCCAATTGTCAAGGCAGCGATTTCAGTTTGAATTAAATAGTCTTCATAATTCACTAGTGTATCTATACAGTATATAAAAGGTTACCGTGGAATATCCGTGTATTCAGTGTTACCCGTACCTGTACCTTATAAGGAATACCCGAGCTTTCCTCGAATCTCGTATCTCGCATCTTTAGTATATTGATTGAATTTTTTGAATAGCCCGCAGCGCCGCTTCTTCTCCAGTTGGCTTTCGAAGGCACTCTACCGACACATAGCCCCGGTAATTGATGTCTTCAAGTGATTTCATAATACTCACAAAATCCAAGTGTCCCGCCCCCGGATATCTTCTGTTGCTGTCTGCCAAGTGCATATAACCCAGTTTGCCGGCACAGTACTTTATTGTACTGTTTATATCATCTTCTTCAATATTCATGTGGAAAGTATCCAAGTGAACGAAGGTGTTTGGGATTTCATACTTTTCGATAAGGTCAAAAATCTCCTTGCCCGTATTAAGAAAATTAATCTCATACCTGTTTATAGCTTCTATAAGTATCTTCACATTTTTATCCATTGCATATAATGCCAAGGTTTTTATGTTATCAGCAAGCCTTTCTTCATAAAGCTCATTATTATTTCCCTCCGGCAGCCTGCCTCTTATCCAGCCAATGATTATGTCTGTTTGTAATATTTGGGCAATATCAATATATTTTTTTAACCCGTCCATGGCTATTTTTACTTTTGCAGCATCATCGTCTATTAATGTTACTCTCTCTTCGTTATGCAGTCTTCCTGTCACTATTGCGGATATTCTCATGCCTGATTTTTTACATGTATCCAGTATTTTTTCATAGTTTAAGCCGGCATTCTCCCTTGTATGCACTTCTATTGCAGAATATCCGAGCTTATGTGCTTTTTCCAGGTTATCACATATGTCTCCCAATAGCAGCAGTGGTGCAGTATCCGGAGCAGAATCCGCTGTAGATACCGCAATTTTAACACTTCCATCTGTCAATTGCACTCTTTCCATATTCCTCTCACCTCCAGCTTATTCTCGAATTACCAAGACCATATATAAACACAATGGATTAATTACAGTATATATTAATTTATCTGGCGCGTCAATTAATTGCCGCTGAAATTTTTGTTTGTTTTATCGTTCGTTCCGTATAACCTCTTATAAATACACATTACAACTTAAACTGATTTATCATTGTCCGAAGCTCTTCAGCCATATCCGACAATAGTGATGATGAAGCTGATATTTCCTCCAGGCTGGCAGTCTGTTCTTCAACTGCTGACGCTACTTCATGACTTCCCGAAGTGGATTGGTTCGCAATATCAGATATATTCTTACTCATAACTTCAACTTTATTTATTCCTTCAACCATTTTTTCAATTTCATTTGTAATTCCTTTAATCTGAGAATCTACCGCCTCGCTGGTGAAAACAATCTCATCGAAGGCCTTCCTTGCATCCTGAGCCATCTGAGTACCTTCCTTTACCTCCTCTACTCCAATAGACATGCTGTCAGCAACCTGCTGTGATTTACTTTGCATCTCCTTCAACATTTCTGCAATCTCCTTTGTTGCAATTGCAGATCCTTCCGCCAATTTGCGGATTTCATCCGCAACAACTGCAAAACCTTTTCCGTGCTCTCCGGCTCTAGCAGCTTCAATAGCTGCATTTAAGGCCAGCAGGTTGGTTTGTGACGCAATATTGTTAATTACATCAAGAATTTTTTGAATCTCTTTTGAGCGTGTATTCAGCGTCTCGGTAACAGTTTGGGTAGCAACTATTTTCTCTTGAATAACACCGATCTGGTTGAGCAGATACCCCACCTTTTCATTCCCGATCTTTGCAGAGCTTATAGCATTTTCAGACGTTACAAGTACTCCATTCGCATTCTCATATACATTTTTGTTTCCTTTATACAAATCATCAACCAATGTAACTGTCTTTTGCGACTGCTCGAACTGCTCCAAAGCGCCTTCCGAAACCAATTGAATGGAAGCAGCAATCTGTTCTATTGCCTTTGTACTTTGTTCCGAGCTGTTTTTAAGTGTGTCTGCAGAATGAGCTACATCACTGCTGCTTTCACCTATTTTGCTTATTAATGAACGCAAATTTTCTATCATCCTATTGAAGGAATTTGCTAAAACCGCAATATCGTCATTTGACTTGACCTTTATTTTTTCCAGCTGTAGGTTTCCATCTGCAACACACTGTGAATAATGGGCAATTTTAGAGATCATGCCCGCTATGCTGTTTGAGAATATCACAGCTCCTACCGTACTAATTACGCCAATAGCAATAATTATAGAAATTAAAATAATCCCTGCCGCCTGTGCCTGTGCATTCAATTCCGACTTTAAATCCCTATGGTAGCTCAATTCTGCGGCAATAAGCACATCAACATTAGCTTTAATTAAATTATTGGTTTTTGAGACCTCAGCTATCAATTCAACGGCATTCCCAAAATCGCGGACTTCAGAGGCTTCAATTACTTTATTTATATCCTCATTAAATTGAGTCACTTTCCTTTTTAGTGCTTCAAGGGCTGCGCTGATACTCTTATCCGTGGCAGATTTTTGCAGCGCCGAAATATTATCATCAATTGATTTAAGTTCTTTTGTCAGCTTCTTTCTGCTCTCGTTGCTTTTATCAGTGTCATCACTTTTTATACCCATGACATTACTTCTCAAGCTGTCAAGGGAGTTCTCAGCCAGGCCTGTTATTCCATTTGTAATTATTGTTGCCTGTATCATATCATCAAGCTTTGCCATTGAAGATTTTAAAGTAAGAAAGGTTGTTATACTAACTGCACTCATAGCTAATATTACAGCAACAAAGCATAAAATAAATTTTGCTTTTAGTGAACCGATATGCCACTTTAACTTTGGCAATCTTATGTTTTTTAAAGCACCAATGTGCCATTTAAGCTTCGGTAGTTTGATAATCTTTTTCATAGTCTGCCCCTTTCTGCATATTAAACATTTACCCAAACATTGCCCTGTGCATTGCTTTTAATGCAGGCATCGACAAATTTCATGCCGCACAACCCGAAAATAGTCTTCAATGTAATCATCCCCTCTTTTTAATAATTAAAAATAATCTCATGATTCGAGTTGATAATTGAGAATTTCACAAAAAAAACATGGATTCCCCCTCAGTCCTATACACTTCACAATATTGAACGCACATAAGTATTCTCATTGGATATAGTGCGAATTCAATAGCAGCTAAGGAAGCTTTTTGCGAAATATATAGCTGGAGGGGAATCCATTAAATCATTTTATTGTTGTGTTATTATAGAATTTTTCTAATACTGAGGCAGTTTTTTCCTTGCCCGTCTTTATGGCTTCCTCTGGTGTAAGCTCCCAATATTCAGGTCTAAAAAGTTCAACAGATGCTATACTGTCAAAGCCTTTTTGCTTTAGTGCTCCGATGAGTTTATCCAAAGGTATTGCACCATCTCCAGGCCATAACCTGTTACAGTGATCGAGCTTCTCAAGGGGCAACTCTTCACTGTCATCAATATGGAAAACAAACAACTTATTCGAATCAACCTTATGAATGTCATCAAGATCCTCAAGAGCCCTATACAGATATAGGTTAAAAGCATCAACAGCAATCCCGACACTGTCTCTATTAACTTTCCTTACTATATCCCAACACTGCGCCATGCTTTTTACAGCACAATGGTGAGAGCCTATAGGCTCAAAAGCGAGCTTAACCCCATAACGCTCACCAACATCCGCCAGTTCATTCAGCATCTTTATTGAATCTTCTTCCGTTTCCCCGATACTGTACTTTTTAACCTTTTCATCTATGGTCGGAACTATTATAATGTACGGATTATTGATTTTTTGTGCAACTGAGCATGCCCATTCCATCAGACTCATAACATCTGAGTGTTCCTTATCACTGCAAAAGTTGATATTTTCTATTGAATTTAAAGCATATGGTTTTACTTTACTTTTTGAAAAGAAACTGACTAAATCTTCAATGCTATGGTTTTTCAGATAATCCTTCAACATGTCCAGCCTGATTTCAATATAATCATACCCGTATTTTTCGGTTAATAACAAGTCAGTAGACAAATCAGACTTTCTCATTGCAGTTGCTTCATTAAATCCGATTTTCATCATTGGCATACCCCTCTCTATAAAGATAAACCATTCAGCTTTCTATTTGTCATACAGCGTACTTACAAGAACCTTGCCTGCAGTTCTGTTGCCTGCTTGCTCCATACCCTGCATTATATTTTCAAGATGTACACGACCGGTAACCATTTTGCGCATATCTATACGGCCACTTGCTATTAAAGCAATTACATCACTGTAAATACCTTGTCCTGATTGTCCGTTGGAACCGCTTATCATGCCTGCCTTAAATTGATACGAGTACATGTCAATGCTTGTTTTTCCAATTGTATGGCCGATTTGCACCGTTTTCCCGCCTATTGCCAGGGACCCCTGCATTACAGGGTAGGTTGCATTTGTCGCACCGGAACACTCAGCAAATAATGAGATACCCCTGCCTTTTGTCAGATCCATCAGCATTTCCGCCGCATCAACTTTATCATTTGAAAGCTTTATAGGATCAAATACATAATCTGCTCCCATATTTAATGCAAGCTGTCTACGCTCTGCTGTTGTTTCAAAACAAATCAATTTTGCAGCACCACTTGTTTTCATAAGCGCAACTGCCGCAAGCCCGACAGGACCGGCCCCGAATACAACTACATGTCCCCCTGGTCTGACACCCCCGCCGCGGACAAATAGTCCATTATATGCAACACCTGTTGGTTCAATCATTGCACCAAGCTCAAAAGCCGACATTTTGTCTTTATACAGCTCAACAATATCATTTAGTAAATAACAATATTTTGCCTTTACTGCAACATACTCCGCAAAACCTCCATCGAAGGTCAAGCCAGGTTCCTCCAAATTCTGGCACTGGTTGAACATTCCCATACGGCAAGCATCACATTCGCCGCACCAGTTCATTGATTCAACACTTACAAGGTCACTAACCTTAAGTGAGGTAACATTTTTCCCGATTTCTACAACTTCACCGGCGAATTCATGCCCGGTAGTAATAGGATATTTGGAATGTCCGTCGTACTTTGTATATCCATCTGCATCCAATTGAAGAAGGTGGGCATCGGTACCGCAAATACCTGCCGCGCCAACTTTTAGCAATACTTCATCAGGCTTGATCTCCGGCATGGGCCGGTCAACTACGGCGGCACGCAGATTTTTCCATATTGAATTTCCTCTTGCTGATCTTCTGGTGTCGCTTTCACGTTTTGAAAGCTTGTATCCCGGCTTTGGTTCCCAGTCGGCCTCAACATAAAATGCCCTCATTGTATTCCCTCCATATAATTATTTTGTCACCCGGATAGTTAGCATTTACATTGGGCAACAATTACTCATCAAATGTCAGCATGACCTTTCTGGCAATATCCTTGTGGTGACATGCCATATCCATTGCTTTGTCCAGGTCTTTGAAATTAAAGTGATGTGTGTTCAATGCCGCAAAATCATACCTGTCCTTAATCGCAGACATGAATCTGATTGTTTTCGGGAACCAGGTCTTGGTCCCTCCTGAGCCTGATATTTTAAGTGTCTTCCAAATAGTCTTCCCTATTTCAACAGCTACTTTTCTTCCTATTGAATGTCCTACTAATCCAACACGGCAGTTATGTCCTGCAATATCAAACAACGATGCTATTCCCGCATCATTCCCGGAGCATTCAATTACTACCGAAGGACCACGGCCGTCAGTCAAACGCTTTATCTCTTCTTCCAAATTACAGCTTGTAGGATCAATGCATATATCCGCACCATATTTCAACGCGTTCTCACGTCTTGATGCTATAGGGTCTATCAATATTACCCTGGCTCCCGATGTCTTGCATGTCATAGCTGCAGTCAAGCCTATCGGTCCGCCTCCGATTATTGCAACATCATCTGATGCATCGGGGCTGCAGCCATTGCCCCATACTCCCCAGTAACCGACATTAAAGGTTTCAACCCATGCTCCAAGCTCGTAATCCCAATCATCCGGTATAACATGTGTGTACTGTTCTTCAAGAATCATATACTCCCCAAATCCTCCGGGTGAGTCAGGGCGGAAGCCTATCTCCCTCATGTTAAGGCAAGCCGAAGGCATTTTTCCTTCTTTGCAATTTGCACATTTTCCACAGGCAAGTACACAGTCTCCAACTACTTTGTTGCCGACAGCAACCGATGTAACTTCGCTTCCCACTGCAACTGCCTGCCCTGCCCATTCATGTCCGGGAGTATAGGGTGCTATATCATAACGCCCTTCATCTGACTTTCCTTCAAAGCATTCAACATCAGAGCCGCAAATGCCGCATGCTTTTAGTTTTATAAGCACTTGATCAGGTTTTAATGCCGGAAGCTCCACTTCTTGGATTCTTAAATCACCAGGTCCATACATAAACGCAATCTTAGCCTTCATTTTCTTTTCCTCCCTTATATATTAATAGGTTAATGTATAAATGTGTCTTCCACCGTTAAAGGGCCCTTTGATTACAGCTTCAATATCCTCACGGTTTCTTTGTGTTACCAGCTCGATGGGCGGCAGTTCTCCTGCCGGATATTTTGTGATAATGTCATTTACCAGCTTTTCAAGGTAGTCCAATATACGTTCTACACCTTCCCGTGCTTTTTCTGCATCCGCCAGCTTTGCGTTTCCGATAACACCTTCCGGCGTACAGATACATTCCATACCTACGGAACCATATGCGTTATACCACTTGATCGGACCATCCCCCGTTTCTGCTGAATTGTTGATGTGTCCCGGGGGCAGCATAGGTGCCGGCTTTGTTTCCACAGCCTCTGCCTGGTTGCATAGCTCCGGGAATAATGCGAGGGAGTAGGACTGTTCACATTCATCAGCATGGATAAAGGGTGTATCAAATGGTCCTCCGGCTTCTTTGGTATTCAGAAGCTCCTTGGCTGCATTCCAGAAATGGCAATATAAAACAATACCGGGAACCTGGAATTTTTTCCCGAACTTATGGATTGCCAATGGGATAACATAATCCTGTCCATGTCCGTTGACTACAATCATTTTTCTAAAGCCTGCATTCCAAAACCCCGCAAACACATAGCACAGGTAATCAGCCAGAGTTTCTTCCGGAATCATGATTGTGCCCGGCATGCCCAAGTGATGGTATGGATGCGACCCGTACCATATAGGTTGAGCTACTGTACAGCCGGTAGCCGATGCCACCTGCTCACAAAGCCTTGTATCCAGAAAAGTATCTTCACCATAAGGCGCACTTGGCCCATGATTCTCAG
This sequence comes from Clostridia bacterium BRH_c25, assembly GCA_001515955.1. The sequence continues at coordinate 550 of LOES01000070.1, read as the reverse complement.
TAGAGCCTACCGGTATCAATATAACGTCGTTTTTCTTCAAACGTTCCTTTACCTGTATTGTTGTCATGTTCTGATAATATACACCTGTGTTGTTTTCCATGTGCCCGCCTTTAGCAGGTATTTGCCACTTTGACATCTTCATTTCCCCCTTAAATAATTGCTTATTCTTGTTTGATTGCTTTAATGTAGTAATTTTATTAATTGAAATGTTTAACATTTAAGCTCTTTTAGAAACCTATTGTTTTATCAAATATTTTTTTAGTAAGAATGTATAGTTAAATAGTTAATCCTTACATATTCAGTATATATTAATTCTAAATACGCGTCAATTAATTAGTCCTTAATTTTTATAATAATTTTATATGATTTCACTATTTAAACATTTCATCGCATTTATATAAAAATGCGTCTTAAATAAGACAGAGTTATTAGTCGCTAGTCACGAGTCACTAGTCTCTAGATTTTCAGGTATTCCTTTTGGGCATAGGTTTAGATCAGCCTTCGAAGCCCTGCCCTAATCTAGTGACTAGAGTCTAGCGACTAGCGACTG
>LOES01000069.1 GCA_001515955.1 Clostridia bacterium BRH_c25 | reverse complement strand
TGTCTCCTTAAATTTATGTTACTAAGCAATTGCGGAATAATTATCAAAGAATTATGATGAATTGTGGTAAATTGTGTTAGATTGTGTAATGGACACAAAAAAGCAAGAACACTAATGACGTATATCATTAGTGTTCTTGCTTTTTCCTTTTATTTAATTATTGTTTAACATTCTATAACCATATCCGTAAACCGACTCAATCCTTAAATACTTCATTCTTTTTCTGAGCCGCCTTACAAGATCATCAACTGACCTGTCAGATCCGAAGTAGTCCTGTCCCCATATATATTTTAGTATCTGATCTCTCGAAAAGGTTCTTAGTGGATTTTTTATAAATAGGAGTAAAAGATCAAATTCTTTAGAAGTAAGCTTTACAATATTCGAATCTGTACAGGCAATTCTTTTATTCTCATCAATCATGTAAGGCTTGATATGGTATATCAATGTTCTGCGGGAAGCCGGGCCGCCTCCGTAAGTTCGCTCCAGCATTTTTCTCACACGTATTACCAGCTCTTTAGGCAGAAATGGTTTTGGAAGGTAGTCATCACAACCCATCTCGAGACCTATCACCCTGTCCGTGCCCGAATTTCGCTCTGACATTAATATCACAGGGATTCGTGGGTATTTTTCCTTTACCTCACTTAAAATCTGATATCCGTCAATATCCGGAAGCGAGCTGTCTACTATCCATATATGAGGGCATTTATCTATATACTCAAAAGCTTTTTGCCCATCTATAAAGGATGTTATATTAAAGCCCTCCTTCTGCAAATATAGTGAAAACAAATGATTCAAATTAACATCATTTTCTACTATGTATACTTGAAACACGAATTACACCCCCCCATTCAAACCTACAACCTTTTAAAGGTTTGAACTTGATGTACGTGAATAAGCATGATATCCGTCCATCTACTCTTCATTATTCACGTTATCTTCTGATGTCACAGTTTTAACACTGCCCATTTTTCCCATTGCCTTTGATATCAGATTGTTGATTTCTTTTGACTTAGCTTCTATCAGGCTGTCAAATATGCCCGAATCAGAGTTATCACTACCTTCAGAATACAGTGCTCCAATAAGGCTGTCAGTCTCGTGATCCTCTGCCGTAAGATAGTCTAGCAAGCTTGATGAACTGTTGTAGTTCCCACTGGAATTATAGTTTAAATAAGCAGATAAATCGACTTCTGATGAACCAAGCTCCAATATATCCGTCAAATTGTTTGTTTCGGTACTGTCGGTAATGTTTGTTGCATTGTCGGAATTGGATGCTTTGCTTACTGCATAGGCATAAATTCTATTGTAAATTTCACTAATGCTGCTAATTGACATTAATAATCAGCTCCTAACATATGTTTATTTTACACTCTGCCATTTATATTGCTGCTATATTTGTATATCTATTATATTGCTTGAAAAATCTTCGTTATTTTCCTTAGCAACACCCCTAGTTTTTGCTTTGTGTGAACCATTGCTTGAAGCTGATCCTTGCTGCATGCTGCTTTTGGTTTGATCAGACTTTTCAGACTTTAGCTGCTGTATTTGAGCTTGCAGCTGCTGTATCTGGTTTTGAAGCTGTGATACCTTTTGCTGTTTTGTTTTTGCATCTCCCGTACCTTTGTTTACTTCTTTCAGTTCTTTCTCAAGCTTTGTCTTTTCCTTTTCCAGCTGTGCTATTTTGTCGCTGTTTGCGGAAGAGGAATAGGTAGTGCCTGCCGATGATGATACTGATGAAATACTCATATATGTTGCCCCTTTCATATTTGCATCCGTGCTAAAATTTTCCTTTTATATATATCGGATAGTTTTAACAATTAATATGTGGCAAGTTTGTGGCAAAGCTGTATTAAAAATAAGTTCTATAATTGCATGAAGGAGTCCGTAAAGACGGACTCCTTCAAATTTATTTAAAAGGAAGCACATATTATATGTCTGGTAGAAAACAATATGGATAAGCTTCCTATATTTTATTTATTCAATGAGCTCATAGCTGATTTTATTGCTGCATTTATTGCATCAGCCTGCTCTTGAGTTATTGTACCTGCTGTTACAAGCTCATCTAAAGGATTATTTTTTAATCTTACAGAAAAGGCTTTACCTTCAAATGGTGTGAATACCTTCTGTATTGCGTCAGCCTGTTCCTGAGTCATAGTGCCTGCCGATACCAGATCCTTTAATACATCTGCGGTGGATTTCTTTGATTCCCTTATTGATTTTATTGCTGCATTAAATGCGTCAGCCTGTGCTTGTGTTATAGTACCTGCCGCCACCAATTCTTTTAAAATATCTGAGGATGATTTTTTAGACGCTCTTGCTGTTTTCATAGCAGTATTAAAGGCATCTGCCTGTTCCTGTGAGATTATGTCTGAATCTACAAGGCTTTCCAGTTTGATTAAGCTTTTTGCGTTAGATCTTGCAATGTTAACTTTATCAGGGACATTCTTTTGTATTTCTTCCTTCTGTGCTTCTGTAACAGTTCCATCCGTCACAAGCTCCTTGAATATGTCTTCCATCGTTTTCCCTGATGCAATTCCTGTCCTTATTGCGCTGGTGATTGAATCTGCCTGAGCCTGAGTTATTGTTCCTGCCGTCACAAGCTCACTTATTGAATTAATGTGCAATGTCTGTGGCATTCTTAAGCCTTCCCCGGGTGTGTAGGCTTTTGTTACAGCATCAGCCTGAGCTTGTGTAATGGTTCCCTCAGATACCAGATTGTCTATAGCGGATTTTACCTTTGATGACAAATCCGTTTTATCAGCTTTAAAAAACTGTCTTTGATTAACAGCCGGCTGGCTGACAGTCTGATCAGCTGCAAAAGCGGATGTTGCCCCTGCAACTGTGAGTACTCCCGCAAGGATTGCCCCTGCAATTCTTTTCTTATTAATCATTTTTTTACACTCCTTCATAATATGTATTTGTTTGAGTAACCTTTAGTGGTTCTTAGCCACAACTCTATTTTAGCCCTACAAGAACAACAAAATCTCCGCAAAACTGTGGCAAAATTAAAGCAACAGATTTTTTAAAATGTAATAATACAGTATTCGTGATAGAATATACTATATGAACGCACAAAAAGTATTTCTATTGAGTATAGTGCGAATTCAATCAAGGTAACATTTACGCGAAATTTGAATTTAGAATGTAAAATGTTTTTCGCGAAATGCATAAGAGGTGAATAAACATGGATAAAAAGCTGATATATATAGCAGATGATGAGGTGAATATCTGCAATATTATAAAATCATTTCTTATTAGAGAAGGCTATGAGGTTGAGACATACAACAATGGACAATCAACCCTTGAAGCCTTTAATGCGAGACCTGCCGACATGCTTGTTATAGATATAATGATGCCGGGTATGGATGGATACTCTCTATGTTCCCAAATACGCCAGACAAGTACTGTACCGATCATAATAGTATCCGCCAAAGATACCGAGCCGGATAAAATAGCCGGGCTTACCCTTGGCTGTGATGATTATCTCACAAAACCCTTCAGTCCTATGGAGCTAATTGCACGAATCAAAAGTGTTTTCAGAAGAATACAAATGGATACGGTACAAACTGGAATAAGTGAGATTATAAAAGTATCCGATATTACTATTAATCACAATATAAAGAAGGCGGAATTCAATGGAAAGGATGTAGGACTTACCGGAATGGAATTTTCACTGCTATATTACCTTGCAGCCAACAAGAACAGGGCTATCGGCCGTGGTGAACTCTTGGACAAGGTATGGGGTTTTGAGAATGAAGTTGAAACCCGTGCAACCGATGATATGATAAAGAGAATACGAAAGAAGCTTTCTGATGCAGGTGCTGCACTTAAAATTGAAACTGTATGGGGCTTCGGATTCAGATTAATTGACAAGGAATGATATTATGAAGACTGATACAATCAAATGGAGAATTTTCAAATATAACCTTATAGTTATCATAACACTTATAGCTTTGGTAGCAGTGATATTCAATGTTAGCATACGCTTTTATATTGAAAAGGATCTTATTGAACAATTGAGCAGAATAGCCTCACGTACCGAAGATACAGCCTTGAAGAGAGGCCCCGAGATATTTATTTTCGATAAAAAAACCCCCCCTTCCCTTCCTACGGTGAAGGTTAGAGTTGATGAAGTGTTCAGATATTATGCTTTGCTTGATAGATCCTTAAGAGAGCCGCTATCCGTCTTGAATGCTGATTACATTCTATTAGACAATAACACCGGCATAATTAACTCTCCCCTTGAATGGCACTCCACTGCCGGTGCAGATTTGCTGGAAAAAATTTCAACAGAGATTAATAAATCAAAAGATTTAAGTAAGGAAAGCTACTTGAACTTTCACCTTTCCGGTACAGAATATATTGCAATAGTGAAGCCTGTATCACAAAAGAATAACTTCGGCTTGGGCTGGATCGTTATTTATTCCAGTATTGAAAAAGTAAATCAGCTTCAATTGGGGATAAATATGATTCTTCTGGTAATTCTCCTTCTGTCCGCTTTTATCATTGTAATATTTTCCTCTGTTGTGGCAAAGAAAATCTCCGCTCCTTTCAGCACTCTCAATCAGCACATACGTTCTATTGCAGAAAGGAATTTCGGAGCGAAAATAAATACACCGGTATATGATGAACTAAGCGAATTTGTAAATAATATCAACATAATGTCTGAAAAGCTTGAGACCTATGATAAAGCTCAAAAAACCTTCCTGCAGAACGCTTCCCATGAGTTCAGAACTCCTCTGATGTCTATACAGAGTTATGCGGAAGGCATTAAATACAGTGTTACGGATACCGCTGCTTCTGCTGATATTATAATAGATGAATCAAAGCGTTTGACCCATCTTGTAGAAAACCTTCTGTACTTGTCCCGGTTGGATGCAATCGAGGAAAACTATAGCTTCAGCTCTCTGGATTTGAATGAACTGATTCATTGCTGGGTCGATAGAATGAATGGAATTGCTGCAAACAATGGTATTAATATTAAAGTTTACCCATTGTCATCCACAGTCAGAATATATGCTGATGAGGAAAAGCTTTCAAGGGCAATTACCAATGTACTCAGCAATTGTATACGTTATGCTGAAAGCACCGTAACTATAAAGTCAGAGCTTATAGATGCAGGCATGGCAAGGATCATTATATCGGATGACGGCCCGGGCTTCGAATCCAATGAGTTGCCGAATATTTTCGAAAGGTTCTTCAAGGGCTCAAAAGGTAATTTCGGACTTGGACTTGCTATAACCAAGACTGTTATTGAAAAGCATCATGGAAAAATAACTGCAGAAAACGTCAGATCCGGTGCAGAGTTCAGAATTGACCTACCAACTTCATAGAATGAAAAAGCGAAAGCCCTGGCATTTAGCAAGGGCTTTCACTTTTCATGATGTATGGTGCGAATCTCCGGCTAGTTTTTGTGTCTTGATTTATTAAGCTCCGGAATAGCCTTCTTAATCTCTTCTGCCTGATTTTTTGTAATCACATTGTCCTCAACCATTCTGGTTATGATGTCTTTTCTATCTTTTTTTGCATTCTTGAAATATTCTTCCCGTTCTTCCGGGGTCATTGTTTTCAGCTTCTCGAGCTGCTCTTTTCTTTCCTCCCGCACTTTAACCATATAGCTTCTTATCTTTTCTATGTCATTTGTGGTAAGGACACCTTTATCTACCAGGCCTTGCATTCCGTCAGCAAGTCTTGCTTCCTTCATTTCGTAAAGCTTTGTTCTGATGGCTTGAGCTTCAGCTTCTGTTATTATTCCTTCCTGTTCCAGATCCTTTAGCAGACTCCCTTTATTGCGCTGTTTTTTCATCTGAATTTTTTTCTGTTCAGGCAGTTTACTTAATTCATCTGCTTTTTTCTTCTTATATTCAAGTATTTTTTCTGCTTTCTCCTTTGTTAATTTGCCCTCCTCCATAAGCTTGATAACAGCTTCCTCCAAGAATTGTTTATGATTGTTCGGGCTCATTTTCTCTACTGTTTGTTGTCTGGAAGATGCCATTGCATTGTTCTCGGCAAAAGCCAGGCTGCCTGTAAAAAATGTCATGCAAATTACCAAAACTGCACAAAGAGCTCTTTTTGACGGATTTATATCTTTCATCCGGTAATCTCCTTTCTTTTTATATTGTCACTTATCATGACATTATTATTATTTGCAATTATTCAGTTATTTTGTGATGGATTTTGAGGTAGATTAATGAAGCTTTAAAAGCACCATATTAGGCAAAAATTACTTGAATTAAAACTATGAAGCTAAACCAAAATAATAATGAGTTAATAATCATTAACTCATTATACATATTCTTTTGGGGAGGTGAGCACAAATGGCAAGAAATAACCAGAAAGTAGTACCTCAGGCATCAGCAGCTCTTGACAGATTCAAGTACGAAATAGCAACTGAAGTAGGTGTTAATTTAAAAGAAGGATATAATGGCGATATTACAGCAAGAGATGCAGGAAGAATCGGTGGTCAGATGGTAAGAAGACTAATTGAAACAGCTGAAAGATCAATGGCTGGAACAACTACAACTACAAGAACAAGGTTTTAGTGTAAAGGAGAGTTTCTTACTCTCCTTTTATATATCATTTTTTTGTAACTAAAAAGACAAAGCCTCATATTATGGAATTAAGGGTTTGTTCATATCCCTCATAACCATGAAGGGAGGCTTTAAAATGAGTCATAAGCATTCATCAAGCTATAATGCATTACCTCCGGCTCCATGACCGCCGGCACCACCTCCGGTGGCTTCACCGGTAAGTAGTCTGCTTTCAGCCCTTGTGCCAAAGAAGTCTGCCGCTCCTCCTGTGCCGTTTTCCTTACCCCCACTGCCGGTGGGGGAGCTATTGGGCGGAGTCAGCAATACTGTAAGAGGTCTGGTGTTGAATGACAATTGGTGGGTTGTGCTGCTTATTATCTTCCTTTTTTTCCCCAAGGTCAGCAATAAAATGTTCGGTGGTTTATTTAAGGAGTAAAGCTCTGATACGTCATCAGGGCTTTTCTTTCTTAATCTGTATTGCTTTCCTTTGCCTGTTTATTCTTATTCTGAAGCCTGGCCTTTAACTCAACTGCAATAAGTATTATTAACGGCAGTATCACCTGAAAAGGGAATGCATAATAAGGCCAAATCTCGAAAGCCCACTCAAACATCTCCATAATACTGTCATACACCAAGTAAGCAAGATTAACCATTAGAAGTCCTACGGGGGTTACAAATACCCTGTAATCCTTAAATCCGAACAGCTTTGTTATTCCTTTCGTTGCTGCCATCAAGCAGATGCTTATCTTGATAAATCCTGATAAAGTAAAAACTATAGAAACCGCGATTTCAAGCCTTTGAAGAAAATTTCCGATATTAATTCTACTTATAGCTGTATAGGACGGGAAATATACACTTCCAAGGGTATCAGCACCTAGCACCATGACGTTTCTAATAGATATGAAAAATACAACCAGACCTCCTATCACTAATGACTTCAGGTAAACTTTGTAGCTTGAATTGGGTTTCTTTAAAGAATCAAAAACCATCATGAACACCACCAACTCCCCAAAAGGAAAGGAAAAGGCCGAAAAGGTTCCCTGAAGTACAGGTTTGAAACCATCATACATAATAGGAAGCAAGTTTTCAGACTTCATATTGGGTATGGTTAAAAAAGCAAGAAGAAACAGAAGCGAAAATACACCGACTATGAAAAGACTGCTGCATTTGCCAAGAGTCTCTATCCCACTCTTTACTCCTATAGCACATATCAAAGCAAACATTATAATGGGTACTGCTTTAGGAGTTTCCGGCAAGCCGACAGTATTCATGAATTCCCCAAAATTCCTAAGTACTAATGCGCCCAGGTGAAATGAAAACCAAATGAATGCCAAACTGAAGGCTCTTCCAAGGTATTTACCAAATACTTCTTCTAAAATGTCATACAAATCCTTCCCCGGATATCGGCTAAGTATACGAGCATAAACCATAAGGACGGGAACGGAAAGGAATAGAACCAACATAACCGCAATCCACGTATCGCCCTTGGCCTGCCCTCCGGTGCCCATTACCAAGGTGCTTCCAAAAATAAAAAGCACTGTCAGATTGATACCTTGCTGGTCTGATATTAATTCCTTATTCATATGTACCCTCCATTTAACTGCCAATGATTGATAAAATAAAATTCCTTATGGGACCTGCGGGACTAGGCAAATTGCTGATATACGCGTTTGCGATGCCTATAGTGCACGATATCACCATCAATATGATATAAAGCGGCAGTACGCTTTTTTCTTTAAGTCTGGTAAACGCTTTTGTATCAATATAAGATACAATAATATATAATATTATCATCATGACCCACATAGCTTAGTCTCCTACCTTTATAGGTTTGCTTTTTATTGCGCTTCCCTTTATACTGATATCTACTTCAACACTTGTTTCAATATCCATGAAGATTTCATTCCATTCCTTTTCAATACTTCTCCAAACATTAGGCATGGAACGTTTGATACTTTCTCCAAAGCCCAAGAAGTCAGTTTTATACTCCTTTTGTGCTTTTTCTATAAGATCTTCAATATCTTTCTTTATTTGTGCCTCCGCATCCTTCTCCAGCAAGCTCCTGCCCTTTTCACTGATAAAATCTTCATATCCCATGATTTCTCCTATATTTACATCTGTTAATATATTAATCTTAATGATTGGTACACCGTCCCTCAATTCGGGTTTTATTCTTGTCTTATTTTTGAATATTTCTAAAGCAACATTTATCTGAGTATCAGCTGCGTCCTTTATCGGGTATATTCCCCCCTTTAGCTTGTTTTGTACCCAGAGCATGCTTCTTGTATCGGTTTCGCCCAAATATCCCAGTAGTTTGTTTTTCTTAATAATTGCTGCACCAGTGATATAAACTTCAGTTTTCCCCCTGTTTTCAATAAGCTTTATTGTAGGAATTGTAGTAGAAGCTTCTTTACTTCCTATATTGTCAAGAAACTCGTATAATTCAACAGCAGGATAACGGGATACTGATTCTTGAGCCCTCATTGTGTTGTCGATCTGGAAGGAGAGTATGCTTTCAAACTCAGGCTTCGAATTGAATATTTCTCTTGCTGATTTCTCTCTTGACAGGAGCACCCACATGTCTTCCCTGACCTCTGCATCTCTGCTTATAAAGTCTAAAACACTACTTATCCCTTCTTTTGCTATTTCTTCGCTTATTATTGCAACCTTGGCATGGCTCCAGTACAATCTTTTGCCTTCAACGGCAATCATTGATCTGATAGCCCCAAAAAAAGTTATCCCAACCGACTGTATATACACCGGCTTCAGTGTTGACTGTTTTTGATCCTGTTGCACACTCACTGTTTCAATGGTGACAAGTACCTTGTCCTCTCCATTCTTATCAATAGCAACTCCTGAGACTATGGCCAGCTGTTCAATCTCCCTATAGTTCCAGCAGCCTGTCAGAAAGCAAGTGCAAATAATCATCAAAGCAATGAGCGATACTTGCCTACTTTTTTTCACATTTATCAATCCATTCAAAATTTAGCTTTTCTTTCTTACTATATTCTTTGATGCGAGTAGTCTCGGACGTTTATTCATGGCCCACCAGGGAGCCCTGAATATTACATCCTTTTGGTCTTCAGCAGACAATGAACTATCAAAAAGCATATAGGGAACGCCGAAGGATCTCATAGATGTGAGGTAAATAAATAGTACTATGCCGCAGAAAGCATACCCGTAGAGTCCTAAGAAGGCTGAAGCAAGCAAAATAACCAGCCTGACAATTATGCCGGCCTGTTCCATTTTTGGAACCAAATAGCTTGTAATGCCTGACAAGGCGCCAATTATTACAATGGGTGCGCTGATAAGCTTTGCCTCAACAGCTGCCTCCCCTATTATAAGAGCACCGACGATGCTTATGGTTTGACCGACAACCTCCGGTATCCTAATAGACGCTTCTCTCAGCACCTCAAATACAAAAAGTATTAGTATAATCTCTGCAATAGTGGGTAGAGGCATACCCTGTCTGGCAGCTGAAATGCTTAGTATCAGAGGGGTCGGAAGCATTTCCTGGTGAAAGGTTATAAGTGCAGTGTATATTGCAGGTACACTGGTTGAGAGGATGAAGCCTATCAAACTCAACATCCTGTTGAATGTAGCATAGTAAAAATGATTATAATAATTTTCATTTGCGCTGAAATACTCTAAAAAAAGAAAAGGCAGTGTCAGAGCAAAAGGACTTTCATCACACAGAATTGCTATTCTGCCCTCAAGCAGCTTTCCTGCTACCACATCCGGCCTTTCTGTGTGGCCAATGGTCCTGAAGGGTGAATAACCTTCATCGCTTATCAATTCCTGAATATATCCTGAGTCCAATATTCCATCAATATCTATGGCATCAAGCCTTTTTTCAACTTCCTTGACAATTCCATCATCTGCTATATTCTCCATATAACATAGGCATACTTTCGTCTTTGTCTCCCTTCCTATCTCTCTAAAATGAAATTTCAGGTTCTCACTCTTTATTCTGGCTCTTATCAGGGTAATGTTGTTGGGTAAGGATTCGTTGAAACCATCTCTAGGTCCTCTAACCACCTTTTCTGATACCGGCTCGCTTATTCTCCTCCTGTTGATGCTCTGCGTATTTATAGCAAGGGCATCTTCATACCCATCAATGAATATTGTTGTATATCCGTTTAATAAATAATTGATAAGCTTTGTAAAATCGGCAGTTTTTTCAACCTGTGCAGAAGCTATTTTGTCCTTCAATACAGCCGGAAGATATATGTCTTCTGTATCTTCCTTCTTCAGTTCCAATAGTGGACTTATAATTTCAGTATTTATCCTGGCAACATCCACCATGCCATCAATAAAAACAGCAAGACATTCAACGTTGTTAGTTCCGCCTATGGAGAATTCTCTGAACAGCAGTGACTGATCACTCTTAAATTTTTTTTTCAGCAATGCTATATTTTCTACTAAGTCCTTGGAAACATTCATATTACACCTCTGCTATAAATAATTCTTAACAAAAAAAGGTATGTGCATATATATTATGCATATACCAAATAAAAATTATAACCGTAATATTTCCACTAAAATGCTAATAGAGGTTATATAAGCTATTGACTTAGCCTGGTTTTTTATATATAATAAATAAGTATCGCAGGGGTATAGCTCAATTGGTAGAGTAGCGGTCTCCAAAACCGTTGGTTCCGGGTTCGAGTCCCTGTACCCCTGCCAAAATAGAACCTTACAGTCGCAATTGTTTGCGGCTTTTTTAATTTTTTGTTTCAATCATTAATAAAAGCTCTTCTGTGTCACTCCCCATTTTCTCAGGGTGCTGTCATCACCTATCCATACCGGTGCTCCGATTGAGACAATATTATACAAACTCAATACGTCAGAATTTATCATTCTGATGCATCCTTTCGAAACACGGCCTCCGATGGAATACGGACTGTTATTGCCATGGATGCCATATAGGTTCCCTTTTCCAGGAGAAAGGCCAATCCACCTGGTACCAAGAGGATTCTTGGGAGAACCTCCTGCAACAGGCTTTGCGCTGCGCCCTCCCGTCCACATGGGATTCTTTCTTTTTAAGTATACATAGAATTTTCCCTGGGGTGTCTTAGCCGAGTCTTTTCCAATTGCTATGGGGTATTTTCTTATGACGGTTTTTCCTCTATACAATGTAAGAATTCTTTTTGTACGGTTGATTGTAATCCAGTGGCCCTTGGATGGTGCTCTTGCTATAATGTCAGGGGATCTGAATTTAGTGCCCATCATCAGCCTCTTTATCATGGCGCTCTTGAATACCGGCCCTTGGATACCGTCCGCAGGAAGGTTGCAGTCACTTTGGAACCGCAGCACTGCATTCCTGGCATTAATATGATCATCCTTATAATCATGCTTATAATAGCCCATTGATTTTAAGGATTCTATATACTCGTAGCTGCTCGATATGGAAATTACTTCTTCCTCGGGACATTCCATAATCTCCTTTATAAGCTCAGTATCAGGTTCTGCGTATACACCAGGAAGCAATAGTGAAAATATCAAAATAACAACGATGATTAATTTAACACGCATAAAATTCCTCCTCAGATATACGTTTCGCGAAAAACTTTTATATAGTCCATTCAAACTTCGCACAAACGTTTCCTAAGTAGTTATTGAATTCGCACCATATCCCGGATATAACTTCCAAGTGCGCTCAATTTACTTCAGATAGTAATATTATTCGTCATTAAAATTTTGTTATGTTTGATATTGAGCAATTACATGAATTGCATTATAAAGAATATAATTGCACAAAAAAGACTGTTGAAATCTTCAACAGTCTTTCGAATTTTTAAAACTCAGCTGATTTTACTGTCCTTGGGAAAGGCACCACGTCTCGGATATTGCTCATGCCGGTTATATACATTATCATTCTCTCAAAACCAAGTCCATAACCTGCATGCTTAACACCACCATACTTTCTTGTGTCAAGATACCACCAGTAGCCTTCCTTATCAAGTCTCATCTCATCCATTTTCTTTTCCAGTACATCAAGTCTTTCTTCTCTCTGGCTGCCGCCTATGATTTCCCCTACTCCCGGTACAAGCAAATCCATTGCTGCTACTGTTTTATTATCATCATTAATTCTCATATAGAAAGCCTTTATTTCCTTGGGGTAGTCTGTGACGAATACCGGTTTCTTGAACACCTGTTCTGTAATATACCTTTCATGCTCTGTCTGCAGGTCTGTTCCCCATTTTACGGGATATTCAAACTTAACTCCTGATTTCATCAGTATATCTACAGCTTCGGTATAGGTAACAATTCCAAATTCGGAGTTTACTATACTGTCTAACCTTTCCAGAAGTGTATTATCAATGAATTTGTTAAAGAACTCCATCTCTTCCGGAGCATTCTCCAATACATAATTGATTATATATTTTACCATACTCTCTGCAAGCTCCATATTGTCCGAAAGCTCTGCAAAGGCTATTTCCGGCTCTATCATCCAGAACTCCGCTGCATGTCTTGCGGTATTGGAGTTTTCTGCCCTAAAGGTGGGTCCAAAGGTGTAAACATTTCTGAAGGCCATGCAGAAGGACTCTACATTAAGCTGTCCGCTTACTGTAAGATTTGTTGCCTTGCCGAAGAAATCCTTTGAGCTGTCAAGCTTTCCTTCCTTAGTTCTTGGAGGGTTATCCATATCCAAGGTCGTAACCCTGAACATCTCACCTGCACCTTCTGCATCACTACCTGTGATAATTGGAGCATGTACATATACAAAGCCCTGATCCTGAAAGAACCTGTGTATTGCATATGCTACCAGTGACCTTATTCTGAATACTGCTGAAAAAGTATTTGTCCTTGGCCTAAGGTGTGCTATTGACCTTAAGAATTCGAAGGAATGACTCTTTTTTTGCAGAGGGTATTCAGGAGCAGAAAGTCCTTCTATTTCAATCCTGGATGCTTTCAGCTCAAAGGGCTGCTTTGCTCCGGGAGATTCCAGCAGCAAGCCTTCCACTTTTATTGCTGAGCCTACCGAAAGCTTTGCTATGTCATTGAAGTTTTCCAAGCCCTCTTCAAATACTACCTGAAGGTTCTTGAAAAAGCTTCCATCATTCAGTTCTATAAAACCAAAATTTTTGGAGGTTCTTTCAGTCCTCACCCAACCGGATACCTGAATATTTTTGTTCAGGTGCTCTCCGGTATTTCTATATAGCTGCTTGATCATTATACTGCTCATATGTATTCCTCCTTGTGTTTTAAACCGTAAGGTCAACTTTTACATTCAGTTTATCATTGTTTTTCTCAAGAAGCGGATAAATGTGCTCCTTAAGGAATTCCTCAACCTGTTCCGGTGCTCTTCCTATGAAGTTTCCTGCATCCAGAAGCTGCTGCATTTTATCCTTATTCAGCTTGAAGCTTCCATCCTTCTCAATAAGGCTGATCAGGTTGTTATCCAAGCCCTCTTCCTTGACTCTTCTTCCTGCTTCAATAGAGTACTGCCTTATCTTCTCATGCAGCTCCTGCCGGTCTCCGCCATTTTTTACAGCTTCCATCAGTATGTTCTCAGTAGCCATAAAAGGAAGTTCATCGTCAATATGGCGCTTTATCATCTTCTCGTATACTACAAGTCCATTGGATACATTTATCATTATATTGAGTATGCTGTCCACAGCGAGAAAAGCCTGTGGGACCGCAAGTCTCTTGTTGGCGGAATCATCAAGGGTTCTTTCAAACCATTGAGACGCTGCTGTAATGGCGGGATTAAGAGAATTTGTTATCACAAACCTGGATAGTGCTGCAATTCTTTCACATCTCATTGGATTTCTCTTGTAAGCCATAGCCGAGGAACCTATCTGGTTCTTCTCAAAGGGCTCTTCTATCTCCTTCAGGCTTTGAAGAAGTCGTATGTCATTGCTGAATTTATGAGTGGATTCTGCTATTTGGGTAAGTACATTCAGAACCTGGCTGTCCAGCTTTCTGGAGTATGTTTGCCCTGTGACAGCAAAGCTTTTTTCAAAGCCCATTTTTTCAGTGACTCTCCTGTCCAATTCTATAATCCTGTTATGATCACCATTAAAAAGTGCCATAAAGCTCGCCTGTGTGCCCGTTGTACCCTTTACTCCCCTGAGCTTAAGCCTGTCTGACTGAAATTCAAGCTCTTCAATATCCATGAGAAAATCCAACAGCCATAAGCAGCTTCTCTTGCCAACAGTGGTCAGCTGTGCAGGCTGAAAATGTGTAAAACCCAGAGCAGGCAGCTTCTTATATCTGTCAGCAAAATCTGCAAGATTCTTAATTACATTCACAAGCTTAATCCGTATAAGCTTCAAGCCTTCCGACATCTGTATTACATCGGTATTATCCCCCACAAATGCGCTGGTGGCTCCCAGGTGTATTATAGGCTTTGCTTTGGGGCATTGGAGTCCATAGGCATGGACATGGGACATTACATCATGCCGTGTCTCCTTCTCCCTTCTTTCTGCATCCTCATAATTGATATCATATATGTGCTCCTTCAGTTCAGCTACCTGCTCCTCCGTGATATTAAGTCCAAGCTCCATCTCACTTTCCGCAAGAGCAACCCAGAGCTTCCTCCAGGTAGAAAACTTATAGTCCTCGGAAAAAATAAAGGACATCTCTTTGCTTGCGTATCTGCTTATTAAAGGGTTCTGATATTCCGTTCTGTTCACTGTGCTTACCTTCCTATTTTAGATTTTCTTTGATAAAGTCTTCAAAGGCATTCAGACCATTCTCTATGACTTCCATAGAAGTGGCATAAGAAAGTCTGATATAATTGTCAGTTCCGAAAGCAGCACCTGGAACTACTGCGACATGACCCTTCTCCAGCATGATCTGAGAAAAATCCAGTGAGGAATTGAGTTTTGTACCACATAATTCCCTGCCCAGATAATTGCTAATATCAGCATAAACATAAAAGGCTCCTTCAGGCTTAATACAGCTTAAACCGTCAATTGCATTTATTCTCTTATACATATGTACACTTCTTTTTTCAAACTCTACAACCATTTTCGCCATATCATCCTGTGACCCGTTCAAAGCCGCGGTTGAAGCATATTGTGTTATGGAACTGGGATGTGATACGGCATGGCTTTGGACACTGGACATCCCTTTGATCAGCTTTTCATTACCGGCAGCATATCCAAGTCTCCAGCCTGTCATGGCATATGCTTTTGACATGCCGTTTATTACAATTGTAAGTTCTTTTATTTCTTTCCCGAAGGATGCGATACTTATGTGCTTGTTTCCGTCATATACAAGTTTTTCATATATTTCATCTGATACTACAAACAGGTTGTTTGCTACTGCAACCTCAGCTATATCCCTAAGCTCTTTTTCAGTATATACGGCTCCCGTAGGATTGCTGGGAGAGTTTATAAGTATTGCTTTTGTCTTTGATGTCAGTGACTTCAGAAGCTCTTCCTTTGTCATCTTGAAGTTGTTCTCCTTTTTTGTCGGAACAAGAACAGGTACTCCGTCATTAAGCTTGATAATCTCGGTATAACTAACCCAGTAGGGTACAGGAACGATAACCTCATCTTCCGGATTAAGAATTGCTGCAAAAGTATTGGAAAGTGAGTGCTTGGCGCCACTGGATACTATTATTTGATTCGGCTCATAATTCAGATTGTTATCTCTTTGAAATTTTGCGCATATAGCTTTTCTTAGCTCCAGAGTCCCTGATGCGGCAGTATACCTTGTAAAACCTTTAGTTATAGCTTCCACTGCAGCATTCCTTATGTACTCAGGTGTGTCAAAATCAGGTTCTCCGGCACCAAAGCCATATACCTTGATTCCTTCTGCAACCATTTGCTTAAGCTTGGCATCTACTGCAAGTGTCATAGACGAAGCAATATTCGATATTTTTTTAGAAATTCTGATTTCCATCTTTTCCCCTCCAAATTCTGCTGTTAATTTTATCTTTGAGTTTTTGAACATATTTATAATCAACCGAACAATTTCCTATTATCGGTTCATTATTTAACTTCATGCCATGGCAGTCAGAGCCTCCTGTTATCAATAGTTTTCTTGAGTTTGCAATTGACAGTGCATTTCTTATGGTCTCATCATCATGTTTTGAATGATAAACTTCAATGCCATCAATCCCAAGCTCTATAATCCTGCCAATATTTATTTTGTTTTTTATAAGTCCTGGATGAGCCAGCACCGATATGCCTCCAAGTTTTTTTATGATTCCAATTGCTTCACTGCAATTGAGCTTATATCTCTCCACATAAGCAGGACAGTCTTTTCCTATGTATCCTTTGAAGGCTTCTTTAATGTTATTTATATAGCCTTCATTAATCATTGCCCTGGCAATATGAGGCCTGCCTATTGCACCGGCCTCGGCTATATCCCTAACCTGTTCAAGTGTTATATTTACGCCTAAACCGTTAAGCTTGTTTACTATCCTATCAGCCCTTTCATATCTGGAATTCTGAATTTTTTTAAGAATATCCAGGAACCAATCTGCTTTATAGTCTATATAGTAACCCAGAATATGTATTTCTTCTTCAGCATACAAAGTACTTAACTCTATTCCCGGTACTACTTCAACTCCATACTTGGGTGAAGCTTCCACTGCAGGACCAATGCCATTGACAGTATCATGGTCGGTTATTCCTATTGCTGCCAACCTTTTCACACTTGCCCATCGCACAACCTCATCGGGGCTCATGAGACCATCTGAAGCAGTTGTATGTATATGTAAATCAGCTTTTAGCATGTTAAGCCTCCTGTACAGTATATCCTGTACAAATATCATCATTTATAATTAATATATATGATATATATTTTACTAATAAATAATATTATATCATTATTTACACATAACGCAAAAAAAGAATTTTTGATGTTTAAAAAATAATACCTGCTTATAATAAAAGCAGGTATTAAAGACTATCTGGGCTCTATTATCAGCTTTATAGCTGTTCTCTCTTCACCGTCTATTAAAATGTCAGTGAAGGCGGGTATGCATATTAAGTCAATTCCTCCCGGTGCAACAAATCCTCTGGCGATGGCAACTGCTTTGACTGCTTGGTTCAATGCTCCGGCGCCTATTGTTTGTATTTCTGCGGAGCCCTTTTCTCTCAACACTCCTGCTAAGGCTCCTGCAACAGAATTAGGGTTTGATTTTGCTGATACCTTTAGTACATCCATTAAAAACCCCCCTTTATTAATAGAATAAATCCAAAATATACTAAAATTACTATGATTGTTTATTCTACAAAATTTTCTAAATTCCTCTTTTTTTCTACAATTTTGAATTTTGAGTTATTTTAGAGCTGGATTTATCATTTTTCAAGGGGTAAAAGTATAAAGTTAATCCACAACCCTGTTTATTCCGGTCACCTTGTTATTATCGTCAATTTGTACAATTACGGCTCCAAGTACAGTATCGCCGCTTGCCACTTCAAATCGTGCAGGCATGCCGGTAATAAACTTCTTAATAACTATTTCCTTATCAACACCCAGTATCGAATCCCTGGGACCGGTCATTCCTGTATCGGTAATATATGCAGTTCCACCGGGCAATACCCTCTCATCGGAAGTCTGGACATGGGTGTGTGTACCTAACACTGCATGTACTTTACCATCAAGATACCAGCCCATCGCCAGCTTTTCTGATGTAGCCTCCCCATGAAAATCAACTATTATTATATCTGTATCAGCTTTAATCTCCTCAAGGATTTCATCAATTATTTTGAAGGGGCAATCAATACAGTCCATATATATTCTTCCGCATAGGTTGACTACAGCTATTCGCTTACCTGCCTTTTCTGCTATCCTGAAACCCTTGCCGGGTGTAGCTTTTGGATAGTTGGCAGGTCTTACAAGCTTATCAGACTCTTCTATGAATTCAAATATCTCTTTTTTTGCCCAGGAATGGTTGCCTAAAGTAATCATATCAACTCCAAAGCCCAAAAGCTCATCGTATGTACTCTTTGTAATGCCGACTCCGCCGGCGCTGTTTTCACCGTTTACAATGGTGAAATCAATGGCATTTTCCTTTTGAAGCCTGCCAAGATTCTTGTTCAGATAATTCCTTCCCGGTCTGCCAACCACATCACCGATAAACAATATGTTCATATTATACCTCCAAATTTTAGATGCGAGATACAACTCCATAGACCTACCCTAAGTCTCGCATCTCGCAGCTCGTATCTCGTATCTATATATTATTATTATTAAAAAAGGCGGCTACATGCATTTCGCATGTATTGCCGCACATTTTCTATTTTGCATATTCAATTGCTCTTGTTTCCCTGATTACATTGACTTTTATCTGACCAGGGTATTCAAGCTCGTCTTCTATTCTCTTTACAATGTCTCTCGCTATATAGACGATTTCACTGTCGCTGACATCCTCCGGCTTAACCATTATTCTAACTTCTCTACCGGCTTGAATAGCAAAAGATTTTTCAACTCCATTAAATGAATTAGCTATTTCTTCAATTTTTTCCAAACGTTTAATATAGGATTCTAATGTTTCTCTTCTTGCTCCCGGTCTTGCAGCAGATATTGCATCAGCTGCCTGCACCAGAACTGCTTCGACTGTTGTAGCCTCAATATCTCCATGATGTGCTGCTACAGCGTGTACTACTTCACTTGATTCTTTGTATTTTTTTACAAGGTCAGCACCAATCTGTACATGTGGACCTTCAACCTCATGATCTACTGCTTTCCCTAGGTCATGCAACAGACCTGCCCTTTTTGCAAGCTTGACATCTACTCCCAGCTCTGCAGCCATTGCTGCAGCAAGGTGAGCCACTTCAATCGAGTGCTTCAGAACATTCTGTCCATAACTTGTTCTGAATTTTAATCTTCCTAAAAGCCTGATAATCTCAGGATGCAGTCCATGGACTCCAGTATCGAAGGTAGCTTGCTCCCCCTGTTCCCTGATGTAGTTATCCACTTCCTTCTTGGACTTTTCTACCATTTCCTCAATCCTTGCAGGATGTATTCTTCCATCAACTATGAGTTTTTCAAGGGCAACCCTTGCAACTTCTCTTCTTATAGGATCAAAACCAGATAATATAACTGCTTCTGGTGTATCATCAATAATTAAATCGATGCCTGTGAGTGTTTCCAACGTTCTTATATTTCTGCCTTCACGTCCGATTATTCTGCCCTTCATCTCATCATTTGGCAGAGGTACAACTGAAACAGTTGTCTCGGCGACATGATCGGCAGAGCACTTTTGAATGGCGCCGGATATTATTTCTTTAGCTCTGCGTTCTGCTTCTTCCTTGGCTTTTGTTTCAATTTCCTTGATCATCATTGCGGCATCATGCCGTATTTGTTTTTCAATATCGTTTAAAAGTAGTTGTTTTGCGTCTTCTGATGATAAGCCCGATAATCTCTCAAGTTCCTCTACTTGCCTTTTATAGAGTTCCTGTACTTCCTCGTGGGATTTTTGAATATCTCTCTGCTTCTTTGAGATTGCCTCATCTCTTTGTTCCAAGTTTTCAACTTTTTTATCCAAAAGCTCTTCGCGCTGGAGCAGCCTGCGTTCAATCCTTTGTATTTCATTTCTTCTGTCACGAATTTCTCTGTCAAGCTCTGCTCTAAGCTTATGAACCTCTTCTTTAGCTTCAAGCACAACTTCCTTTCTCTTTGTTTCAGATTGCCTCTCGGCTTCAGAAACTATCTTTTTTGCCTGCTCCTCAGCGTTTTTTATCTTTGATTCAGCAATATATCTTCTAACTAAATACCCAAAAATAAAGGTAATTAGTGCAATTGCTATATAAATTGCAATTTCGATAGCATTTTCACCTCCTTGATTTAAATATATTCTCGACTATCGGCAACGGCTTCCACTAAGCCTTTTTGATAAATCATCATTTACATAATAAACATAATTTTATAAGAACACGCTACTTTCAACTGATACACCATATCAAAATAATTTTATATCTTATACAAAATTTTGTCAAGTTATTGTGACAATTCAAACAATTTAACAATGATTTGCAAAATTCCTTGAATTTTGCTATTTAAATCATAATTCCAAGACTCCATCTTGCAGAAGGTGGAGTTACACTTGCTTTATATTAACTTTCATCAAGGTCAAGCTCATCAATTATTCTTCTGCAAACTTCCATTCCAAAGCCTTTTCTATAAAGATAGCTGAGAAGCTTTGATGCCTTTTCTTTTTTATCGCCTTTTAAGCCGGATATCTTTTTCTGTGCAGCTTTCAATGCAGATGCGTAATCGTCTACATCTGCTTCTTCAAGCTTTTGTTGGATGACTTCACTGTCTACTCCTTTGGCGGCGAGCTTGTAATAAAGACTTCTCCTGCTTGCACCGGCAGTTTCCTTCATTGTACTGATAAAGCTCTCAGTATAGCTTTCATCATTTATATAACCAATTTCCTTCAAATATTGCAATACTTGCTTTATGGCAGTTTCCGAATGCTGCTTTTCTTTAAGACGCTTTGTTATGTCACTTTCTGTTTTTGATGAGCGGGCCAGCATATAAAGAGCCGCTCTCAGGGCACTCTTATACTGTATTATATCCATCTTTTTATCGAATTCATCTTGATTTAATTCCATTCCTTCGCGAAAATTCAGCTCTTCCAGAATTTCTTTATCAATAGAGCTGTGGTATTCGCCATCTATAAAGATGCTGTATCTCTTTTTATTCTTTTTTTGTTCCTCAATTTTTGTAATTTGCATCTGTTTCACACCCTAAATATGAATTAACCTCTACCCAAGGATAGAGGTCATTGATTTTATATATTTTTAATTTATAATTCATCATCCTCTACTGCTTCAACAGCAGTAGCTGCTGCGGCTTTGGATACTCCCAGGCTGAACATTTCCCTCAGTTTCTTATCCAATTCCTTTGTAAGCTCAGGGTTCTCCTTCAGGTACTGCTTTGCATTTTCCCTGCCCTGCCCTATTCTTGTATCTCCATAGGAGTACCATGCACCACTCTTGAGAACTATATCGTTGTTGACAGCGACATCAAGAACACTGCCTTCTCTAGAAATACCCTCTCCATACATAATATCAAACTCTGCCTGTTTAAACGGCGGTGCAACTTTATTCTTGACTACCTTGACCCTTGTTCTGCTGCCTACAACATCGTTGCCTTGCTTTATATTCTCAATCCTTCTTACATCAAGTCTGACCGAGGCATAGAACTTCAAGGCTCTTCCACCAGGTGTAGTTTCAGGGTTTCCGAACATAACACCTACTTTTTCTCTCAGCTGGTTTATAAATATTGCTGTTGTATTGGATTTGCTGATGGCTCCGGCAAGTTTTCTAAGGGCTTGAGACATAAGTCTTGCCTGCAAGCCTACGTGAGTATCACCCATTTCTCCGTCTATTTCAGCCTTTGGAACCAATGCTGCAACAGAGTCAACAACAACTACATCAATTGCTCCACTTCTAACAAGCGTTTCTGCTATTTCAAGTGCTTGCTCACCTGTGTCAGGCTGGGAAACAATAAGGTTCTCAGTATCAACTCCCAAATTTTTAGCATATGCAGGATCCAAAGCATGCTCTGCATCTATGAAGGCCACTTCTCCACCATTTTTTTGCGCTTCGGCAATTATATGAAGTGCTACTGTAGTCTTACCTGAAGATTCAGGTCCGAATATCTCAACTATTCTTCCTCTGGGAACTCCACCTATACCTAAAGCTATATCAAGTTCGATTGAGCCTGTGGGAACAGATTCCAAATTCAATTTTTTAGAATCACCAAGCTTCATTATTGAGCCTTTGCCGAATTGTTTTTCAACTTGGCTTAAAGCCAGTTCTATCGCTTTCTTTTTATCGTTCATTGCAGCGCACATTAACTGCCACACCTTCCTTTCATATGTATGCCTTTAATAGCATATCGAACAAATGTTCTTATATTTATATTATATTATATTGCTATATATTAGTCAAGGAAATTACATAATTTAACTATTTTTATTTGAAAAAAGCAATTCTCTTCTTAAATAATCAAGTGCTCTGCTGCTTGCGTTCCATTTTATCCGTTTTCTGTTGCCGGTGAACATGAGCTTATATGCTTTTACTGTGCTTCCTATTGCAATTCCAACATAGCATAATCCAACGGGCTTTTCGGCACTGCCTCCGTCAGGTCCTGCGATACCGGTAATTGAGATTCCAACATCGGTGCTGCCGATTCTTTTTACGCCAACAGCCATTTCTTCTGCTGTTTGGGTGCTTACAGCTCCATAGCTTCTTATTGTCTCTTCCTCTACTCCCAAAAGCTTGATTTTTGACTCGTTGCTATAGCTGGTAACTCCGTACATAAGACTTGCGGACGCTCCGGGTACATCAGTAATGCGGCTGGAAACAAGTCCTCCGGTACAGGATTCTGCAAGGGAAAGAGTAAGCTTTCTATCCCAAAGCAGCTTCAAAACCACCTCTTCCAAGCTTTCTTCATCATAGCCGTAAATATTATCACCCAGTATAACCTTAACTCTTTCCTCCATTTGGCTTATAAGCCGTTCAGCTTCCTCTGGGGTATCGGTCTTAGCGGTTATTCTGAGGTGCACTTCCCCATCCTTCGCATAAGGGGCTATTGTGGGATTGGTCTGATTTTTGAAAATATCCTTAAGCATATCCTCTGCAGAGGATTCTCCAATACCTACTACACGAAGTATTCTGGACCTTATGGTGGAATGTACCTTGGTCTTGAGATATGGCATTACCTTATCCTCAAACATAGGATACAGTTCTTTCGGAGGGCCTGGGAGCATTATCACTATCTTCCCGTTCTTCTCTATCAATACCCCGGGAGCAGTTCCGTTGTTATTTTCCAGTATCATAGCACCCTCGGGGATATATCCTTGTTTTATGTTATTTTGTGTCATAGGTCTTCCCATAGCTTTGAACATTTCCTCAATTTTCCTTATACTGGCTTCATCAGGCAGCAGCTTCAAGCCCAATGCTTCAGCGACACCTTCCTTTGTAAGGTCATCTACAGTGGGTCCCAAGCCTCCACTGGTAATAATAAGCTCTGAACGCTCAAGGCTTTCTTTTATGGTGGCTGTTAACCTTTGCAGATTGTCTCCGACCACCACATGGTAAAATACGTCTACTCCGAGATCCGCCAGCTTCTGGGATAGATACCGGGCATTGGTATTCACAATGTTACCCAGCAATAATTCAGTACCTACAGCAATGATT
Source organism: Clostridia bacterium BRH_c25 (assembly GCA_001515955.1). The sequence continues at coordinate 4,643 of LOES01000069.1, read as the reverse complement.
TCGCTTTTCATTTTAGAACCTCCATGTATTTGTCTTTATTTTGATATGTAAATGTGAAAAAAGGCTTTATCTTGAAAGAAAAAGCCTTTTTATTTGCATTCTTAATGTCTGACCTTTATTATTACCTGTTTATTCTTACTGAAATAATCAAGCCCGGACAATATAGTAATAATAAGTGCCGCGTAGACCATAATAATATCCATGGGAATATTTATAAGACTAAAGGGATAGTTGCCCAAAAGCAGTACTGAAATTGCAATAATCTGAGCCACTGTTTTTATTTTTCCGTAATTGCTGGCAGCTATAATAACATTCTGGGCGGCTGCAAGGCTCCTAAGCCCTGTAACTGCAAACTCTCTGGCGAGTATTACAAATACTATCCAGGCTTCTATTCTGCCAAGCTGTACAAGCACTACAAAAGCTCCTGTAACCAGCAGCTTGTCGGCAAGGGGATCCATGAATTTTCCAAAGTCGGTTATCATATTGTATTTTCTGGCCAGATATCCGTCAAGCTTGTCTGTAAGTGAAGCTATAAGAAATACAGCCAGTGCAGCTTCCATATGATAAGGAAACTCCATAAGCATCAATACCATGAAAACCGGAATCATAAATATCCTCAACAAAGTTATTTTATTTGCCAGATTCATCTGTTCTCTCTCCCACCAAATCGTATTCGTAAGCCTTTTTAATTGTTACATGGCAGAAATCTCCGGGTATCAAGTCCTTGTCAGATTTGAAATACACTTTTCCGTCTATTTCAGGTGCATCCATATAGCTTCGCCCGAAATATTCACCTTCGCTATAGCCTTCAATCAAAACTTTGACAATTTTTCCTTCAAGCTTTCTGTTGTTTTCAAAGGATATATCCTTTTGAAGAAGCATAATTTTTTCAAGTCTTTTCTGCTTTACTGCCTCATCAATTTGATTGGGCATATCATGAGCAGCGGTATCCTCTTCCCTTGAATAGGTGAAGACCCCTAGTCTGTTGAACTTCACCCCGGCAACAAAATTATAAAGCTCCTCAAAATTTTTTTCGGTCTCCCCTGGAAAACCTACAATAAGAGATGTTCTGAGGATTATATCCGGCATACTTATTCGAAGCTTTCCGATCAGCTCAAGAATTTTCTCTCTGCTGCTCCTGCGGGCCATTTTCTTAAGTATGGAATTGCTTGCATGCTGTATCGGAATATCAAGGTATTTGCAGATTTTATTTTCTCTTGCTATAGTCTCTATCAGTTCATCGTTGAATTCATCAGGATAGGAGTACAGCAGCCTTATCCACTCTATACCTTCAATTGCAGCAAGCTCCTTGAGAAGCTCGCTCAGCCTGTATCTGCCGTATAGGTCGATACCATACCTGGTTATATCCTGAGCTATTACGTTCAGTTCCTTTATTCCATTCATGGAAAGCTCTTCCGCTTCCTCAATGATATCTTCGAATTTTCTGCTTCTGTATCTTCCACGCAGAGCGGGTATTATACAATAGCTGCATCTATTGTCACAGCCTTCTGCTATCTTAAGGTAAGATGATGATCCAAAGGTAGATATACGCCTTGGGAGCTTATCTATGTCAACCAGCTCCTGGTGTCCGTACAGGACTATTTTTTCACCCTTAAGTGCTTTCCGGATCACTTCAGCAATACCCTTGTAATCGCCGGTGCCGATAACTGCATCAAGTTCAGGAAGCTCTTTCATCAGCTCTTCCTTATAGCGTTCCGCCATACAGCCTGATGCTATAAGCACCTTGCATTTCCCATTGCTTTTATACTCTGACATTTCAAGTATAGTATCAATGGATTCCTGCTTGGCACTTTCTATAAAACCACAGGTATTTATTATTATTACCTCTGCAACCCGGGCATCATTGGTTATTTCATAATCATCATTAAGAATGCTCTGCACCATAACCTCTGAATCAACAAGGTTCTTAGAGCATCCCAGGGATACAATTGCTGCTTTCAGCTTCAAGAATCTCTCTCCTCCTAATATCTCCATACAAATCGCGCAAAGAAGCTTACATTGAGTAGATGCAATTTATATAGCACTATGAAGAGTATATTATATAAAATCTTAAGTGTCAAAGAGTTAAATCGTTTCGTCAAGGTCTTCCTTACTTATGAGCACTTTCCTGGGCTTACTGCCTTCATAGCCTCCTATTATCCTGCGTTCCTCCATCTGGTCTATAAGCCTTGCAGCTCTGCTGTAGCCTATTTTTAATCTTCTCTGCAGCATGAGTATGGATGCCTGTCCGCTTTGCACAACTATTTCAATGGCGTCCTTCAAAAGCTCATCAACATCGGCATCCTCGTCAATTTCTACACTATGTTCAATTTCTTTGATTATCTCATCATTAAAGTTAACAGGCACCTGATCCTTTATAAAGTTCACAAGCCTTTCAATTTCCTTCTCTGATACAAAGGCACCCTGGACTCTTAAGGGCTTCGCTTCTCCGACAGGATAGAACAGTGAATCACCTTTTCCCAGAAGCTTTTCGGCACCACCCATGTCAAGTATTGTTCTTGAGTCAATCTGAGAGGACACCGCAAAGGATATCCTTGAGGGGATATTCGCTTTTATAAGTCCTGTAATAACGTCCACAGAAGGTCTTTGGGTTGCTACAACAAGATGTATTCCTGCGGCACGGGCCATTTGTGCCAATCTGCAAATGGAATCCTCCACTTCCCCTGGAGCGACCATCATCAAATCTGCCAATTCATCTATTATTACAACTATTTGGGGAAGCTTGTCAACACCCTCTTTGTTCAGGCTGTTATAACCATATATATCCCGTACATTATTTGAAGCAAACTTTTTATAGCGCTCTGTCATTTCCATGACAGCCCAATTCAAAGCTCCTGCTGCCTTTTTCGGATCAGTAACCACCGGAACCAACAGGTGGGGAATATTTTTGTATACGCTCAACTCCACCACCTTTGGGTCTATAAGCAGCAGCTTGACTTCGTCAGGGGTTGCCTTGTACAATATGCTCGCTATTAAAGTATTTATGCATACACTTTTGCCGGATCCGGTGGAGCCGGCGATAAGAAGATGCGGCATTTTTGCCAGATCCGCCACTATATTCGCACCGGCTACATCCTTTCCTATTGAAAAGGATATCTTTGATTTCTGATTCTTAAACTCCTCAGATTCCAGCACCTCTCGGAGAAGAACGCTGGATACGTCTTTATTGGGTACTTCGATTCCTATTGCCGCTTTACCGGGAATCGGTGCTTCTATCCTGATGCCCGGTGACGCAAGGCTAAGGGATATATCATCTGCAAGACTCAATATCTTGCTTACCTTTACCCCGGGACTCAACTGCAGCTCATATCTTGTAATGGTGGGTCCCACAGAAACCTGGGCAATATTGGCACTGACTCCAAAGTTTTTGAGAGTATCCTCCAGTATTTTCACATTGTTCATTACTTCTTTTTTCCCGTTGCCGGTCTTGTTCTCCAAAGGCAATGTGAGAAGATTCAGCCCGGGAAGCTTGTAATTTGCATAGTGTTTGTTGCTCACAGGGACTATTTTCGTTTCCGCATCAGGCTTAGCTGCCGGATTCTCTTTGCCGGACTTGCTTTTATGCTCTCTGGCTTCTGAGTTATCCTTCACTCTTTCCGCAGCCTCATTTTCTTCCTTGTTTTTAAAGCTCTTGTCAAAATGTTTTGTGAAATCAAGAATTTTGATTTTCTTATCTATATTCCTTATACGCTCTTCATCATCAGCCTCATGCAATCCAGGCTCCTCCTGCTTCTTTGCCGCTGTTTTCCTTTGCAGTTCCTTGGTAATTGCAGCCTCCCTGTCCTTGTTCCTTATATGTGCGTATAAGTTCACTACTGAGTTTTTCAGGTACTCAAGAATATGTACAAATGATATCTCCGTAAACATCAGAGTAGATATAATATATAGTGCCGCTATGATAGTAATGGTCCCTACCATTCCGAAGAGCATTACAAAAGCATAGCCGAAGAAGCCTCCTACAGCCCCTCCTCCTGTATTCAGAGAGCCTAAGGTATAGTAATATTTTACTGCGTCAAGCCAACTGGCATCAGCCCCTTCAATCTCTGTGTAATTTGCCATAAACAGTGCTATCAGTGTAGCTAACAAGAACATACAGAATGAATAAAATTTAAGGTTAATCTGCATTTCACTCTTTCTGTACACCATAGCAAGCCCAAGTACAATCAACAGCACAGGTACTATATAAGCACCAAGTCCAAATACTCCAAGAATAAGAATTCTGATTTGTTCTCCTACTATACCGGAGTTTTTGCTAAAAAGACTTATATATATGTATATACTGGACAATATCAAGGATACTCCTGCTATTTCATACTTTATATTGTTTTGAATACTTTTCTTCGACAAAATATCACCTCATAAATACAATTTCAAAACAAATTAAATAAGTAAGCATTTGCGCGAAATTTTAGATGAAAAATGTTTTTCGCGAAATGCACTGGTTTTGACTCTATTGTTATTATAGCTTTATTTGGCAATGGTTGCAACTAAGCAGAGGTCATTTTTGCACTCAGCCTGTACTATAGCCGCACGTAATAGAAAAACTGCTCCACACAGCATATGCAGGAAGCAGCCTTAACCTGTTCATTGTTTTTCTGATGCTTGCTTTGTTTCTTTTATCA
>LOES01000068.1 GCA_001515955.1 Clostridia bacterium BRH_c25 | reverse complement strand
AGTTTTTATATCAGGCTGTCCTATGTTCAGGTGATAAACCTTGGTCCCGTTTTTCTTTGCAGCTTGTGCAAATGGAACAAGCTTTCTTATTGGCGATGCAGGCATTTTCTCTGCTCTTTTAGATAGACGAATCAATTGAATTACCTCCCAATAATTAATATTTACATGTACATAATAGCACATTGGAAAAGAAAATGGTAAAAATTAATCAATTTTTGTATTAGTAGGGAATTATGCTTTATGCTTATATAACTATAATATAAGATTACTCAAAATAAAGCATTCTATCCATGTTAAATGCTATTGACAATCATTCTCAACTAGTATATGATATAATATATAGATATAATGAGAATGAATATCAATTAAAACGGAGGTAATATATATGACTCTGGATAAAGTGAAGCGAGGAAACAGATTCAGAATAAGAAGGATAGACAATAAAGACCTGAAAACCCAGGCTATCAGAATAGGAATATATGAGGGAGCAGTATTTCTTTGCAGTGAGAAGCTGCCCGGAGGTCCTATCATATTGCAGAACAGAATGCAGGAGGTTGCAGTAGGAAGAGGTTTGGCTGAGGATATAGAAGTAGAAGGAATTTAACGCAATGCTTGTTTTTGAGCATTTTTAACGGCTACATTTATTGGAATACTGAAAGGAATACAGAAAATGAGTAATTGTCATGATATCAATAAAGTAAGTTATAAAGGCATGAAGGGAAAGAAGCTGGTTCTGGCAGGAAACCCCAATGTAGGCAAGTCAGTGTTCTTTAACTACCTGACCGGTATTTATGTCGATGTATCAAATTTCCCGGGAACTACAGTGGACATAAGTGCTGGAAAGTACAAGAATTATATTGTAATGGACACACCGGGGATTTACGGTGTTTCTTCCTTTAATGAAGAGGAAACGGTAGCGAGGGATGTAATATTGGGTGCCGATCTGATACTTAATGTAGTAGACAGTGTACACCTTGACAGGGATTTGTTCCTTACAAAACAACTGATTGATATGGGCAAACCGGTTATAGTTGCTTTGAATATGATGGACGAGCTTGAACAGAATGGTATAACCATTGATATCGGGATGCTTGAAGAGCTTCTGGGTGTTCCGGTAATTCCTACTGCAGCAGCTAAAAAAACAGGAATGGAAGCTTTGGAAAAGGCTTTTTTCCAAGCAAGTCAAGGTAATAGAGATCCGAAGCTTGCCGCTATGATAAAGCAGACTGCAGAAAATACATGCAGTGATGCGGAAGCCTTAATGATACTGGAGGATGACGAGATAATCGCAGAAAGATATGGTATGAAAACTGCAGGATTGCGTGATGAGATTTACATCGAAAGACGCAGGTCTGTTGAGGATATAGTAAATAAGGTTTTGAAGGAAAGCAACAAAGGAGCTTCCTTCGGAGTACTGCTGGGAAGGTGGATGCTTAAGCCTGTGACCGGGATTCCCATGCTTGCGGTGACTTTATATCTTATGTATAAAGTCATAGGTGTATTTGTAGCAGGCACAGTTGTGGGCTTTACTGAAGAAACAATTATGGAAGGCATATACAGGCCTCTGGTTCTGTCATTGGTTTCACCTGTAATAAGTGAAAGCAGCTTTATAGGCAGTCTGTTGATCGGAGAGTTCGGGATATTCACGATGGTGCCTATATATATATTAGGTCTTCTGCTGCCGCTCATCATAGGTTTTTATATGCTAATGGCCTTTCTTGAGGACAGCGGTTATCTTCCCAGGATTGCGGCATTGGTGGACCGGATGCTTGTGTCCCTTGGCCTCAATGGAAAGGCAATAATACCTATCATACTTGGATTTGGTTGTGTTACAATGGCAACTATGACTACCAGGATACTTGGTACAAAGAGAGAAAAAATAATTGCCACAATACTTTTAGGGCTTGCAATACCATGCTCTGCACAGCTGGGCGTAATAATGGGACTAATCTCTGAACTGGATGCAATATATGTGTTGATATATGCTGCGGCAATATTTTCAGTATTCGTGATCGCCGGAACGGTTCTCAACAAGGTAATGCCGGGGGAAAGCTCCCAGCTTCTTATCGACCTCCCTGCAATCAGGCTGCCGATGCTGGGCAATGTATTGAGGAAGACCTTCCAGAAGACAATGATGTTCCTGAAGGAAGCAGTTCCGTTATTTATAATTGGTGCTGTTTTCATCAGCGTTTTGCAATATACAAATGTATTAATATATATTCAGCAATGGATGTCACCGGTAACAGAAAGTCTGCTCAGACTTCCTCCCGAGACTGCAACAGCCTTTATAATGGGTATTATCAGGAGAGATTTCGGCGCTGCAGGTCTTACTTCAATAGCAATGACACAGCAGCAGGTGCTTGTGTCGTTAATAGTAATGACGTTGTTTGTGCCTTGTATAGCTGCAATAATGGTTATTTTCAAGGAAAGAGGTACCAGGGATGCACTGGCAATATGGCTTGGAAGCTTTGTCGTGGCGTTTGTAACAGGAGGAATAATAGCATGGCTGATATAAAAAAAAATCTAAAATGCAGTAAATGCGGTTATATATTGAAGGAGAAGGGCAAATGTCCTAGATGCGGGACTATTGTACAATGCAGCATGGGATGCTCGGGCAACTGTTTAAAGTGCTCTGCTGAGGCTGTGAAAAAATAATTTTAGTTGACAAAAATGTACAAATAATAATAATATGGTAATGAGTATAAAAGAAGGAAGATGAAAGCTTTGATGCGAGAATTCGAGTATTTGAGGCAAAAGCTTAAGGAAAAAGGCTATAAATTGACTCCCCAGAGAAGATCCATACTCGATATCATATTGGAGACTGAGGGAAAGCACTTAAGTGCTGAAGAAATTTATGAGCTGGTTAAGAATAAGTGCCCTGATATAGGCTTGGCTACTGTGTACAGGACAATGCAGATGTTTGATGAGGTAGGTCTTGTATACAAGCATAATTTTGATGACGGCAGAAGCAGATATGAGCTCAACCACCATAATGAGGATCATCAGCACCACCATCTTATCTGTGTCGGCTGCAACAGTGTAATCGAGGTTGAAGAGGATCTGCTTGAGCAGCTAGAAACCGGCATAGAAGAGAAATATAATTTTAAAATAAACAATCATAACGTAAAGTTTTTCGGTTACTGTGAAAAGTGTAGGAAGTAATTTACGGTATTGCATATGATATGCAATACCTTTTTATAACGAGCAGGGGCATCTATTCCACCTTAATTTGTTATGCCCCGTAAGCGAGTTTCATAAAAGGCTTCCTTGGTTGTTAAAATGCTTCAATAGAAGCCTTTTTTTAATGTAAACATGGAGAAGCAGCAGATTAAAACATCTCGAATTGACGAATAATAAATTTAATGGGTTTTAACACATGTGCTGATTTGAAAGAGTAAATTTCCACCCTCAATTTGGCTTGGATTTTCTTGCTTTTCATAAATAAAAAAATAAAGTATAATTATTCTGTTGAACGGGATCGGAAAAATATTGAAAGGACTGATTTAGAAAGTGTCAAAAAGTAAGGCAAAATTAAAATTGATACCCCTCGGAGGGCTTCATGAGATCGGAAAAAACATGACGGCCATCGAGTACAAGGATACCATAGTAGTTATAGACTGCGGCCTGGCGTTCCCTGATGAAGAGATGCTCGGAATTGACCTGGTAATACCTGATGTTACATATCTGGTGAAAAACAAGGAGAAAGTCAAGGCTATACTGCTGACTCACGGACATGAGGACCATATAGGTGCTCTGCCGTATATTCTTCCACAGATAAATGTTCCGGTTTACGGGACAAAGCTGACCTTGGGACTTGTAGAGAACAAGCTCCGTGAATTCGGCCTGCTGCAAATAGTAGAGATGATAACAGTAAAGCCAAAGGATACTGTAAAAATTGGAGAGCTTGAGGCAGAGTTTATAAAAACCAGCCACAGCATAGCTGACGCAGTTGCTTTGGCCATTCATACCCCTGTGGGTATAATAGTACATTCAGGAGATTTTAAAGTTGATTATCAGCCAATTGATGGTGATTTAATGGACCTGCACAGATTTGCTGAGCTTGGCAAGCAGGGAGTGCTGGTTCTGCTTGCTGACAGCACCAATGTAGAGCGTCCGGGTTATACAATGTCTGAGAGTACTGTAGGCGCGACTTTCGTAGAGCTATTCAGAGATGCAGGGGGCAGGGTCATTCTTGCCACCTTTGCTTCGAATATTCATAGAATACAACAGGCAATAAACGCTGCGGCCATGTTCGACAGGAAGGTGGCAGTGGTTGGCAGGAGTATGGTGAATGTAATAGGAGTCGCATGTGATCTGGGCTATATTACTGTTCCCGATGGAGTAATGATAGATGTTGAACATATTGAAAAATATCCGAATGAGAGGATAATGATACTTACCACAGGCAGCCAGGGTGAGCCTTTATCGGCTTTAGCCCGGATGTCCACCTCTGAACACCGTAAGGTATCAATAATTCCGGGGGACAGGGTTGTTATTTCTGCGACACCGATACCTGGAAATGAAAAGCTTGTATCCCGGGTAATAAATCAGCTCTTCAAAAAGGGTGCTGATGTTATATATGAGTCTCTCGCAGATATCCATGTTTCCGGCCATGCATATCAGGAAGAGCTTAAGCTGCTTCAGGCTCTTGTGAAACCGAAATTCTTCGTGCCGGTCCACGGAGAATACAGGCACCTTAAACAGCATGCACAATTGGCAGAAAAGATGGGTGTGGAAAAGGATAATATATTTGTAGCAGATATAGGAATGGTACTGGAGTTCACCAAGGACTCAGGACGGGTAGCAGGAACTGTCGTTGCGGGGAAAGTACTTGTAGATGGTCTGGGAGTGGGTGATGTAGGGAATATCGTTCTAAGGGACAGAAAGCACCTTTCCCAGGATGGACTGATGGTGGTAGTAGTTACTATAAGCAAGGAAAACGGTCAGGTAGTAGCAGGTCCGGACATAATATCAAGAGGTTTTGTATATGTCAGGGAGTCAGAGAATCTTATGGAGGAAGCAAAGAATGTCATAAAGGATGCTTTGGCAAAATGCGAAGAAAAGCAGATAACAGAATGGGGCACTATTAAATCCCAAGTGAAGGACAGCCTCAGGGAGTTCATATATGAAAAGACAAAGAGGAATCCGATGATTCTCCCGATAATAATGGAGATATAGAGTATAAGGGAGGTTTTTCTATGTATGTATATGACAAAGCCAATGAACTGGCAAAAGCCTTGTCTGAATCAGAGGAATATAAAAGCTACAAAGCAGCTAAAGGAAAAGTGGAAAAAGACAGCAGGGCGAAGGATATGGTGAATGACTTCAAGAAAAAGCAGTTTGAGCTGCAGGCAATGCAGCTTTCCGGTCAAAAGCCAGATGAGTCAAAGCTCAATCAGATACAGAGCCTGTACCAGGTTATAGTACTGAACCCGGACATAGCAGGGTACCTTCAGGCTGAGCTCAGATTCAACCAGATGTTTTCCGATATTTATAATATAATTGGCAAAGCTGTGGAGCTGGACATGGACTTCCTGCAGCCGGAAAACAAATAGAACATATCTACAGGTACGGGTAACACGGGACACACGGATTTTACACGGAATTCCTACGGAATTACACGGTTAACTATTATATATTATATAGCTACATAAGTGGATTTCGATACATTCTTCGTTATCGATAATTACTTATGTATTAGATTATTTACCAGCCGTGTGTTCCGTGGATTTCCGTGTTTTTCCGAAGGAAATCCGTGTTACCCGTTCCAATAGGCGCATCATTCTGCAGGGAGGCTCATGTAATATGGAGAAAATGTTTGTTGTAGTGAATCCGGTATCGGCAAATAAATCAACAGCAAAGGAATGGCCGCAGTTTGATAGAGTATTGCGGGATTCCGGCTATGAGTTTGAAGCAGTGCTGACAGAATACCCCGGACATGCGACTGAGCTTGCAGGGCAGGCATTGAAGGCGGGTTACAAGACAATAATGTCTGTAGGGGGAGACGGCACGATGAATGAGGTTGTCAATGGATTCTTTGAGAATGGGCAACCTATATCTGAGGATTCGGTACTTGTTGTATTTTCAAGAGGGACAGGCTGTGACTTTATCAGAACCCTTGATATCAAAAAGGGTATAGAAGATTTACTGGCTATTCTGGACAGAAAACAAGTAAAGCAAGTGGATGTTGGACGTGTAAATTTTCTTGGCACAGCTGGAAAAATGGTCACCAGATATTTCATGAATGTGGCTGATATCGGCATAGGTGCTGAGACGGCAAACAGAGTCAATAAGCATTCCAAGCTGCTGAAGGGATTATTATCCTTCGCCCTTGGGGCGGTCACTACTATAATACTGTATAAAAACAAAGACTTTGAAGTGATTATTGATGGTGAAGCAGTATTAAGCGAAAGGATGAACAGCGTCATTATCGCCAATGGAAAATACTTCGGAGGCGGAATGAAGGTGGCACCTGAAGCTTTGATTGATGATGGAGTTTTTGATATTATTATTCTGGGTGATCTAAGTAAGCCAGAGCTTATAAAAAGCTTCCCGCTGATATATGACGGAAAGCATCTAAGCCATCCGAAGCTTAAGTTTTACAGGGGAAGCAAGGTCAAGGTAAAAAGCGGCGGTAAAGGGCTTATCGAGGTAGATGGAGAAATACCCGGAAGTGATGATGCTGAGTTTGAAATCTTGCCAAAGGCCTTGAATATATTGATATGAAATTATACAGAAATATAGTATGATAATAAAAACATTGAAGAAAAATAAATATAAGCGTATAATTGTTTAGGTGTGGGCAGCCGAGGCGCATCACACCTTAATTCATGTATTGGAGAAGATAAAATGGAAAAAACAACAAGAGAAGATATAAGGAATGTTGCGATAATTGCTCACGTTGATCATGGGAAGACTACCCTGGTGGATGGACTTCTAAGGCAGAGCGGCACCTTCAGGACTAATGAAAATGTCATGGAAAGGGTTATGGATTCCAACGACCTGGAAAGAGAGCGAGGAATTACTATACTCGCAAAAAATACAGCTGTGCTTTATAACGGTATCAAAATAAACATAATAGACACCCCGGGACATGCAGACTTTGGCGGCGAAGTAGAGAGGGTTCTAAAGATGGTGGACAGCGTGCTTCTTATCGTTGATGCAGCTGAAGGTCCTATGCCGCAGACCCGTTTTGTGCTGAAAAAGGCGCTGGAGCTTCATTTAAAGCCAATAGTAGTAATTAATAAGATCGACAGGCCTGATTCAAGAATTGAGGAAGTAATTGATGAAATAATCGACCTGTTTATAGAGCTTGGTGCCGATGACCACCAATTGGAGTTTCCGACAGTGTATGTATCGGCAAAGCAAGGTGTGGCAAAGCTGAATCTGGAAGATGAGTCTCAGGACCTGAAGCCTCTTTTTGATACTATAGTATCTTACGTGGAACCTCCTAAGGGTTATATGGATGAACCACTGCAGATGCTTGTTACTACAATAGAATATGACGAGTATGTCGGCAGGATTGCAATCGGCAAGGTGTCAAGAGGAAAAATAAAATATGGACAGAGCGCTGCTCTTTGCAGAAGAGATGGAACCTTCCAGAGTGTGAAGCTTGGAAGAGTCTATAGTTTTATGGGATTGAAAAGAGCAGAGGTAGAAGAGGCATATCTGGGTGATATCGTGGCCGTTTCAGGTATAGAGGACATAAATATCGGAGAAACAATCTGCGATGTTCTGAATCC
>LOES01000067.1 GCA_001515955.1 Clostridia bacterium BRH_c25 | reverse complement strand
CAAAACCCATACTCGGCGTTGGATCCCAAAATGACAATAGAGGATATACTTTCCGAGCCTTTAAGTATACATAAAATAGTATTCAAGTATGATTACGATAAAGAGGTAAGAAGACTCTTGAACCTTGTAGGACTTAGCGATAAGGATGCGAAAAAATTTCCCCACGAGTTCAGCGGCGGACAGCGGCAGAGAATTGGAATAGCAAGAGCAATTGCCGCCAGGCCGAAGTTCATAATATGCGATGAGCCTGTTTCAGCTCTGGATGTATCAGTTCAATCACAGATTCTCAATCTTTTGGATGACCTTCAAAAAGAGCTTAAGGTATCTTATCTTTTCATAGCCCATGGCTTAAATGTTATAAGGCACGTTTCCAACAGGGTAGGAGTTATGTATCTTGGCAAAATAGTTGAGATGGGCACTGTAGAGGAAATATTCAACAATCCTGCACACCCTTATACAAAAGCCTTGCTGGCCTCAGCACCTGTTCCCGACCCCTTCAGCAAGAGGGAGAAGGAAGTGATGAAAGGGGAAATCCCAAGCCCTGTCTCCCCACCTGCCGGCTGCAGCTTCCATCCAAGGTGCAGCTATGCCATGGGGATTTGCAGCGAGAAAAAACCATTTATACAGAGTATTAATGAGAATCATAAGGTTTCATGCCATTTGATGGATCTGGACAGTGACTTCAAGGGGGGGTTAGCTTGATACATAAAATTAAATTTGCTTCAAGGAAGGTACTATTATCTGCTCTGATATTCCTTGTGTTTATATACGTTACAGTGCTGATATGCAGCATACCTGGAGATTTTACAATTATCTTTGAAGACGGAAAGGCGACGCCTTCACATATTGGGATTTTTATAATCAAAAACACAAATGAAAAGTTCCTTTCCCTTTTAAAGCTTGATCTTGGCCGGAGCGGAAGGGATAATAGATCCCTAAATTATCTGATCACCAAAACAATGAAGAGTTCTGTAACGCTCTTGTTTGGAGGACTGATGCTGGCAATACTTTTTGGAATCCCCAAGGGCATCATTGACAGTAAGAGAGGCAGCACAAGTGAGTCAAGCCTCAAGGTGCTGGGAACAATCATACCCATTTCGCTTCCAGATATCATGATCATTGCACTTATGCAGCGCCTGGCAATATTTCTGAATAGGAATGGAATAGAGATATTCAGAGTAGGAGGCAGCGGAACGATAAACCATATGCTGCTGCCTGTATTAGCCCTTTCAATACTTCCCGGCTGTTACATTGCGAGGATGACTTCAATGTCTATAGACAGCTGCTATCAGCAGGATTTTATCAACGTAGCCATAGGAAAAGGCTGCTCCAGGTACAGGATACTATGGAATCATGTTATGAGGAATGCAATACCATCAATTATAGATAGCCTGCCTACAATTACCTCAATTATCATTGGTAATCTGCTGATGGTGGAGAATGTTTTTTCTTACCCCGGTCTGACAAAAGCACTTGTCAGCTTTTTTGGCGATAACGAAAGAGATGGAATAATAGCAAGTATTATTCTGATTGGAATTATATATTTCATTCTGGATGCTGTTTTTAATATGCTTAAGACGATAGCCGTCAAGCCTCTTAAGGAGGAAAGCCTATGAAGAGATTTGTTGACGGCTTGAAAAAATCAGGCTTGGATATGAATAAACTGAATATACCGTTGATATTGGGTCTTGTCATTGTTGCTGCATTGATTATGTTCAGCATTTATCCGGAGTTTTTTACCCCTGCTGATCCCTATGGTAAAGAGAGGCTTGATTTTGTATACATAGATGGGGAATTGAATATTTTTGAACCGCCGGTAGCACCCTGTGCAGAATATCCATGGGGTACCGATGCATATGGAAGGGATATGAAAAGCCTTATATTCTATGGCTGCAAGCTTACACTGTTTACTGCAATACTGATTGCTTTCGGGAGGCTCATGATATCGCTCCCTCTTGCCATACTGGCGGGATACAGGAATAGATTTTCAGTATGGGTTATCCGGCAGTTCAGCATAATGTTCAGTGCATTTCCACTGGTGATAATCGCAATGCTCTTCAGCAGGATAAAGCTTTTGGAGGATATTTTCAAGGAGCCTACAAATGTAGTGGCATATATTCTTATTTTCTTTGGTTGGAGCAGGCTGGCAAACCTCCTTAAGGATAAGGTGGAGGAGGTACTCAGTCAGGATTTTATTGAGGGCGAGATTGCTATCGGAAAGAACAGACTGGAGATAGCACTGCAGAATATAATACCGCATTTGATTCCTACTATAGCCGTGCTGTTTTTCCTGGAGATTGCACAGGCATTACTGATGTTATCACAGGTTGGGGTATTCGGGCTTATAACAAGCACAGGAACTGTTGATGCGGCAGGAGATTACCGGATTCCCTTTGAAGTGGAGTGGGTTTCGCTTCTGGCATCGCCTCAATGGTCACTTTCCATCGGCAGGTATTGGCTTGTGCTTTATCCGGCGGCCGCCTTTGCTGTAAGCATAGTCGGCTTTAACCTTCTTGGAGAAGGGCTGAGGCTTGAGCTTGATAAAAGGAGCTCAAGGATAATTTCCTGGATTAGAGCGGTACCTCGCTTTCTTTCACCTGCAAGGCTCATCTACGAAATTAAAAATATAGATACTTACCGGGCAAATGTAAGAAGAAAGCTGGCATTCTATGCTGTGATACTTGTAATAGCATTTTTCCCTCAAGCAGGAAGCAAATACAAGTTTGATGCAGCAGAGGCCTTCGGGACTATAAACGAGCTGTCCAGAGCTGAATATGCCGGAAGGATGTCAGGAAGTGGAACTAACCGGCAGATAGCGGAATATCTTGCCGGCAAGCTTCAGGATTATGGCATACAGCCCTTTGAAGGAAAGTACCTTCATGATTTTGAAATGGAATCGGCCTTTAATATTAAAAGCTCAACCCTGTCGGTGACGGGTGAGGCTTCAGGCACAACTGAGCTTGAATTCAGGAAGGATTATTATATTGTATCCCCTATTGACATAAATGGGACATATGAATTCAAATATGTTACCATGAGGGAACTTGGAATATATCCTTTTGAGAGACGTAATACAGATCATCTGAGGGGCAAAGTACTGACTGTAGACGTAAGAGGACTTGATGGTCTTACAGTTAGTAGGATTGTGGGGCATATTAACAAGAATATAAGCCCCATAGCGCTATTATACATATTGGATTGGGAAAGCGAAGAGATTATTAAGAAGGAGACTGTAGACAGGAATGCGGCTAATTATATTACAACAATCAATATCGCTGTGTCCTCCAACAAAGGTGAGGAGCTTCTAAGGAAAGGAAATTCCAATATATCCCTCAGTATTGAATGTGAGTATCTCAATAATCCCAAAAGCACAAGCGTTGTAGGTTATATTCAAGGCTCGGATGAAAAATTGAAGGATGAGATTATCATAATAGGCAGCAACCTGGATTCAGTCGGCGATGACGAGAATATCAGATATCCGTCCTCTATGGAAGCAGGAGGGGCAGCCATTGAGCTTGAAATTGCACGGGTACTTGGGAGCAGTAAGGAAAGGCCTGAGCGAACGGTAATTTTCGCTTTCTGGGATAGCTCCCAGTCCATTGAGAGAGGCTCAAAGCACTTCCTTTATAAGTATTTCAGAGTAGGGTACAGAAAAGCTTTTTATATTGATCTTAAAAACTTTGGTTTCAATAAATCTCAAAACCTTATTGTAGATACTACCAACACCCTCCCCAAGGAATACCTGGCACAGAAATATATCAAGGCCTTAAAAAAGCATGCAAGAAGAAATGCTGTTAAAATTGTATATGGAAAGATTGGTTCAACGGCTACACAGGATACTCTGAAATCTGATATTAATTCAATTATTGTTGACAGTGAAGGAATAGAAAAGGATATAAGGACGCCTAATGACAGACCGGATAATATTGACGGCAGGAAGCTTAAAGGCCCGGGACAGATGATGGTGGATACAGTATATGATATTGTATGTGGGGGTATTAGATAATGAGCAGCTTGTTTGAAGTGAAAGATTTGAAGACCTATTTTATGATAGAAAAACAGGAAATCAAAGCAGTAGACGGAGTGACCTTCAGCCTGGAGAGAAATGAGACTCTTGCGATTGTCGGTGAGTCAGGCAGCGGGAAGAGTGTTACAGCACTTTCGGCAATGCGCCTTATAAAGCCCCCCGGAAAGACTGTAGGCGGTGAGATAATGTTCGGAGGTACGAACCTCCTGCACCTGACAGAAAAGCAGATGACGATGGTCAGGGGAAACAGAATCTCCATGGTGTATCAAGAGCCCATGACCTCTCTGAATCCTGTAATATCGGTAGGAGAGCAGATAAGAGAGGTTATTGTCCTGCACAAAAAATCCTCAGGAAGAGCGTCTAAGGAGCGGGCTATAGAGCTGATGAATTTCGTAAGCATTCCTGAAGCGAGACTGAGATATAATGAGCTTCCTGCAAAATTCAGCGGGGGTATGCGGCAAAGAATAATGATTGCGATGTCTATAGCCTGCAATCCGGATATACTTATAGCCGACGAGCCGACTACCGCACTGGATGTCACTATCCAGGCTGAAATAATGGAGCTTCTGAGATCCATGAAGAACAAGCTGAAAATGTCCATGCTCTTAATAACCCATGACTTGGGTATAGTGGCTGAGAATGCCGACAGAGTGATTGTGATGTACTGCGGCAGGATTATGGAGGAAACATCTGTTGAAAGCTTGTTCAGATACCCGATGCACCCGTATACCGTGGGTCTGATGAATTGTATACCCAGTATTGACACAAAGGTATCCAAATTGAATGCGATACCAGGATATGTGCCGCATCCATCCCGGTATCCGGAGGGCTGCAGGTTCAGCAACAGGTGCGGCAGGGTAATGGACATATGCAGTAAGGAGATGCCGGAGCTTATAGAAATGGAAGAAGGCCACAAGGTAAGGTGCTGGCTATATGCAAGGGGAGGAGGGGTATGATGAAAATCAAGTACAAGCTGGGCTTGCTGTTAGGAATAATTATCTTGATATGTATTATAGGCATAATGACAATTATTGCAGCTGTACCATCCAAATACAGGAAAATAGAAATAAGCACCGCAATCAGGAAGAATCTGACCCAGAGGATTAATGCAGAAGGTCTGGTGGAGCCTAATAAGCAGCAGGTGATAAATCTCGACCCGGCTCAAAAAGTATTGGAGGTGCTTGCTGCAGAAGGGCAGAATGTAAAAAAGGGAGACCTGATACTGAGGCTGGACAGCTCAGATAATCAATACAAGCTGAGTGTTGAGGAGATAAATCTGAAACTGGCGGAAAGAGAACTGGCAAAGCTTCTGAGAAATGAGACGGCTGACAAGATGGATGCAGAATATTCCTATAAGCAGGCAGAAATTGCAGCAGCTTCTGCAAGGACCGAGCTTTCAGCCGCACAAAAAATACTGTCTGCCGATGAGCTTCTTTTTGAAAAGGGAGCCATATCAAAAAAACAGTATGAGGATTCGCTGAAAAATGTAATAGGCAAGGAAGACGTTTTAACACTGAAGACTATGGAATTGGACAGGGCATATCAGAGCTTTGCCAATTTTGACCTGGACAAGGAGGAGCAGGTGTTTAAACTGAGAAGCAGCATAAGTCTTATAAATGAGAATATAAACAACCTGAAATCAAAGGTTGATGCAGATACAAGAGCGAATATCGACGGGAGAGTTGTAAAGCTGGATATTGAGAAGGATCAGTACCCAACCTCGGAAAACTCTCAGATATTTATATATGATATGTCCAGGTATATAGTGAATCTGCGGCTCAAGCAGCAGGATGCCCTGTATATAAAAGAAGGCATGAAGGCAAAGATAAAGGTCAAGGGTATGGACGAAAAGGAATACAACGGCACTGTATTCGATGTTGACGAGATAGCAACTGCTTCAGTAAGCGAGGGGAAAGGCTCCAAAATAAATGTGAAAGTCAGCATAGATAATCCCGATGAGAGTATAAAAACCGGATACGAGGCGGAAGTGAAAATAGACCTGAATATAAAAGCAGATGCGGTTGTCGTTGATTTTGAGTCCATTATAATGGACAAAGATGGAAAGAAGTACATTTATTATGTAGAGAATAATCTGGCGAGAAGAAAAATTGTTGCAACAGGGATAGAAACAAGCTTTGAGGTTGAGATTACTGAAGGGGTCATCCCGGGTGACAGGTATGTGGTAAATCCTCCTGAGGATATGCAGGAAAAGAATTCGATGAAGATCTGGGGTTGGAGGTATGAGTCCAAATGATTCATGAGGTCGCTAGGGTACTTATAAGAACAGAGAATATGAGTAAGTCCTATAAGCTGGGGGATGAGAGGAAGGAAGCGGTAAGGAGCCTTGATATAAGGATCATGCAGGGTGAGTTCGTAGTTTTTGAAGGCCTGAAAGGAAACCAAAAGAATGCATTTTTCAATGTTTTTGGGTGTTTGGAAAGGCCTGATGCCGGAAAGTATTATTTTGATTACGAGGATATAGCCCTGGCAAAGGAGGATATGCTGGATAAAATAAGGAAGAACAAGATAGGCTATTTATTCAGGAATTTTAATCTTGTCAACAGGCTGACAGCAGCAGAGAACATAGAAGTTCCTATGCATGAGCTGAATATCTCCCTGCAGGAAAAGAGGAATAGGCTGGTGGAAGCCCTAAAAAGCCTGGACATAGAACAATTTGCAGGGGAAAAGGTAAGTGCTCTTTCTGATTTCAACAAGCAATTGGTTTCCCTTGCAAGGGCAATTGTAAATAATCCCCTTATGATAATTGCAGATGAACCTGCTGCAAATCTGAACAGCAAGGAAGAGCACAGGCTTATGGAGCATTTGTCAAGGCTGAATGGAAAAGGTGTCACCATAATGCTGTATACCTCGAAGAAGACTGTGAAAGCTTTCTGCGGATATAGGCGGATATCCTTTGAAAATGGAATGTTATCGGAGGATAAGGAAGAATATAAGCATTCCCTTTTAAGAAGGGAGGATTTGTATGAAAACTGCAGCATTTAAGGAAGCAGCGAGGTATTTTATTTCTGCAGCTGGAATAACTACAGGTATTTTTGTGCTGATTGTGATCCTGACAGTGGCTGAAGGTGGAAGGTCGGTACTGAAGGACAGCTTTTGGCGTAATGGAGTTAAGGCTTATGATATTGAGCTTATGGATAAAGGCCTTGCTTCTGATGAGTATTTACTGCGGGAGGACGGAAGGCTCCTTGAGGCTAAAATGCCTGAGGTCAAAGGCAGTATACCTGTTCTGGAGCTTCCGGCACTGCTTAAGTCCTACAAAGCATCGGCAGCTGCCCGCACATTGGCAGTAAATGAAAAATATCTGCAGTATGCCAACCTGGAAATGCTTGAAGGCAGCTTCATCAATAACCAGGATGTACGAAGCGCAAACAGAATTGCTGTTATTGACAGCCTGACTGCACTGGAGCTTTTCGGTACTACCGATATAACAGGACAGAAGCTGGACCTGCAGGTTAACGGCAAAAAGGCAGAATTTGTAGTTGCGGGAGTTTTCAAGAACTTCAACAGGAATATTGAAACATTATTTGATGATGAAATTCCGGGTATGTGTTTTATTCCTGACAGTGTACCGGAGGATGTTTCCTTTGATTTTGACATGGAGAAGCTTATAGCCTTGGTGGACTATGAGCTTCACAAGGAAGAGGCTGCGGTCAGGCTCGGTCATGTGCTTGAAGAAGAGCATGGGGTAACAGAGATGTACAGCATTAATGAATACGAACAGCTGCCTAAGGTATCGGAATTTACAGACAAGTACCTTGTATTTGCGGTTATAACAGCAGTAATAGGGTTGATATCGGGAGGCATAGGGGTAATGAATGCAATGCTCCTTTCAATACAGGAACGGAAGAAGGAGATAGGGCTGTATAAGTTTTACGGCTCAGGTATAAAAGAGCTTCAGTATGACATTGTATACAAAACACTGATCATTTGTCATAGCTCCGGCATCCTTGGACTGGTATCGGGAATTCTTGCAGGAAGCTTTATTGGAGATTTTATAGGCATACGTACAAGGCTTACGCTGATGTCGATTTTTTTGACAATAGCAGCTTCAGCTTCTGTGGGTATCTTAAGCAGTCTCTACCCTGCATCAAGAATAAAGCTGGTGGATGTATCAGAGACGATCTGGGATGAATAGGGGGCTATGGGAAAAGATGCATATCAGCATCTTTTTTTCTATCTTCATGACATAAATTTTGCGTATTTGTAAAAAATTAAAGGAAAATTTTGATTTTTTGAAGAATACTATAAGGATAATAATGAGAAAAGATTCAATCTCAAAGGAGTTGAAATATATGTCCGAGAAAAAGAAGACAGGCGTTAACATATTTGATACCGAGTATGTCATGGTTACTGAGAAACCGGAGGAATATGTACGGGAGCTTGCAGATAGAGTAGATAAAATAATGAGAGAAATTGCAAAGAGCAATTTCCGATATAATTCAACAATGGTTGCGGTACTGACTGCACTGAATCTTGCTGACGCCCTTTACAGGTCACAGGAGGAGCATGCTGAAGCCTCCGAAAAACTTGAAAGTATACAAGGCGAGATGCAGAGGCCCTTTGAGGAGCTTAATGAACTCAGGCAGGAATTGGAGGCAATAAAGGAGCAATACACCAAAATGCAGAGTGAATATACAAAGTCACAGATCGAGCTGGGCAAGATAAGCAGGGAATGGGCAAAAGCACAGGAAGAGCTGAAGGACTTAAGGTGTGAGCTTGATGTATCAAGAGAGACAATAAGCGATGTGCAGAGCAAATTGTTTGAGAACCAGATAGAGTTATTAAAGACAAAAAAAGAATTAGATGATGTAAAAGTAAAAAGGATAGATAAAAATAGGAACAATAGGGTAAATAATATATAGATGCGAGATACGAGATACGAGATACGAGGGAAGCGTGGGTATTCCTTATAGGTCCAAGTACGGGTAACACGGGACACACGGATTTTTCACGGAATAACACGGCCGGGAAAATATTAAATATTGTAGCTATATACAGCCACATATGTCATCCTGAGCATTGCGAAGGATCTGCGACCTTCAAGCAATACTTGGAAACATTTGTCTGGGTTAACCAGCAGCATAAGATTCTTCACTGCGTTCAGAATGACAAATATTTAATATAAATAAAAACCGTGTCCTTCCGTGTAACATCCGTGTATTCCGTGTTACCCGTCCTCTTGACCTAGGCTGCAGAACATATTAGGATGTGAATGGAATGAATAAGATAGAACTTCTTGCACCTGCCGGAAATTTCGAAGCATTAGCTGCTGCTGTTGAAAGCGGTGCTGATGCTGTTTATTTGGGCGGGAGTAAATTTAATGCGAGAGCATATGCTGACAATTTTGACGGGGAAACCTTGGTCAAGGCTGTCAGTTATGCGCATATAAGAGGTGTAAAAGTATATGTCACCATCAATATACTGCTGACCGACCGTGAGCTTGTGGAGGCTTTGGATTACGTAAGCTTCTTATACCAAATAGATGTTGATGCGGTAATTGTACAGGATCTTGCCCTCTTAAAGCTTGTTTCCGGCGCCTTTCCGGATATGGAGGTTCATTGCAGCACCCAGATGACCGTTCATAATGTTGAAGGGGCAAGGTATTATTCCTCACTAGGTGCCAAAAGGATAGTACTGGCAAGAGAATTATCCCTTGAAGAGGTCAGAAGCATAGTCAAAAGTACAGGAATGATGACTGAAGTATTCGTACATGGTGCTCTTTGTGTAAGCTATTCAGGCCAGTGCCTGATGAGCAGCCTTATAGGCGGAAGGAGTGGGAACAGGGGAAGATGTGCCCAGCCTTGCAGGAAGAAGTATTCCTTTTATAATTTCAGGACAGGAAAAGCAGAGATGGAAAACCTGAACAAGCACCTTTTAAGTACCAGAGACCTTAATACATACAAAAGGCTTGATGAATTGGTTGAGTCAGGAGTAACTTCACTGAAAATAGAGGGAAGGATGAAGAAGGCTGAATATGTAGCAATAGTAGTAAAGCATTATAGAACAGCCTTGGACAGTATCACAGGGAAAAGCTCGGCTGCAGAAGCGGAATATGAGCTTAAAAGTGCTTTTAACAGAGAGTTTACAGAAGGATATATATTTAACAAGAGAAACAAGGATATTGTAAGCATTGAGAGGCCCGACAACAGAGGTGTGCCGCTGGGGAAGGTCCTTGGTCAGAAGGGCAATATAGCGACAATTATCATAAATGAAGGATACTTGAACGATGGAGACGGGATAGAGGTTGTATCCCAAAGCGGCAGAAGCACGGGAACAATCATCAGTGGCATCAGAGTCAAAGGGAAAAATGCAAAAAGTGCTGAAAAGGGTGATACTGCTGAGATATTCATCAGAGATAGAGTCGAGACCGGCTCCAGTGTGAGCAAAACCTTTGACAGCGTGCTGAACAGGAAGGCCAGGGAAGAGTATTCGCCGGAAAACAAAAGAAAAATAGCGGTAGAATGCAAGCTTATTATGAAGGCCGGACAAAACCCTTTGATAATTGTGAAAGACGGTAATGGGAATACAGTAAGCTATACAGATGAAGAAAAAGTTGAGTCGGCAGAAAAAGCTGCAACACCTGTTGAAAAAGTGATGGAGCAGCTTGGGAAAACCGGAGATACTCCTTACCTGATAGAGGTTAAGGAGGCGGAAATAGAAGACAATTGCTACATACCTGCAAGACAGGTAAACCGCATGAGAAGAGAGGTGCTGGAGCGGCTTTCCCGCAAGCGCTCACATATCCATGAACGGCCAATACTTCAATTGAATTCTGCAGCATTAATTGAGAATATGATGCCTGAGAGCAAAGCTGTCAAGGCTGCTCCGGAGGAATACATAGCCGGGGTCAGGAATCATGCAGCCGCTGTAAGTGCCATGAACGCAGGGGCAGATACGATTTATCTTTTGGGTGATGCATATGAGGGAGATATAGCAGCTGATGCTGTAAAGCTTGCCGACCTGTGCAGGAACAAGGGGAAAAGCTTGTTCTATGTAGCCCCCAATATAGTACGGGATAGAGAAGCTGCGAGAATACAAAAAAGACTTGAGACAATCATTGAGAAAGCAAAATTCCAGGATTTCGGGCTTGTGATATCGGGAGCGGGAGAGCTTGGGCTTGCACGGAAACTGGGAATCGGCAGGTTAAGAATTAATTACAGCTTCAATGTTTTCAATTCCGTGTCGGCAAATCATCTGTACCAGGAGGGTGTGGAGGCCATAGGGCTGTCTCCTGAACTGACCCTGCCCCAGATAAGGGCTATCAGCTCCAGTTGTGCAGCACCTATTGAAGCATTAGTGTATGGATATATGCCCGTCATGACCACTGAATACTGTCCGGTGTCGATGCAAAAAGACGGCTGCGGCGATGCAGGAGGTTGCATTAACTCTAATTATGGTATAATAGACGAGAAAAGAAAAGTTTTCAGGATGGTCAAGCTTGATTCCTGCAGGATACAGCTTTTGAACTCCGATGTGCTGCTTCTGGCTGAGGATCTGGGTGACATAAAAAGCAGCGGAGTTTCTAAGCTGAGGGCGGATTTTTATATTGAAAGCCCCGAAGAAATTGGCGGGATTATAAAGCTTTACAGGAATTACAGGGACATGGATAAATATGATCGATCGCTTATAGAGAGAGTAAAGGCCAAAGGTTTTACAAAAGGGCATTTTTACAGAGGCGTCGATTGAAAAGGAGAGATTGATTTTGGAAAATGGTGTCAGGGTACTGCTGGTTGAGGACGAAGAGAAAATGAGAGAGCTTATCAAGATAGCATTTAAGAAGGAAAACTTTGAAACCATAGAAGCTGCTGATGGAAAACAGGGATTGAATCTTTTCAAAACCAACCAGGTAGACATTGTAATACTGGACATTATGCTTCCTGAAATCGATGGTTGGACTGTGTGCCGGGAAATAAGAAGGATGTCCAATATTCCGATTATACTCTTGACTGCAAGAGGCGAGGAGTTTGATAAGCTCTTCGGCTTTGAACTGGGTGCCGATGATTATATAGTAAAGCCCTTCAGTCCTAAGGAGCTTATAGCAAGAGTCAAGGCATTGCTCCGAAGGTCGGAGATAAAGTGCAGTGATTCCGCTTCATATTTTCAGATAGGGAATATCGTAATTAACAGACTTTCCAGAGAAGTGACGGTCTATGATAAAGAGATTGTACTTACCAACAAGGAATATGAACTGCTTTACTTTCTGGCTACCAATCCCAAGATTGTTTTTACGAGAGAACAGCTGCTTCTTAAGGTCTGGGGCTATGAGCAGTACGGTGATCCAAGAACAGTAGATACTCATATAAAGAAGCTGAGAGAGAAGCTTGGGGATTACAGCAGTTATATAAGTACAATGTGGGGCGTTGGTTATAAGCTAGAGGTACCAAAATGAGAAGCTATGGTATATCTCTCAAGCTGTGGGCGTCTATTATTATAATGACACTGGTGCTCCTGATATTTATACTGATATTTCAGACAGAGTTTTTATATGACTTTTATTATGAACAGGAGAAGGTGCAGCTGGAGAAGGATTGTATCCGACTGTCAAATTACGTAGCCAGAGGGCAGTATAATTCGACCATACCCTATTACAATGTAATGCGGCGGGTAAATGATATTATAATAGTTACTGACAGAGACGGAAAAATAACCTATGTAGAAGGTACAAATCGATATAAGTTGGGAAATACTTTCGGTGTCAAGTATATTAGCAAGATTCTCAACGGGAATACTGTACATGAACAGAATAAGATGATCTGGAACCCCTACTCGGTGTGGCCTAAGGAAATGGATACACTTTTGGTCGGTGTTCCGGTTAAACAGCCAATGAGCTTTGCCCAGGGAAGCAAACAGCTTCTTAATGAAAATTATGGGGGAGAAGCTATAAAGAAGCCTGAAATTAGCGAAGCTATTTATATAATCACCACGTTGGAGTATATGCAGACCACTATAGAAGCTATAAGAAAGCAGTTTTTATATATTTTTGTTGTGGCAATCATATTGGCATCAGCAATATCCTACTTCTTGTCACAAGGCTTTTCTACCCCCTTAAAGCTTATTAATAATGCTGCACTTGAGATATCAAAAGGGAATTATGATACAAAAATAGACCTGCGCTCCAGCAGAGAGATAAAAGAGCTTGGGAATACCATGAACAATCTTGCAAAACAGCTGTCCAGGGTTGAGCATATAAGAAGGGAATTTATTGCCAATGTGTCCCACGAGATAAGAACGCCTTTAAGCTATCTTCAAGGATATTCAGAGGTGCTGCTGGACGGACTTGTGGAATCAGAGGAAGACAGGAAGAAATACCTCGGTATTATAATGGATGAGACTGTAAGGCTTAAGAAAATGGTAGATGAGATACTACAGCTGTCGCAGATTGAAGCGGGGCATATACAGCTGCAGATGGTGCCTTTCAGCATGGAAGCAATGATAAGAAGGACTATAGATAAGCTATTGCCCTATGCATCCAAGAGAAATATTACTATCAAATTCATGAATATGTCAGAGGATGTACTTACTTGCTTTGGTGATGAGAACAGGATAAAACAGGTGCTCATCAACCTGCTTAACAACGCAATCAAGCATTCCTATGACTATGGCAACATCTCCATAAGAGCAAACAGGCAAAGTGACAGTATTTATGTATGTATAAAAGATTTTGGGGAAGGGATACCGGAGGAGGACCTGCCCTTTATCTGGGATAGATATTATACCACAGACAAGAACAGATCGGACATCAGCACAGGTTTGGGGCTGGCAATAGTAAAAAATATAATAAATGCCCATGGCTGCGAAATAAATGTCTACAGTGTATTCGGGGAAGGCTCGGAGTTTTGCTTCAGCCTCCCAAGCTACGCTGAGTTTTAAAAAGGTTGCGGGGTTCCGGAGGTAGGGGCGGCCAGTGGCCGTCCGGATGGGCTCCTTAAACCTATTGACCATAGAAATTTGAGGTGAACATATTGAACGAAAAGGCATTAAGAATTTTAGAATATAATAAAATCATAGATATGTTATGTGAGAGCACTGCTTCAGGAATGGGAAGGGATATAGCGGCAGATTTGAAGCCTTCGGAGGATCTCAATGAGGTTAAAGAGCTGCTTCAGGAGACAACAGAAGCAGTAAACCT
>LOES01000066.1 GCA_001515955.1 Clostridia bacterium BRH_c25 | reverse complement strand
GGGACAATAACTCCTTTTACATTCTTGATAATGTTGCCGCTGCATTCTACGACAATTTTGTCCGGGAGTAAGCCCAGAACCTCGCGGGCCTTCGCCGCTGCATATGCGATTGCAATAGGTTCGGTGCACCCCAAGGCCGGCACCAATTCTTCCCTGAGTATATTCACATAATTTTGATATTTCTTCGTACTTAATGCCATTTTTCTTCGCCCCCGCTGTATCATTATGAGACTGTTTAGTATTTTCTGTATTCTCATTATAACAATAGCATGTACATTTTACAATTGTTTTTTATGCATTTTACTTATATTTTTACATGTTTCGATTGATTTCGCACGAATTCCATCTCATTTAGCACTATTTATTAACATAATTTCTCATATTATTATATTTGTATCATTTTGATACTTTTCAATATTGTCCTCTCCATATTCTCCTTGCTGCCGTTTTTTCCTATTAAAAATAGTAATGGTGAGATTGTAGGTACTATTAACATAGGAAGAAGTGTGGACAAGCAAATGAAGGTTATGGAGCAGGCTGATGGTTTATCTGCGTCACTTCAGCAGATATCGGCTTCAATAAATCAAATGGCGGCAGGCATACAAGACGTTAGCTGTTATACCAAGTCACTGCTCGAAATAAGCCACAAGTTTCAGACAAAGGCCAGAGATACCGAAGATATCCTCAAGTTTATAACCGATATTGCAAGTCAGACTAATATGCTTGGATTAAATGCAGCTATAGAAGCTGCAAGGGCAGGAGAATCCGGCAGGGGTTTTTCAGTTGTTGCCCAAGAGATAAGGAAGATGTCAAGCAATAGTAAAGATGCAGTTGAAAATATCAAGCAGATAGTGGATGCTATAATAAATATGACTCATGAGATGACACAGATTATAGACAAGACAAATATTATATTCGAAGAACAGGCAGCAGCAGCACAAGAAGTATCTGCTTCCATAGAGGAACTCAATGCTACTGCCGAAGTACTGGATGAAATGGCCAAGGATTTATAGCAAAAATCACATGAAAAGCACTGCATTCATTTATAGGATGCAGTGCTTTAAAGCTACAGGAGCTCCAGGTTTAAAGGCTGCTATTTCTCCTTATTCGTTTATATAAGTGTTTACTCTGTCCTGAATGGTCTTTGCCGTATCATCGGCTGACTTTTGGCTTTCAAAGAAGGCTTTGGTCTCTTCCTGAATGATTGATAATACCTTCTGGTCAACTTTTGTATACTTGCTTGCGCCGCCAAGGAGGTTCTGTACAATATCAACGTCCTCCTGAGTAATTGGCTTGTTAATGCTAACCGATTGCCCGTTCTTGCTCAACATCATTTTACCCCCGCCACCGCTGGCCTTCTTTGACATATCAACCGCATTTTGTGCAGCCATCAAAGCTGCATCCCGATTAACCGGCAGTCCCCCAAGAGATGGCTGTGACATCATCTCATCCGAAACTAAAAACTTGAGGAATTCCCATGCAAGGGCAATGTTTCCGGATTTATTGTTAATTCCATACAAAGTATTGGCAGTGAAGGATTGATCGGGCCCATCCCCGGGATATTTCAGAAATTCCACACCATCACTGTAAATCTGATTAACCATCATCATATCCATATATGATCTGATGGAGTCGACACTGAATACAGTGTTCCCCCTGGAGGCCAGGTCGGCCATTTTCCCCTGGGAAGTATCGGTATTTATATAACCTTTATCAATCATGGATTTGGCTAGATTCAGGAGATTAATGAATTCTCCGGAATCAAAGCCGGCAGTTTTTTCACTTTTGTCCACGAATTTATTGAAGCTTTTCGAAACAAGGGAAGATATAAGCATGCTGCCATCCATTCCCGACAAGGCATACATACTCTGTGTACCGCTTTTATTACTGCTTTCCAGGATACTTTCCGCTGTCTTTTCAAAGTCATCCCAGGTCCATTTACCATCATCGATTCTGATATTATATTCATCAAGCAGTGCCTTGTTTGCCTCCATAACATCAAGGCTTACGCTTATGGGCAAGCCATAGAGGCTTCCATTATACTTCATGGCATCAAGTATATTCGTATAGTATTTATTTATGTCGAAGCTCTTGTCGGACTCCATCATTTCACTTAAGTTAGCCAATATGTTTTTATCGATATAATTTTCATATGGGAGAGGGCTTAACAGCATAATATCAGGTCCCTTGCCCGACATCAGCTGTGTGTTCATAGCACTGGCGTACTTCTCAACATCCTCTGATTTTTCCCCCACCATTACCATTGTGCCTTTCCCATCGCTTGCCGGCAGCGGGTTGGAGGTATATTCCTTTACATCAATAGTTATGCCGGGATGCTGCTCTTCAAATTTCTTTACTGCTGCATCCAGATACATGTCTTTTGTTATTACTGAAATGGTTAGAGTATTATTTTCTGGGCTGCTCTCTTTACTGCTGCTCGCCGCTGCACTTCCGCATGCCGTTGCAGCCGTCAGCATGAATATTGCCATAGCTACACAGATGATTTTCCTTAGGACCTTACTCTTGAATAATTTGTTATTGTACATTTAAATATCACTCCTTCAAAGTTTTACAAATGATTTTGGTTGCTTCCTCGGAAGCCTTTATTTACTCTATTTTGACTGCAGATAGAAACACAAATGCAAATACTATGAGCACCCCCTTTGTATTAACAACAATCGGCATGTTAAATATGCCAAGTATAAACAAGCCCAATATTATTGAAAAAAGCAAAACAGTACAGCAGTATAATAAACGCTTGACAGTATTCTCATTTCTTAGCTCCAGCAGCCTGAGCCCGAGAAAGTACAAAGGGAACCCGGCAAGCACGCCGACATATAGATTCCAGCTTTGTATTGCACTGAGAACATTCGCCTTCATTTCCGGAGAGGAAGGAATATATCCGGCACTCTGAACCTTGTTCTGTACCAGACTCTTAAAAAGCTCGGAGAAGAATCCTATATCAATAAGCTCATCCGGCACATATTCCGTTGGAATATAGATGCTGAATTTTACTGTGTCCCATACCAGATACACGAAAAGCAGTGCTGTGATTATTTCCAGCAATAGCAGACCCGGCTTTATATACTTCAGCTTTATAGCGTCCTTGAAATAGTTCTCTTTAAGTGCGGAATTTATTGCAGCATATATCTCCACAACCCTTTTCTTTATCAAGAGCAGAAGCATAATAATTATTCCAATGCCGGGGATAAAAATGCCGAACAGGGCTTTCTCCTCCAGCAGTATTTTTTCAATATTATAGTCTATGATCTTGTAATTGGAAGCATCTTTACCTATTGAAGCCAATGCTTCGGTCATACCGCTGACATTTTTACCTGTTGTCCCCATAGAGGCTGCTCTGAACTCAAGGGAAGTTATTTTCGAATTTGCATCATACTCCAGCATGTGTTCCACCGGCATGTAGATATTGCCATATCCGTTGTCCGCCAATGTTTGGATAATGGACATGTCCGGATCTATGACTCCTATTATTCTGAACCTTTGATCATAGAGGTCTATATACATCCCTATGATATTTGTATTGTTAAAAAGTGCTATAGCCAGTTCTTTGTCCACGACTGCAACCATTTCATTTCTATTCTCCGATGTTATGAAACTGCCTGATTCCAGCCTGATTTGATGAAACATTTCATACTTGTCACTGACTCCCAGTACATTTGCCTGAGTTTGATTTTCTCCGTAGACTGCAAGGGATTTACTCTCAGCAGCATAAGCCATATCAGTATCCTTGAAGGAGAACTGCTGAAGGTGCCTTATATCATCCTGTGTAAAAGAGCTTTTTCCCTGCAGGCTCTTATTGCTCAGTATATTGACCGAAACTTTGTTTGTTTTATAAAATCCGTTTATTTCATTGTATTTGGATACTATGGATGCCCCCAATAAAGTACTGAAGATCAGTATGAATATACCGGCAGTCAGAATAAACCAGGTTGCCTTAATCGGTTTCAACTTGTCACCCCCTTCTGCAGCCAGCGCCACCTTATTGCTCCACAACAACTCTGTCACCCTCCGATAAAGGCTTTGTGCTTCCGGATACAACCTTGTCCCTCAGCATTATTCCATTCCCTATGGCAGTCTTTGTGCCATCGGAGTCCTCTATTACAACAGCTACCCTCTGAACATAGCTTTCTGTGCCAAGGGGGCTATCCTTCTTCCTGACTATAAATACATAGGAACCATCGCTGTCGGTATAAACAGCACTGTTTGGCACCAGAGCGGAATACTGCCTGGTCTTTTTGCTGATAATAATTTGTGCAGTCTCTCCTCCCTGCAGCTCTTCATCCTCCACATCTATCAAGAGCTCTTTATCATCCCCATTCTGCAGGTTTGCTTTTACTTGGGCTATCTTTCCGCTAACCGCTTTATCTCCAAGGGAGATTATACTTACATCCACCTTATCTCCGGGCTTTACATAAGCTGCCAGGTCTCTGTCGATCGATACGGCAAGCTGGAAGCCCCCAGAAGTTTCAGCCAGCTTATAGAGTGGCTTGGTGCTGCTTGCCATGGTGCCCTCATTAAAATTCAATTCGGTTATTATCCCGTCTGCCGGTGCTGCATATACTCCATTATTAGCTGCCTTCTTTTTTAAAGCCTCTATCCTCCGGGCTGCTATTCCCAGATTAAGCTCTGCATTCTCAATGTCCCTCAGGTTTTCTCTTACGAAGTCATCCTTGGCCTGCACTGCGGAATTATAATGTCTCTCCGCGTTGTTCATCGCCGTTTCAGCATTTTTAAGCTCCTGTGCCGACTCATAGCCGGAATCATAGAGAGTTTTTATATTTTGGTAGTTCTTTTTTTGCTTTTCCAAATCTTCCAGGGCAATTTCGATATTATTGTCCAAGCTGAACTGAGCGCTGCCCTCCTTAAGCTTTTCAAGGGCAATTTGCTGCTGTCTGTACTTGGCATTTTCATCCTGCAGACTTGATTTAAGCTCGTCAATGTCAAGGCTTATAATAGGTTGGCCTTTCTTGACAACATCACCTGCCTGTACATTAACATTCAGTACTTTAAGGCTTGTATCGACATATTCTTCAAAGACCGACTTTGCCTCTATCGCACCTTTCCCGCTTATTTCCTTGACCAGGGCTCCCCCGGCCGGACTTTCCAGAGTGACCCTCGGGAACGTAAAATTATTGATTGTATTGGAGAAGAAGGTTAGCAAAACCATCATCACTATAAAAATCACAAGCAGCTTTCCCGTCACTTTTTTTCTTGCGGCATATTCAATGAGTTCTTCATGGTTCAATTTTTCATACCTCCATTATTATTCCTTCTTATTCCTTGATTCCCGAGCGTTGTATTCCTTCTATCAAATAGTTCTCTCCATATAGAAAGATAAGGAGCATCGGCAGCATATACAATGTAGAAGCAGCGAAAGCAAGTCCTCTTTCTCCACTGATTATCCTGGACAGATAAACCGAAAGAGGCTGCTTTACAACGTCCTGAAGAAATATCAATGGCTGCTCCACCATATTCCAATTATCTATAAA
This sequence comes from Clostridia bacterium BRH_c25, assembly GCA_001515955.1. The sequence continues at coordinate 37,466 of LOES01000066.1, read as the reverse complement.
TACCAGAATAAACAAAGCTGCTATACCATTCTTACACATAGGCAGTATGATTCTGGAAAATATCTCAAGCTGTCCTGCTCCATCCATTTTTGCAGCTTCGATATACGAATCGGGTATCTGCTCCATATACTGCTTCAGAAGAAATACCCCAAAGGTACTGAATACTCCAGGCAATATTATGGAGAGGTAGTTGTTGACAAGCCCTAATTTGTCCGCAACCAGGTAATTAGGGACCAGGGTTACCTGAAACGGCATCAGCATTACGGTCAGGTATACAAAAAACAGCTGATTACGGCCTTTGAATTTAAGCTTTGCAAAGGCATAAGCCGCCAGGCTTGAAACTATAATCTGACCGGCTACTATGGGGACCACAATTATTACCGAATTCCAAAACATAAAAAGAAATTGCGACTTCTTTATCAACACATCATAATATTGCTTCAGTACAACTATGTCAGGAATAAGCTTCATGATTGCGTATTTGCCGCCGGAATTATCGGTGCCGGTATTTTTTGAAGCTATCATGTCATAATTATTTGAGATTTCTGCTTCACTCATAAACGAATTTGAAACAGTAAGGACCAGCGGAAATATAAAGATTAACGCCATTAAAGACAATATTGCCGTAATCAGTATATTTCTGTATCTGTTTTTCATTGCTTCTCTCCTTCCACTGGTTTATCTTAGTTGATCACCCGGTTTATCCTTCTTTCGATAATAAAGAGCACAAGAACAATCAGCACTATGAAAACAGCCATTACAAAGGCTGCGGAAGTCAGTTTCTGATAGTCAAGCTGCGCAAACATATTGTTCATATAATGCTGAAGCATATAAATGCTACTGTGGGGATAGTCTCCCGATATCAGGTAAGCCTCCCTGAAAACTTTAAATGAGTTTATTATGGACATGATGAATACGAAAAAAGCAGTAGGTGTAAGGTAAACAATAGTAATCTTGGTAAACTGCTTCCATATACCCGCACCATCTATTTTTGCAGCTTCATAATATTCAACCGGTATGTTCTGCAGCCCGGCCAGAAACAGCACCATGCTATACCCTATGTTTTTCCACAGATAGACAATAATAACTGTAACCCTTGCCCAATCGGTCTTCATCCAGTCCACCGGATTTTGACCGAGTGCCGTTATCAGAGCATTTAATGTTCCATTGATATCAAACATGGACTGCCACACTAATACTATTGAAGCAACAGGCACTACCAGAGGAGTTATGAACAGGGTACGAAGAATGCTTTTTCCATATATCCTTTTATTTAAAAGGATTGCAAGCCCAAGGGATAATACTATATTCAGAGGTACGCTCAAAAAGGTAAACATTGCGGTATTGTATACTGCCTTAATAAAACTCGGGTTTCTCATCAGGTCTAAGTAATTTTGCAGACCTACAAATTCTCCGTTGAAAGGGCTGCTTACAAGAGAATAATAGAAACCACCGATAAAAGGGATCACATAAAAAATTGAAAAACCTATTATACTCGGAGCCAGAAAAAAACAGGCCAGTTTATTGTCACTTATTTTAAAGCTCTTCTTCCTCATTGCCGCCTCCTATATGTTTTGCACTAAACAGCTTTCATTGAATTCAGGTCGAATCCCCGATCTTTCACTACGTTCAGGATGACATACTGAATAAATTTTGTATTACTTCAGCGCACATATAAATACTAGCTGCAAAAGCTTTAAATTTCCTTTAAAAATTTAAAAACTTTTTCTTGTCATGAAATTCTAATGAAATTTAAAGCATTATAATGTAATATTGTTTTTGAGGTGGTATTGTGCGATTATTGTTAGTGGAAGATGAGAAGCGGCTTTCTGAAGCTCTTGTTTATATTTTGAAAAAAAACAAATATGCAGTTGATGTGGCCTATGATGGAGAAACCGGGGAAGATATGGCTATGTCCGGTATTTACGATCTTATAATACTGGACTGGATGCTGCCTAAAAATGACGGCATCAGTATATTGAAAAACATAAGGTCTCAAGGGATTAATACTCCCGTACTTTTCCTCACCGCCAAAGACACAATAGAAAATAGAGTGGAAGGCCTGGATTCAGGAGCTGATGATTACCTGATAAAGCCTTTCTCCAACGAAGAGCTTCTTGCAAGGGTTAGAGCTCTTTCCAGAAGGCAGGGCGAGATATTATTGCATAAAAGCTTGCATGCGGGAAACCTAACCCTTGACACCTCCCAATGCAAAGCGGCCTTCGGCGTGAAGAGGGCTGTAAAGCTTACATTGAAGGAATGCCAGCTTCTGGAGCTCCTTATAAAAAACAAGGGCCAGGTTATTACAAAGGAACAAATACTCGATAGGGTATGGGGCTTTGAAATGGATGCAGATTATAATAATGTGGAAATATACGTACATTATCTGCGTAAAAAACTTGATTGTGACGCTGCTAATATCCGCATCAGCACAGTTCGAGGAATAGGCTATTGTCTGGAGGAGGGAAATAATGTTTAATAAACTCAGATTAAGGCTCACTCTGGCAAATGTAATTGTAGTTGTAATAATATTCATCGTACTCTTCACAGGTGTTTATATTACCATGTATCAGTCAATAATCAGCCAATCAGCCCAGCTGATGAATCTGCTGACCTACAGCATTGTAAGCGGGGGAGAGCTTCAGAATCCTAAATTGCTGGGGCTCTTGGGTAATCAGAATTTTATCGTTGCAGATATATCCTCTTCAGGTAAGGTAACAGGCTATAAAAATACTCCGCATATGCCGGCATTAACAGAAGAGTCTATTAAAGAGCTTGTTGACAAATTAATGAAACAGAGTGGTAAAAACAAGTATCTGTTCTTGTATATTAATGATCTTCCTGAAAACATTACCACCAATATTACAATGAAGGACGGCACAATACAATCAAGTGCCGGAGTTACTTATCTTACCAGATTAATAAAAAAAGCCGACAATAGCTTGTCTATAATATTTATAAATGTTGATTATGAGAACAGCTTGTTGAAATCACTGCGCTTTAACCTGATTACCATAGCTCTTGCAGGCCTGGGGTTAGTATTCATAGGGAGCTTGTTCATGGTGGGCAGGGCTCTAAAGCCCATTAAAGCAGCCTGGGAAAAACAGAAAAACTTCGTCGCCGATGCCTCCCATGAACTCCGGACACCCCTTTCTGTTATGCAGACAAACCTTGAGCTTGTAATGGAAAATAAGTCGGATACTGTTCTCAGCCAGACAAAATGGCTTGAAAACATATATGTCGAAAACAAACATATGACTAAACTGGTCAGCGATTTGCTATTGCTTGCCAGGGCCGATTCCGATCAGAAGCTGCTGGAAATGAAGGATTTTTCATTAAGCACGACAGCCGAAGAGGCCTCAGCCCCCTTTGTACCAATGGCTGCAGATAAGAATGTGAAATTTGATTTTTCAATTGCCCCTGATGTGAATTTCTTCGGAGATGAGTCAAGGATAAAGCAGCTTGTAGTAATACTTGTAGACAACGCAGTCAAATATACTCCGGCAGGAGGCAGTATATCCCTTGAGCTTAAAAGCAACAAGGACAGCATAGAAATGCTTGTATCCGATACAGGAGAAGGTATAGCCAAAGAAAACCTCAAGCTGATATTTGAACGCTTCTACCGTGTTGACGAAGCCAGGAACAGTGAAACCGGGGGCACAGGCCTAGGACTTTCAATTGCAAGCTGGATAGTAAAGGAGCATCATGGGACTATAGCCGTTGACAGTGCCTTAGGGAAAGGCACAAGCTTTAAGATTGTATTTCCTAAAAATATAAAGTAAAAAGATAAGCTGTATTAGTCGTCAAAACAAATACAGCTTATCTTTTTACTTTGATTTTCCATGTAACTATGCCTGGTGGCTTACTTTAATTCCACTTTACCCTATTATTCAGTATATTTGCCTTAAAATCAATTGCAATCGTCATATGCCTTGTTAAATAGCATCACATACTCATCCCTGGTCATTTTTCTTGGATTACTTTCATTAGAACCATTCTTTACAGACATTTCTGCCAAAAGCTCAAAGTCAGCTGTATTAACCTTTAAGGATTTTATTCCGGGCAACCCTATTTCCTTTGATAATTCTTTTATATGCTCTATACCTTTCGTGGCCGCCTTGAAGTCATCTTTCTCTTCTATACCCATAGCCCTTGCTATCCTGGCATATTTATACCCTGCAGCAGGCAGGCTATACTCCATGACATAAGGAAGCAATATAGCATTGCACATACCATGGGGAGCATCATACATACTGCCTAATGCTTCTGCCATGCAGTGCACTGAAGCTACATCGGCATGGCTAAATGATAATCCTGCCAGAAGGCTTCCCATCATCATTTTATCCCTTGCTTTTACGTTTCCGCCATTCTTAACTGCTTCCACTATATTTTGAGCTATGTATTCAACTGCATATAAACCTACTGCTTCTGCTATCGGCTCAGTACAGTTTGCTGTATAACCTTCTATGGCATGAGTTAAGGCATCTATACCCGTTGCAGCAGTGACAACCGGAGGAACAGTCAAGGTAAGCTCAGGGTCTATAATGGCTGTCCGGGCTGCTATTGCAGTACTTTTTATCGTAAATTTGAATTTTTCCTTTGTATCTGTTATGACTGATGAGAAAGTAACCTCACTGCCTGTACCAGCTGTAGTCGGTATAGTTATAAGGGGTAAACAGTCAGCCTTTATTTTACCCTTTCCCTGATAATCTCTCACCTTTCCCCCCTGCCTTGCTAAAACAGTTGCAGCTTTTGCCGCATCTATCGGGCTTCCACCGCCGAAGGCTACTATAGTGTCTATTGATTCTTCCCTGGCTTTTTCAGCACATGCTTCTACATTATAATCCTTTGGATTTGGCTCGATTTCATCATAGATGATAAAAGTCATACCTTCTCCTTCAATTATTTCAGTAATCCTTTTTACCATTCCTGCATTAACAAGACCTTTATCGGTAACTATCATTACCTTTTTTGCTTCCAACAGTTTCAACTCTTCTCCTAATACTTTGAGTATACCCGCTCCATATCTTATCTTCGTTGGCAGTATAAAATCAAAAGAATTAATCATTTTTACCCCCCCTTTGTAATTGTGATTTAATTATAACATATAATAGTTTCTTGACCACTGTACCCTTTATTTTCGTGAATGCTAAATCTCCAACTTACGTAAGTCTATAAGCATAGCTTCGGCCTGTCTGTCCTTAAGTGCTCTCTTGAGTGTGATAAAAACCTCTGTACCTCCATATATCCTCATCATAATCCACCAGACCTAAACAATCATTTTGCATTCTCTCCATAAATTCAGCATAGGCACTTGCTTGTGCATATTCCCGGGTTGCTCCTTTACCATTAGAATCCCTGCATCTGTTATGACTGATGAAAAAGCTGCCTCACTACCTGTATCGGCTAAAGCCGGTATGTGTAAAAGCATTATCCCATAAAAATAGCAGAATGATTAATCATCCTGCTATTTTAGTAGTAACAACGCTCTAATCAGTTATTCCAATATTCATCCAGCAGACCTTGAACTTCTTTGACCGCTTCATCCAAGGCAATTCTTGGATCTACATCATTTAGCAGAACTTTATCAATAGCATCTATCAATGCTTTTCTATCTGCACTTTCATCTACATAGAAATAGGATGTAGACTCCGGCAATTGTTCTATAAATGGTCTTAATCTTTCATTCTGCAGTAATTCCTCATCATTGGCAATGGCAACCTTTGCGCCTATTTCCCCTATTTCCTTTGTCCATCTCTTCATGACTTCTTCACTAGTTAAAAACTGTAGAAACTTTTTAGCTGCTTCTAATTTTTCTCCAGTTGCATTTTTTGTTATTCCATTTGTCCAGAAAGAAGCAAATGAAGTCTGAACCCCATTATGTGAAGGCAGTGGAGCAACACCATAATTTAAATCCTTGGCATTAGCCGCCAGAGTACCAAGACGATAGGATCCGTCAACATGCATAGCGGCTTTACCACTCATAAATGCAGTTACATCGTCTGTATAGAAGTTGTTTTCTCCTACCTTATGCTTCTTTGCAAGATCTGTGAAATACTCAAATGCCTTATAGCCAGCTTCCGAAGCATTCCACAGAACCTTCTTATTACCGGCATCCATTGGCTCTTGTCCAAATTGCTTTAATAGCACCGGTCTGAACCAGGCATGCAATTGCCCGCTTGGTTGGAAAGTCATACCTTCTATAATCAGCTCTCCATTTTCTCTTTTTGTAGTCTTCTTTGCCATTTCAAGCATCTCGTCTAATGTTTCAGGTGGTGTTTCCGGATCCAATCCATTATCTTTGAATATGTCTTTATTCCAGAATAATGAAAGTGTTCTAACGGCTGTTGGAACTGTATAATACTTCCCATCTATTTTGTTTACCTGTACCATTGGTGCAAATTCCTTGTCGATTATTTCATTGGAAAATACATCCGTAGGAAGCTCCTGTAAAATTCCGGACTTAACATACTTCGGAACCCATCCGTAATAAAGATTCATAATATCCGGGCCGGTTCCACTTGAAATTGAAGTAGCAACCTTTTGTTCGTATGAATCGTATGGGAAATTTTTATGTACGACCTTAATTCCCGGGTTAGCTGTTTCAAACTCATTTATCAGTTCATCAACAAGCTTTATTTTTGATTCATAGAAATATTGCCAATACTCAATAGTCACTACCGTTTCTTCGGAATTTGCCGGACTGTTTTCTGCAGTCTTATTCTCTGTATTTGCAGGAGTATTACCTGCACAACCTGCCAAGAGGGAAATCACCATTGTAAACACTAAAAGCAAAGCAAAATTTTTCCTCAACATACTATTACCTCCCTATTTTTCTTTGAAAATCAACAATCCACTACCGATTGCTCCACCAAAATGGCCTGTTTCGGAAAGCTGGAAGGTTGTCTTCATTGGAGTTAATTCCTCCACCTTCTCCCTTATCCTACTAATGAAAATCTCTCCTTCTCTAGACATTCCTCCTCCAAAAATAATTTTCTCCGGGTTTAATAAGCAAACAATGGTACTAATACCTATACCTAGATACTTATATACTTCTTCAGTTACAATATAAGCTTCATACTCGCCTTCTTTTGATAACTGAAAAATTTCCTTACAGCCAATCATATTGTTGGTTCTTTGCATATAATGAGATGCTGCTCCATGGGCGGATGCTTTCTTTTCAAAAAAACCAAATTCCTGAAAGCTGGCTTTCTCCTCATATGCCCCTAATCCAATAGGAAAATAACCGATCTCTCCTGCCTGAAAGCTGCTTCCACGGTATAGCCTGTCATGAATATATATCCCTGCCCCGATACCTGTACCAATGGTGATCATTACAAAATTTTCTGTTTTTCTACCTGCCCCAATTAACTTTTCTGCTATAGTCCATGCATTAGCATCATTTTCTACTTCCACCGGCATCTTAAATCTATCTTCCATATAATTCTTTAAGTCAAAATCCTTCCACCCAAGGGCAGTGGATATAATCACCTTGCCACTATATACATCTACTGTTCCCGGCACACCTATACCTATGCCTGTAACGGGCTTATCGGTCTTCCCCAGGGCTTCTGCAATCATTTCATTCATATTTCTCAAATAATCCGAGACATAATATTCTGTTTTTCTCTCATTGCTATACCGGATATTTCCATTCTCACCGGTAATTACAATTTTGATATTTGTTCCTCCGATATCTATCCCTATACTCTGCTGCAATTCTTTACCCCCTATATGTTGCAAAAGAAATTCTCCTCAGCCCATATTTCTCTAAACATCCAATAACTTTATAGCATTATACATTTTGTTCCGGGCATCAAAGAATTTACTTTCCCATATTTTTATCTTTTTTATATCATCTTCCATAGTAATCAATCTGTCCTTAAGCATTCTTTCTGTTTCTTTAGGTGCCGGCCCTCCAATAATCTCTCTGACGAAGATAAAGTTCTGTGGATCCAAAGCCTTGGATAAAGCCTGCTGGTCCAAATCAACAGCATAGCCCAATACTCTTTGTGATATTTCCTTAATGGTATCCGGCTCTATATCATCAGCTTGAAGATTTTCGCTAATCAAGTACTTAATGATCTGGCTCGTCAGATGATGACTTTCCCTGAAGGACAAGCCCTTCTCCCTAACCAATGTATCCGCCAGTTCGGTTACAGTAATAAAGTTTTGACGGGATCTATCCAGCAATACTTCTTTATTGACCTTAAGGGTAGCAAATACATTTTTCATTACCTCCAGAACCCTTAGAGTATATTTTACAGCCTCATAAACATGTGGCTGGAGCTGCTCCTCTGCATCCACAATATCTCCATAGGGTGTATTATACAGAACATCAAAAATTGTCTTTGCCTCTCCAATGGCCTTCCCTGCAAGGGGACGGCAATGCTCCAGTGAAGAAGGATTTCGTTTTTGGGGCATGATGCTGCTGGTTTGTACATAAGGATCCGATAGATAATAAACATTAAACTCCTTTGTACAAAAATCCAACGTATCTTTCATGAATTTGGACATATTTATATTAAAAATCATTAGTACAGAAGCAACTTCAGTAAGATAGTCAACACCTGCGATACAATCATAGGAATTCTCTACCAATCCATCAAAGCCTAATAGCTCACCAGTTCTTTCCCGTTTAATTTGAAAACCGGTGGTTGTTATGGCTACAGCACCCAGGGGGCTCTTATTCAGGTTTTCCAAGGCTTTTAAAAACCTGTCATAATCCCTTTTCAATCCATCGTAGAAAGCTAAAAAATAGTGAGCAAGGGTTGTAGGCTGAGCTGGCTGAGTATGAGTATAAGCCGGCATTATGGTATGAATATTTTCTTTGACTAATAATAACAGCACCTCTCTGAATTCATCCATAGCCTTTAGAACTTCCAATATCATCTTCCTCAATACTATTCTAAACTCACAAAGATCTATATCGTTTCTGCTTCTGGCAATATGAATTTTTCCAGCCACATCTTTCCCAATCATATCTTCTAATTTTTTCTCGATCATAAAAAACATGTCTTCAAAGCTATCATCATATTCCTGAAGTTTAAAATCTTGATTTTCCAGGTTAACCAAGGCCTTTAGTATACTGCGGCCTTCCTCACGGGTAATAATTTTCTGTTCTGCCAACATGATAACATGAGCTTTCGTAATATCTATAAAAGGATGAAAGTAGTGCTCTTTTTGTATATCAAAAATAGGTTTTAGAATATTTCTTTTAAAACTCTGCCCAGGAAAGTTACTTCCTTCCGCCTTTTCAATCTGTTCTCTCAAGGCCATAAATAGTCTCCCTTCTATATGTTTCGCATTAAACAAATAGTTAATATAATTCAATCCCATAGGTATTTGTCAGAACTGTGGCAATACATCCCATAATCGCTGATTTTTCACCTAAATCAGAAGGTTTTATTATGCTCGTTACCGGAGTGAGCTTTGATACCCTTTCTTTTATAGGTTCTATAAACTCCTTGTTTTTACCGGACATGCTTCCCCCTATAATCAGGGCCTCCGGATTTAAAATACTGATAATATTGGCAATCCCCAAACCCAGATAATCCAGAATCCTTTCAACTGCCGCTTTGCAGTTCTCATCTCCTCCGCCTGCCCTGACAAAAGCTTCATCACAGCCCATATTGGTAGTGCTTTCCAATGCCAAATTAGATGCTACACTCTCAAAATAACCAAATTGGCCGTAGGTATACTTGTCATGCTTCAGAGCCTCTCTGCCTAGAACCAGATAACCTACTTCGCCGGCAGTAAAGCTGCTTCCCCTATGAATTTTTTTATTGATTACAATTCCGCTTCCTATACCGATCCCTATGGATATAAAAACAAAATCACTGTACTTGCTTCCTGCTCCAAACCACTTTTCACCCAAAACAGCCATATTTACATCATTATCAATAAATATTTTCATTTTGAATTCATCTTCAAAGATTTTTCCAATCTCCAGTTTCTCCCAATGCAGCTCCGGTGCATGGCAGACCATACCATTTTCTATATCAGTAATTCCCGGGATACCTATTCCCATTCCAATAATATTACACCCTTGTCCTGACCGGTCTATAAATCCATGAAGCGCTTCTATGATTTCATCCATTATTTTCTCTTCACTGTTTTCACTTAGCTTTATTTTCTCTTCTTTATGAACATTTCCACCTAGATCTGAAAGAATGCACAAGCTGCTTTTTCTCCCAATTTCCAATCCAACTATATATCCGGCTACCGGATTAAACTCAAGCTGTATTGGCTTTCTTCCCCCTCTTATAGTAGAATTTCCTACCTCAGTTTCTTCTACCAGGCCCTCCTGAATCAATTCATCCACGATTAGAGAAACTGTGGATTTGCTTATTTTTGTTTTCTTGGCCAGCTCAGCCCTGGAAGTACTATTTTCATTGTAAATAATAGAAAGTATATTGCTTTTATTCATTTGTTTAATTAGTTTTGTAGTTCCCTTAATCATTTTACACATCCCTTACCCATTATTACATCTGCTATTCCGCCTCATTCAGTCAAATTTCTTTATGCGATTTATCTAATATTGCAGCCATATTGTCATGGAAAATTATTTTAATCTCCGACTCAGTCATCCCAAGCTCTATACAATCCCTTACCTGATCAGCATAATACATTTTAACGAATCCCCTTGGAAACCAAGATGAGTCAGATCCAAAAATAATTCTTTCAGGCCCGATTGTTTCATAGAACTTGTTTAGTAAATCCTTCACCGTCAAGGGATAGGGCATCCATCGTACCCACTGATTACTCCCTGAAGTATCCACATATATATTGGGACAAACCCATGCCAGCTGGAGCAAATCTCCAGTCTGACCACATCCAAGGTGGGGAATCACAAAAGGGATATCCGGAAAGGCCCTGGCAACATCATGTATCATCATTGGCGAAATATTTACATGTTTGGCTACTCCTCCCGCTCCTCCAAGAATACCAAAATGTATCAGCACAGGAATCTTATAGGTATTAGCCACCTCCCACACCGGGTATAAAGCTATGTCATCGATACTTCCCATCAAATCCGGTGCCAGAATTTTATATCCGCTTAACTTACCCTTCGTAATGGCTTTTTCAAGCTTTTCAGCAGCATCCTGGTCAAATGGATTGTGATAGGCATATCCTATAATTCTATCAGGATACAAGGATATAAGCCTTTCCATGTTTTGATTGCTTGTATCCCAGTCACCGGCAGTTACAAAGACCATCTTCTCAATGTGTTTGTTCTCCATTTCCAGGATCCACTTTTCTGCTGTTTCTTCAATGGTGTCCTCTATCGGCTCAGGCATTGGAAACCCCCAAGCCCTTCTCCACTTATCCTGTTGATATGCATTTTTTCTTTGAACTATATCCCACTTCTCTTTTCCAAAACTTTTTATATAGCTTTCCTTGATTTTAGAAATTTGAGTTCCTTTAACCAGAAAGTGAGCATGACTGTCTATTATTTTAATATCATCAAATTCCATGGCTTTCAACTCCTATCCCTTTACTCCCGTCAAGTGAATACCCTCAATAATCTTTTTCTGGAAAATAAAAAATACTATCAATACCGGTACTGTTGCAATAGTAGCTCCTGTCATAATCAAATCCCATTGATTATACATTTCTCCGGAGAACAAAGATAAGCCTACGGGCAATGTATACATCTCCGGATTGTCAACTGCGATTACCGGCCATAAGAAGGCATTCCAATTGCCTAAAAAAGTAAATATCCCTAAAGCCGACAGCGCGGGTTTCACCAAGGGTAAAGCTACATGCCAGAATACACCGAATTCTGAAAGTCCGTCAATTCTGCCCGCATCTAAAAGATCCTCCGGAATACTCATAAAAAACTGTCTCATCATAAATATTCCAAAGGCTGTACTTAAGCCCGGGAATAACAGGGATAAATATGAATTAAACCAGCCGAATTTATTAATCATGAGAAACCAGGGTATAATAAGCATTTCAGTTGGTACCATCAGAGTAGAAAGCAGTATAATAAAAATGGGCTTTTTCCCCTTAAATTTGAGTTTTGCAAAAGTATAGCCTACCAGAGAGTCAACAAATAAAACAGATATTACTGTTATTGTTGCAATCACTAAACTATTTAAAAACCACTTCCCAAAATTGGAAGTTGTAAATACTCTCACGTAATTACTTAAATTCACCTTCTCCGGAATCAACGAAAGATTATATATATCTGTTCCGGTTTTCAAGGATGTGGAAACCATCCATAAAAAGGGAAATACCATTATTAATCCTATCGCTGTCAATAATCCATAGGAAGTGATGTTTTTAATTATATTTTTCTTGTTCAAGACGTCGCCTCCCTTATCTCATCTACTCTATTTCCTTGGTTAAAACCTTCATCTGGATGATGGTAATAATTAAAATAATGATAAATAGCAGTACCGTTGCTGCACTTGCCAGCCCCATATTATAATTTCTAAAAGCCAGATTATAGATATGCAGTACAATACTTGTGCTTGAGTTCAAAGGTCCGCCTGCATTGCCCGTGTTTCCGCCGGTAATGTTATATACCTGGGTAAAGACTTGTAAAGTATTAATGGTAGAAATAATTGCTACATAAACTATGGTTGGATTCAGCAGTGGTATGGTAATACGTCTGAATTTTACCCATGCAGAAGCCCCATCAATACCAGCTGCTTCATAGTAGCTGCCAGGAATCTGCTTTAATCCGGCAACTAAAATTATGGTGTAAAACCCTATACTTTGCCATACAATATTTGCCATTACTACATACAGGGATTGGGTTGTACTGTCCAGAAACGGCTGAGAGGCAAATCCCAATAATATTAAAATAGAATTGATAACCCCTCCCTGTTTCATGAACATCCATCTCCAAACCCAGGATACGGCAACAGTAGAAGTAACATATGGAATAAATATCAGCATTCTGTACAAACCTGTACCTCTTGTTATACTGTTTAATAACAAAGCGATAGACAAACTCAAAGCCAGGATAATCGGTACACCGACCAGAACATATTCTAAAGTATTAAGCATCGCAATCCTAAAAACTTCATTGCCAAATAAGGTTTTAAAATTATCAAACCCTACAAATGGTTTATTCTGAGAAAGAAGATCCCATTTCCTCATACTTATGTTAAATGAATATAAGGTTGGAAAAATCCTGAATACCATAAAGTACAATAATGGAATGGCAATAAAAATATATGCCCACGTCTGTTTCTTACGTTCAACAGAGTATGACCTCTTGCCCTTATGTGATTTCATATCTGCTGCTTTTTCTTTCTTACCCGCCTTTTCTCCCTTAACATATTCCATTTAGTAAATCCCCTCCTGACTCCACCTGCTTAATGCTCAAATCTAAAATAACACTAAAAAGCCATTTATTCTTATTAGAATATTTCTCCAATGAGCTTTGTTTGTTTTTATTACGAACTAACCCTTTGTATTATATATATTCTTCACTTAAGCCATTATTCCTTCCAATAAAAATAATTTTTTTTATTTTCAAATAAATCGTTGTTTTCTGTATATAATGCATTCCTCTATTCGTTAAGCACTACAGTCTTAACTCTTTCTTACATCATTCAAATACGATCAAAATAAAAAATTACGCCACAAATTCATAGTTTTAGTTTGGTATTTATATAACACTTGACATTATATGATCTATACTTCATTATTTTTCAGAATATTGTTTTTATTATAATCTTGACTTTAACAGAGTCACTTATTAGGCAGGCAAATAATTGCCGGTCATATATTAAAAATAATAATATAAGAAATCAAAAAATGGTATTGCATAATCTTGCAAAATGCTGTATCATTATACGAAATATTCTGTAAACTCATTCGGATCAGAGCATTCAAAGGGGATTTTCTTGGTTCAAATTACAGTAGAATTTATTCAGAAGGAAGGAATAGGACATGGTAAAGTATAGGAATTTTGAGCGGCAGGGTCTATACAATCCAGACATGGAAAAAGACAGCTGTGGGGTTGGCTTTATTGCAAATATTAAAGGAGAAAAGAGCCATGCTGTATTGAAGCAAGGGCTGCAGATATTGAAGAGCCTGAAGCACAGAGGCGCTGTTGGTGCGGATGCCAGTACCGGCGATGGGGCAGGTATATTGCTGCAGATACCCCACGACTTTTTTAAGAAAGAAGCTGGGAAATTTAATATAAATCTTCCGAAGCCAGGTAATTATGCGGTATGTATGGTTTTTCTTCCAAGAGAACCCAATGCCCGCTTATTCTGTGAAGGAATCCTGGAAAGAATAATTGTAGAAGAGCAGCAGAACCTATTAGGCTGGAGAGAAGTTCCGGTAAATGAATATGCATGCGGCGAGTCTGCCAGGGCAACCAGACCTGTAGTTGCACAGGTTTTCGTAGACAGAGGCGGCCAAGATGAGGAAGTTTTTGAAAGAAAGCTTCTGGTTATTAGAAAGCGTGTACAAAAAATCATAAATGATTCAAAAAAGCCGTATACTGAAAGCTTTTATGTATGCTCCTTTTCCTCCAGAACCGTTATATATAAAGGACAGATATTAGGGTACAAGCTCGAGGAATTTTACATTGATCTTTCGGACGAAAGCATGAAAACTTCTATTGTGCTTGTACATGAAAGGTACAGCACAAATACTTTCCCCTCATGGAAGCTTGCACAGCCTTTCCGCTACCTTGCCCACAACGGTGAGATCAATACTATCAGAGGGAATATAAACTGGATGAATGCCAGGGAAGGGGTTATGCAATCACAGACCTTCGGTGATGATTTTAAAAAGATACTGCCGATAATTGAACCGGGTGGAAGTGACTCCGCATCCCTGGATAATGCCCTGGAGCTTTTCGTAGCTAATGAGCATCCTATGGAGAACTCAATGATGCTGCTTATCCCTGAAGCATGGCAGAATAACCTGAGGATGGATAAGGAAAAAAGCTCATTCTATGAGTACATGGCGAGAGTAATTGAGCCTTGGGATGGTCCCGCAACTATTGCCTTTACCGATGGTGTTAAGATAGGGGTGACGGTAGACCGAAACGCATTAAGACCGGCCCGTTATCTATTGACTAAGGATGACCGTGTAATAATGGCCTCAGAAGCCGGCGTAATAGATGTGCCTGCAGATATGATTTTGAAAAAAGGTTGTCTGCAGCCAGGGAGAATATTATTGGTGAACACCAGGGAAGGAAGAGTAATTTCAGATAATGAAATCAAAGCCTCGGCTTATAAAAGCAAGCCTTTCGGAGAATGGGTGAAACGCAACCGGTTGACATTAAAGGATATTAAGCAGCCTTATGGCGGGAAGAAAATGAATCGTGAAGACCTTCATATAAATCAGCTGGTATTTGGCTTTACTGAGGAAGAATTGGAAAAAGTAATCGCCTATATGGCTGAAAGCGGAAAAGAACCAATAGGCTCAATGGGTATCGACACTCCTATTGCGGTATTGTCTGAGCGCCCCCAGCTGCTTTTCAACTATTTCAAACAAAAGTTTGCCCAGGTTACGAATCCCCCTATAGATTACATAAGGGAAGAACTGGTAATGTCCCTTATACAGTTCATAGGCACTCATGGAAAACTTCTGAATAAGATTGAAACAGAAAAAGATAACAAGTATATAAAGCTGGAGCACCCCATTTTAAAAAACGCCGAACTGGAGAGCATAAGAAGCTTATGCACCGAAGACTTCAGAGCAATTACTATTCCTATGGTATTCCAGGCTGACTATGAAGGCAACGGGTTAAAGGAAGCACTGGATTATCTGTGCAAACGTGCGGAGGAAAGTATTAAGCTTGGCTACAATATTCTTATTCTGAGCGACCGGAATACAGATATGTATAGTGCGCCGATTCCGAGCTTACTGGCATTGGGAGCAGTTCATCACCACCTGGTAAGGAAAAAGCTCCGGACAGCTGTTGACCTGATTGTAGAGACAGGAGAGGCCAGGGATGCTATGCATATGGCACTTCTGACAGGCTTTGGTGCAAAAGCCATAAATCCGTACATGGCTTTTGCATCAATCTGGGACATGATTGAAAATAAAAAATATATTAAGAAGACTGCAAATGTTGAAGAAGCTATTGACAATTACATTGATTCAATATGCGAAGGACTTTTAAAGATTATTTCCAGAATGGGCATTTCAACACTGCAGAGCTACAGTGGCGCTCAGATATTTGAAGCAGTAGGAATAAGCCAGAAAACGATTGATGAATATTTTACAGCTACACCTGCAGTCATAGCCGGCATTGGGTTGGA
Source organism: Clostridia bacterium BRH_c25 (assembly GCA_001515955.1). The sequence goes on along the minus strand of LOES01000066.1, from coordinate 21,222 downwards.
CGGAATTGCAAAAGAAGTACTTTCTAGACAGAATTGTGCATATAACAGATTCGACAAATTAAACCCGGGTGGGGAAATATTCTGGAACCCTAATGGGGAACATCATTCATTAAACCCGGAGGTAGTCCGTAAATTAAGAAAAGCCTGCGCAGAAAACAACAAAGGCATTTATAATGAATATGCCCATGAGACGAATGAACAGAAAAACAAGCTGACAACCATCCGCAGCTTGCTGCGGTTCAAGAAGATGCAAAGTATAAATCTGGATGAGGTCGAGGCTGCTGAGAGTATACTGAAAAGATTCAGAATATCGGCTATGTCCTTCGGATCATTAAGCACCGAGGCTCATGAAACTATTGCAGCAGCTGCAAACAGGATCGGTGCTGCAAGCAATTGTGGAGAAGGCGGTGAGAATCCCAGCAGGTATAATACAGGCATTGGCGGTGATAATTTAAAAAGTGCAGTAAAGCAGGTAGCCTCAGGAAGATTCGGAGTGACATTGAATTATCTTATTAACTGCAATGAAATTGAGATAAAGATGGCACAAGGTGCAAAACCCGGGGAAGGAGGGCATTTGCCGGGATATAAGGTGACTCCTGACATTGCAAAAGTCCGCCATTCTGCCATGGATATAGACCTGGTTTCTCCACCCCCTCATCATGATATTTATTCTATAGAGGATTTGGCTCAATTGGTTTTTGACTTGAAGAATGTAAATCCTAAAGCAAGGATTGTTGTAAAGCTGGTTTCTCAAATCGGAGTTGGAACTGTTGCAGCAGGTGTTGCAAAGGCACATGCCGATGCTGTTTTGATAAGCGGCCATGATGGAGGCACGGGGGCTGCACCTATCAGTTCCATGAAATATGTCGGGCTTCCATGGGAATTGGGGCTTGCTGAAGCCCAGCAGACATTGCTTTTGAATGATTTAAGAAGTAGAATCACCTTGCAGGTAGACGGTAAGATGAAAACCGGAAGAGATGTGGTTATTGCAGCTTTGCTGGGAGCCGAAGAATATGGTTTTGCTACTGCAGCACTTATTGCCCTCGGATGCAGAATGTGCAGAAAATGTCATTTGAATAAATGTCCTGCAGGGATTGCAACACAAGAACAGACTTTGCGCAAGAATTTCTCCGGAGAACCGGAGCATCTTATCAATTATCTGACCTTTGTAGCGGAGGAAATCCGCGGGATAATGGCTCAGCTTGGATTCCGCACTATAGATGAAATGATTGGCAGAGTGGACGTGTTGTATGCACAGCAAGAGAATGGCGAAAAGCTGAATAGCTGCGATTTGTCGCCAATATTGTACAGACCTGAGTTACCGTCCCGCATTGCAGGTAAACGCATGATTAATCAAGAGCATAATACGGAGAATGTATTGGACAGAAAGCTGATTGCAGATTCGAAAGCAGCACTGGAAAAAGGTGCGAAGGTGGAGCATATATTGAAAATCAAAAATACCGATCGTTCCTTCGGTACCATGTTAAGCGGAGAAATTGCACAGCACTATGGAGATAACGGCTTACCGGAGGATACAATAAAAATAGCCCTTACGGGATCTGCGGGTCAAAGCTTCGGGGCATTTGCGGCCAGGGGACTGACTATGAGACTCGAGGGTGAAGCAAACGACTATCTGGGCAAAGGGCTATCCGGCGGTAAAATTATATTGGTACCACCTGCTGATGCTGCATATGATTCAAGCGAAAATATTATCGCAGGAAATACATTACTGTATGGTGCAACCTCCGGTGAGGCATATATCTCAGGAAGAGCCGGTCAAAGATTTTGTGTGAGGAATAGTGGTGCAACTGCAGTGGTGGAAGGAGTAGGCGACCATGGCTGCGAATATATGACAGGAGGTATTGTTGTCATACTTGGTTCGACAGGTAATAACTTTGGAGCCGGAATGAGCGGCGGTGTTGCCTATGTTCTGGATGAGGAAGGCGGATTCGAGGCCAGATGCAATAAAGAGATGGCAGGCATTGAGAATCTGACAGCATCAAAGGATATAAAGCTGGTAAAAGACATTATTGAGCGTCATTATAAATATACTAACAGCATGAAAGCAAAGAAAATCCTAGAGCAATGGAATACTTACACCAAGCTGTTCTTGAAAGTATGTTCCCCACTTTATAAAAAATATTTGGAACGTATTGTGTAAGGATAGGTTGATATGACAAGCAAGATTGATGGGAAGCATAAGTTCCGAGGGACGAACTTATGCTTCTTTTTGTTATCCTTCACCGGCTCCCCTCCTTTAGCTATATAGTATTTATCAATTATACCGGTTTTTCAATTTCCTTCAAATAACGATAAATGGTTTGTGCAGAAACATTCAACAGCTTCGCTACAGTATTTAGTGTGCCTTTAAACTTAAAAACACCCTTGGCTTCCATTTTTTGAATTAATTCTTTTTTCTGCTCTATTGAAGTATCTGCGGATTTAACGCCGGATTCTATTATTACTGTATTGATAATCTCTTCAACCAGATCATCCACCGACACATCAAATTTTTCTCTACTCTTTGGATTTCCAGTATTCCTTTTCAATTCATCAATCATGATCATATTATCAATGTTATTCCTGATTCTTAATAAATCAGTGATATCAATATTTACACATAGCAAACCAAGGATTTCTCCTTCATCGTCTTTAATAATATAAGTTGAAGATCTTAAAATCTTTTCATTGCCCTTCACAGTTCCAATATAATTTGTTATGTATTCCTGACTGCTGTAGTTCTCTTTCTGTAACAGCTCCAGTGCAAAATTTGTTATTGACCCGCCAACATGCCTGTTTGTAATACATCCATTAACTATATGCACAATTGAGTGGTTCAGATCGCTTAAATCGTGGACAATAACCTCACAGTTGGATCCGATAACTGCTGCAATAAAATCCGCAAGAGAAAAGTAATTCTTTAGAATCTCAATATTACTCAGAAATCCACCTCCTTTTCAAACATTTTCTATGGATATCTACTGAACATCGAGGATTAAGATGGGGGGGTTGTTGCATAATGCGGAACGGTCAAGACCGTTCCCTACATACTGCGTTATCAATAATGAGAATACGCAACATACTGTAGGGATGGGTCTTGACCCATCCGAAATTTTGTTATTTTGCAACAGCCCCTTGAAAATAAGATAAAATATTCTTTTACTTTACACAAACAGCATCAATCTCTACTTTGACATCCTTAGGAAGTCGGGAAACCTCAACAGCACATCTGGCAGGCTTATGTCCTCCGAAAAATGCAGCATATACTTCATTCATTGATGCGAAATCATTCATATCCTTTAAAAATACGGTGCATTTTACGATGTCCGAAACCTCATATCCTGCTTCTTCAACTATAGCTTTAATATTCAACAGCGATTGATTCGTTTGACTTTTAATACATTCATCAACCAAAGTCATAGTCTCGGGAACAAATGGGATTTGTCCCGATACATAAAGAGTGCCGTTTACTTCTACTGCTTGCGAATAGGGTCCAACTGCCGCAGGTGCTTTGCCTGTACTTATAAATCTTTTCATATTGCCTCCTCAATTTTGTTTTATTACCATTATATCCCTACGCTAATAAATATTCAACAAATATCATGAAATATGAGAAATTTTTCTCACGGAATATATTACGGCATCAGTGACTTAATAAATAGTCATTCTTTTTCTTTTAGAATATGCCTTAGTATAAGTAAACCTTCCATCATCTTAGGAAACCCACATGTTGGTGCCACAAGGAGTATTGCATGTTCTATTTCTTCCTTTGTACAGCCGCTTTTTAAAGCTTTTATAATATGCGTTCTTAAGGCATATTCATATTGGCAGCTTGCAGACAGAGCTACTTTAATAAGCCAGCGACTTTTTTCATCTATGGGGCCGCCTTTTTCATGTACCAATTTTCCAAAATGCTCATACGCATCATAGATTTCCCTATGATTTTCTACCAGGTATTTAAGATTCTTTTCAACAACATCTAAATTATCAAAATAATCATCCATCTTATCTCCACCTTACATTTTTGTATCATTAAAATAGTATATCCAATGGTTTTAGTCATAAACCCTAAAGACTACAAATAGAAACTGCTAACGCGTGATTTACGCTCTGCTTGATTTTAACAAGTGCTTCTTAAAGTAATTTTCTTCTAGGATATGCGAGGCACAAATTAAGGAAGTGCATTATTAACACTATGAAAGACAAGAAATTTGTTGTGTTAATAAGCACTAGGTATGTTAATATTATATTTATATATACATTTTATGAGAAGTGTTATATGATATGCCTATAGGGGGTACCGGTACGAAAGGAGGTGCTATTTTATGCGTATTCTAAAGTATTTATTAAGTAAATCCCATAGGCAAAAAGTTAACTCTGAATACACAAAGGAGCTCTGTGATAAATTTGCTTTGGAGCAAAAACAGAAGCAAGACATCTGCGAAGGCATATTTCATAAAAATGTGGATTTTTAGATGCCAGATATATAATATTAGAGAATCCTTAAAAACAAAAAGGATTCTCTTCTTCATTGCTGAATATATACTGTGATTAACTAACCAGTGCGATTTTGAGCCAATGCGCCTAAAATGATTAATAGAAAACTTATGGCGATACCGGGAAACAAAGGGTCAAAGCTCTGGGGCAGAAAAAACTTGCCTGCCATTACCAATAAAGGGCTGATGACCATGGAAGCTACAACATAATTGCTTTTTATCCTGGCTTTGAAAAACAACGCGGCGCAAAGAGGTGCAAATACAGTAGCTCCCCTTAAGCCCATTGACATGAAGCTCCATTTAAGAATCAGGGATTTTACATTTCCTGTTATGAATAAAAGTCCCAGCGCCAGTGATATCACTATGATCCATCTGGAAATCCTGAGAAGATTATAATCATCAACATTTTTATTTATATGATTTTTATATATATCTTTTGTTAATATTGTACTTATACCGAGCGACAAACCTGCTCCTGTTCCCACCACGGCAACTAACAGGGTCGCCAGTACCACGCCGCCTAACCAGGGGTTCATATAGTTCAAAACAAATTGAGGAAAGGCTGATGCAGGATTAATATCCGGGTGATTCATCTTCATGAACAACCCAATAAATATCCCCGCTATGCCTATGGGTGGTATTAAGAAGGCACTTATCAATGAACCCTTTTTAGCCTCTCTCAAAGTTTTTGCCGACAATACTGCCTGTATATAGGTTTGGGTGGATAGAACCCCAAAAATCAAAGAAAGACCAGATGCTCCATCTATCCAAATACCTCTGCCAAACAAGCTGAAATATGGATATGTGGGAAAGGTGCTTATGAATTGTCCTATGCCCCCCCCACTGGTTATAGCTATAATTCCTCCCGCAATTACAGATATATATAAGAGAATCAGTTTGACCACTCCAACTATACCTGCACCCCATACTCCACCAAAAATTACATAGAACGCCATCAACATAATAGATATAATACCGGCAGTAATAGCGTTTATTTCAAATATTGAGGTTAATAGAGCCACTCCCGCAAGTATTTGTGCAATGATATTCAAAAAAGTTCCCAAGGATACAAATACACTTGAAATAGGGCTTGCCAAATCCCCAAATTCCTCCGCTAGTATCTGGGGTACAGTTTCCTTATTGCTTCTATACAAAGGGCCACAAAAGAATAACCCAAGAATCAAACATCCCACACCGGCTCCTAATGTAAACCACCATGCTGAAAAACCGTACATGAATGCAAGTTGGGCAGTACCTATTGTAGCAGCTCCACCAACCAATGTGCCCATAATAGTTCCTGCAATAATTCCTGTGCCAGCTTGTTTGCCTCCTACAGAAAAGTCCGCGGAGGTTTTAACCTTTCTCCCTGAATAAACACCGGCCAAGGTAATTAATAACAGTGTAAAAACAATGCCGATCATATGTTGATATGTAAGTTCAAACACCTTATGCACCCTCTTCTTTTTGTTACACTTTTTCTTTCATCGTACCTGTCTCTATAAAGCGCTTGTGGAATGAATGAGCCTCACCCATAATGTGAGGTGTATGGCACTTTCCTTTTCCCAGGGAATCAAGGGTACTCTCATAATAATCCTTGAGCAATGGAACATAGTCCGGATGAGCACACTTGTTAATAATTTCCATAGCCCTTTCCCTTGGAGACTTATTTCTGAGATCAGCCGTTCCTTGTTCAGTTATGATCACATTGACGTCATGTTCCGTATGATCAATATGTGAACACATAGGTACTATACTAGAAATATTTCCATCTTTTGCTGTAGACGCTGTTAGAAATATGGACAAATAAGCATTTCGCGTAAAGTCTCCCGCTCCTCCTATTCCATTCATCATGCGTGTTCCCATTATATGTGTAGAATTCACATGACCGTAAATATCAGCTTCAATCGCCGTATTCATACTGATGATACCCAATCTTCGGATAAGCTCCGGATTGTTGCTTATTTCCTGAGGTCGGAGAATAATGTGTTTTTTGTATTTCTCAATATTAGTAAAAAACTTTTTCATACCGGTATCAGATAGTGTAAGGGACGATCCCGAACAAATACTGAATATTCCAGCATCAATGCAATCCAAAGCTGAATCCTGAATAACTTCAGAATAAAATGTGAGATCTCTGTACTCAGATTCAACAAGCCCAGCCAACACCGCATTTGCAATACTTCCCACACCCGATTGCAATGGCAGAAGACTCTTAGGCATTCTTTTAGCTTTTACTTCCTTATCTATAAATGAAATCAGGTTCCGGGCCATTGCTTTCGATATATCATCAATACCACCCAAGCCTTTTACATTGTCAGGTATATCCGTAACAACTATTGCAGCAATTTTATCCATGTCACATTCAATATACGTAGTGCCTATCCTCTGTTCAGTCTTAATCAAAGGAATCGGACCGCGGTTAGGCGGATCTTCCGGGATATAAACATCGTGCATACCTTCTAAAGCCAGAGGTTGGCTGGTATTAATTTCTATAATTACTTTCTTCGCAGCTTTCACAAAGGTTGGACTATTCCCCAAAGAAGTAGTTGGAACGATGCAGCCTTCTTCAGTAATGGCACAAGCTTCCACAATAGCAAGGTCCAGATCCCCGTAAAAACCATACCTTACCTGCTGAGCCACATGGCTTAAATGAATGTCCTGATATTCAACCTCTCCCGATGTATTAAGCGCATTTCTCATGGAGTCGCAAGTCTGATAGGGAAGCCTTTTATTAATCACTCCCGCTTTTACTAAAGCATCATCTAACTCCACACCTACGGAAGCTCCAGTCAACAGATTGATCTTAATTTTCTCACCTGTTTCCTGAACTTTGCGTGCTAATGCCAGTGGTACCGCTTTGGGATACCCTGCTGGGGTAAAGCCGCTGGTTCCGACATTCATTCCATCTTTAACAAGTTCTGCAGCCTGTTCTGCCGACATTACCCTGTCAAGTAGTTTTTTACACCTGATTCTCTCCTGAAACATTTTTATCCTCCTTTACTAATAACTGCCCGCAAAATTTAAAATCTGATTAGTTAATCCCATATATAGCAATAAACATGCTATAAAGGGCAACCAATCAGATTTTAGCTTGCACTTCAAGGGTGGTATTCCCCTAGGGCAAGTAATGTGACCGTTTGTTGGGAAAGCATACTGCTTAAAGTAGTGCTGACCCTTTTCTGACCCCTCTTATTATACTATTCTACATTGAAATTCAAATATTGCAAAATCATATTCCTTGATTTCATAGGTTGCATAATTCTTCTTTGAACCTTCTTTAGTGCAACCTATATACTTATGAAAATTTTGTTATCATTATAATCTAAATTAGAAGAAAATTCAATATATTTTTTCAAGATGTATTTTGAGGGATTTTTTTGTATTTTTTTGAAATGATAGTAAATGGAGAAATTCAGACAGAAAGCACTGCATTCAATAAGCGAATGCAGTGCTTTATATGTAAATTTAAATATTACTGAGCTGTCCATCCGCCATCAATAGTCAATTCTGACCCGGTAACAAAAATCGATTCATCGGAAACCAAATATAGGTCTGCGTATGCAATATCTATCGGCTTGCCAATATATCCTATAGGATGCATTTTGCCTACCTTGGCAAAATACTCAGCAGGGCTTAACCCTGAGTCTGCAGCTTCTTTTTCAGTTAGTGCAGTGTGAACATATCCCGGGTGCACTGAATTGACCCGAATACTGTATCCCTTTTCGCCACAATGAAGAGCTGCTGATTTTGTAAGAATTGTTACAGCCCCTTTAGAAGCACAATATGCGAATAAACCAGCTTCCGCAATTTGTCCGTCAATAGATGACCTATTGACAATGGAACACCTTTCCTTATTATCTTTCATTGCAAGAATTCCATATTTCGTACCAAGAAATACACCGGTTGCATTTATGTTCATCAACCAGTTCCAGTCTTCCAGGGTCGTTTGTTCAATATTCTTCCCTAAGGAAATTCCAGCATTATTGACTTGGACATTCAATTTCCCATATTCTTTAAGAGCTTCCGCAGTTGCATTCTTCCAATCTTCTTCTTTGGCTACATCGAGCTTAACAAATATTGCTTCTCCACCATCTGCAATTATTTCATTTACAACCCTTTTTCCTTCGTTTTCGTTGATATCTGCAACTACAACCTTAGCACCTTCTTTAGCAAACAGTTTTGCGTCTGCTTCACCAATACCCATTGCAGCACCAGCTATCAAAGCTACCTTTCCTTTCAATCGGTCCATTATTAACCCTCCCAGTTTTAAGGTTAGCAATAGTTTCTGCCTTCCAGAATTCTAAAAATCTTTTTCACCCTCCGGAGTACGCATCCATACCTTCTCCTTAGTCCACTTAAAGAGCAGCATCCAAACCCATAAGACAGCCCCGGAAATCAAGTATACACTTAATGCTTTCCAGGATTTAATGTTCTGCCCCAGTGTACATAACCATGCTATCAGTAAAGCATCAATAAGAGCCAAGATTCTAAACGTCTGGCCGCCCTTAAGCTTAAAAGGCCTCTCCCATTCCGGATGCTTTCTTGCAAGATTTATTGCTGCGATGCAAACAATAAAATATGCAGTAGCACAGGAAAAAGCCATCAGCATATAGAAGTCGTTTAGAAATGATGTAGTATTCATCAGGATCAAGGATGCCAGGCTGATAACCAACAAGAAAACATTCGGAGCAATTGGCTGGTGATACTTATTACACTTAGCGAACACCTTTGGCAAAAAGTTCTGCCTGCCCATTGCATACAGCAGGCGTACTGTTGAAAGCCAGAAGCCCAGGATGCAGGTACCAATCGTGCAAAGGATACCTGCTATGCCGAAATATATAGCATAAGCTACAGGCCAACCCAATTTGTCCATTACATTAAGCGCAGCAAAGGGTGCGTAGGTGCCATTGCCGGTAAGGAATTCCCAATCCCCCATTCCTGCAAGTGCAAAGAAGAATAATACGTACAAAGCACCACAGGTGACTACAGAACCCAATATAGCTTTACCCTGATCCTTAATGGGAAAGTTTCCTTCTTCCACCATTTGAGGTACCGTTTCAAATCCGAAAAATGGGCCTATAAGCACTGCAGTTCCCATGACCCATCCCCACATGCCGCCATTTCCTGTTTCACCGCCGCCATTTAAGGCTGAACGGAAAAATGGCTGAAAGTTTTCCCAACTCCAGTTTCCAGATATCAAAAAGAGTATAGCTGTAATAGTACAGCCAAGTATACCAAAAACCAGCATGCCTGTTTGGATCTGACCTGCCAGCTGGATATCCCGAAGACTTATCCAAGTATAAAGCACAAGCACTACACCGCCTATAACTGCTATTTTCTCAATCGATAGGCCTAAATGCATGACACGGTCTATCCATGAGACAATGCCCATGATAGCAGCCGGTGGAACTGCCATCCAAGCTGCAAGGATCATCCATGAAGCCCAAAAACCCATATGTTTATTCAGCCCAACAGTTCCGTAAACCAATTCTGCTCCGACTGAAGGAAGCATTGTAGATAATTCCGCATAAATAAATGCAATAGGTAAAACCATCAATGTCATTATCGCAAATCCAAGAAATGTTGCCGGACCTGCCAGTGTAAGAAAGTTTCCATCCCAGTAACCGATGAAGGTCAGTATTGCGCCGGTAGCAATAGCGTATACATACAGCAAATTCAAAGATCGTTTAAGAGTTCCTGATCCAGCCATTCTATCAGTACCAAGTTTATTTTGGTTTTTATTGATTGTAGGTTCTGTCATTTCAGTACCCCCTTTTATTTTTTCTTTGTAAACTTACTCAATAGTGTTCAACCCGGTTGACTACCCATATCCATAAGCCGTTTCTTTCAGCCCCCCCTTTTTTATACTCCTGGTAACTTAGTAATTTTAAGCCTCTACTTTAAACATAACAGACTCACCATAGCCAACAATAACTCTTGCATATCCGCTAAGCTCTTCATTCAGTTTTTCATCTCCGGTGTCAACTAACAAAGGCTGGCCAAACAGGGAAAACATCTTGATTTTAGTTGCTATTATAATGATTTTATCAAGGCCTACTTTTCTAATAACTCTTGGGCTTAGCTGCTGATTGCCCCTGCCAAATAAATATCCTTGACCGCCAATTACTGTAACAATTATCCTTGCTTTATTATATTTTTCCAGATACATCAGTATGGTGCTTTCATTTACATCCTTTGCTATTACTTGATTATTGTAAACTAAGTCTACCCCCAACAGAGTGTTTTTAAGCCCCAGTTTATCCATGACTCCTCTTACTGTTGACCCTGTGCCCATAACATAAAGTACATCTTTTTCTAAAATAGAAGATACATACCTCGCTACTAAATCCAAAGCAGCTTCTTCTCCGTAACTTCTCCCACTTTTCAGATTCTGAACCATTCTTTTCTCATTAGGAACCTTCATATAACCGTATAATTTTGCTCTAAGAACCCCTTCCCTAAAAGCATCTTCATCAATATCCATCACTTCAGATTCTTTCAGGTCTTTGACTTTTCCTTGCAAGTATTCCAGCACTAACCTTCCCGCAGCCTTTGGATTTATTGCATATACGGCTGAATGTATTTTGCAGCCTCCCGGCACACCTAAGACAGCTAATTTATCTCCAACTGCATCTAATATGTTTCTGGCCGTACCATCTCCGCCGGCAAAAAGTATCAAGTCTACACCTATATCATACATATCTCCGGCAGCTCTCATAGTATCTTCCGGTTTTGTATGCCCTGAATGAATCTGCCCGATGACAATGGGCTCCAGTCCACTTGCCTTGACTTCATCCTCTCCCATTTCATTTGGGCAAGTATAAATCTCTAAGCTTTCCTCCTTAAATTCCTTAAGTTGACTTATAGCAATTATGGCCTTATTGGGACATTCTGGTTTTGCTCCTAATTCTAAAGCTTTGGCTAATATTTCTTCTCCATCGGATCCTTTTAAACCAACTCTACCTCCCATTCCAGCTACCGGATTAATAATAATTCCGATTTTCTTAGCCAAAATTTCACATCCTTTTTCTTAGTATTCTAAAATGTTAACATAAGCATTTAACCAGGTCAGCTAACGGGTCTATATAGTGCCCCGTCAAGTATATTCCTTCCAGGGTTTGCGGGGCACTATATTAAGGTATTTACTATTTAACTTTTACGTATTTGTCTCCATGTTTTTTTAGGAACGCCCTCCAGGTTATAGCCCATTTGGTTGGATCATCAAGATCTGCTGAATTTGCTAAATCATGAGCCGCACTGTTATGAGGAGCACTCAAAACTATTTCCGGATTTGTATATGCTTCGTCAGCTACTTGTTTAAGAGTTTCATAATATTCCTCTAAATCACATTTGCTATAGGTTTCGCAAGGCTCAAGAGTCATAGGCTGAGGTATGACCCATGGATGGTGGGAAGCCCAGTACCAAGGAATGCCATAGTCGTTTATTCTCTTATTGATATTATCAGTACCTACACCTGTATCTTTATAAAGCTCTTCCCAAGAGTATCTGCACTGCTCTTGCCTGGTAATACCATTACCCAGGAATGCTTCTCCACAACCTTTGATGGATAAAAGCAATTTTTCAAGGTAGTTATTATTCAGGACAGAAATTTCCGCACATTCTTTTATGCCTTCTGCCCCATGCATCATAACCCAGCTATACGCTCTTAAAATAACCCCGGCAGTACCAATATACTCTCTGACTTTGCCAAAGCTTTCAGGTCTGTCAAAGTCCAGATAGTATTTTTCACCGTCAAACTCCACTGTAGGCTTGGGCATGAATTTAGTTAAAAACTCCCGACAGCCAAAGGCTCCATTTGCCGGACCTTCTCCACCATGGGGAGTGCCAAAGGTCTTATGTACATTAAAATGACACATATCAAAGCCAGCCTCTCTTGCTCTGACAACACCTAAAAATGCATTGGCATTAGCTTGATCGTAGTAGCAAAGCCCACCCACTGAATGAACTAAATCGGCAAATCTATCTATATTGGGATTATAGATGCCTATATCTTCCGGGTTAGTCATGAAAATACCCGCTAAATGATCGCCGGTTTCTTCAACTGCTTTTTTAAAAGCCTCTATATCCGGTACTCCTCTTTCATCCGGATATATGGTAATTACATTATATCCGGCAGTGCATGGAGCAGCTGCATCGCAAGGGTGAGAGAATATTGTTGTAATAATGGTATCTCTCTTGGAATCCTTTCTGGATGCATGATATGCTCTCATAACTGAAGCGGCGCAATAGACTGCATGATTACCACCACCCGGTTGGAAGCTGAATTTGTCCATCCCGGAAATTTCTTTCATGATATGCTCAAATTTATAAAATATCTCCAGTATACCCTGTACAGTTTCTACATCCTGTTCCGGATGTAGTTCTGCAAAGTTATTATTAAGCGCCATCGCTTCGCTTAATCTGGGGTTATATTTCATTGTGCAGGTCCCTTCACTAAGGTCATTACTGATATTTGAACCCATTGTTTCCTGAGTCAAATGAATATAGTGTGCTAAAACATGTTTCTGGTCAACTTCGGGCAATAAAAGAGGTGCTTTCCTTCTGACATTCTTGGGTAAAGAAGCTGCAACATCACCAACTGCTGCAACAATTTCATCTTCAACCTCCGGAATCAATATTCCTCTGGTGCCTGGAGTTGAAAGCTCATAAATCATAGGTTCATCCCAACGGGCTTCATGGAAATTTTTTCTTAAATATGCTTTACTCATCTATGCTTATCCCTCCATTTTTTAATTTTTCATAGCCATAATGCTATCAAATCTCTTTCAGAGCTTTTACTAAAGCATCAATATCTTCTTTGGATATCATTTCAGTTATTGCATATAGTGCACTTTCCCCTAAAGTCGGAAAGTCTTTAGTCAAATCTAAACCACCAAAAATATTCCTTTTAAGCAGCACTTTGTTTACCTCTTTAACTGATTTTCCAGAGCTGTCAAAGTTGACCACAAATTCCTTGAAATTATAGCCTTCATAAACTCTGATGCCATCAAGCTTTGTCAATTCAGCTTTAGCATAAGCTACTCTCTGCATGATGCCTTTCCCAAGGTCTATCATTCCTTGAGGACCCGTTAATGCTAAATATACAGCGGCAATCATGCCATGCAAAGCAGCACAAGTACCTATAAAATCCTTTCCTTTTTCTCTGGAGCCATAAGAAGTTCTTTCAAAAGCAACTTGGCCAAATCCATATTCGCCTTCTTTAATAGTAGGTAATACTCCAAAGAGTAATGATGGATATTCAGCTACAAATTTCTCTTCATCCCTGCAGGCAATGAACCCACCTAACCCGCCACCATAGGACATATGAATACCTAATGGTTGAAGCTCTCCAACAGCATAATCGGCACCATAATCACCAGGAGCCTCTAATACTCCTAATGAAGTTGGATCAACTCCTATAGCAACCAAGGCACCTTTTTCATGAGCTATTTTAACTATTTCTTCCCCTTGAGTTTCTATGAAGCCCAGATAAGAAGGATTCTCAAAATAAACACATGCAGTCTTTTCAGAAATCTTGCTGCGTAAATCATCCAGATCCAAACGCATATTATTAAAATCAAATTTAATCTCTACAACTGTAATGTCTGGTTTGCAGTAGTTTTTATTAATTAGTTTCCTTTGAGGGCCTGTTGCTTCAGAAACCAGTATTTCTTTTCTGCCTGTGGTTCTTGCAGCCATTCTTGATGTAATAGCTATGGCATTAGCCCAATCATACGTAGGAGTGTTGCATACATCAAATCCTGTTAAGTCTCCGAGCATACTCTCACTTTCAAATAGTATTTGGAATTTACCATGATCGGAAAAAGCTTCTCCTACATATGAAGTAAGGATTTCGTCTCTGCCGCCGATAGTATCACACACAGCGGGTACATAATGATTCCATGTTCCTCCGCCCAGGAAACTGATATTCTCTTTGCAATTTTTATTTTTTGATAAGATTTTTTCTACATGCCTTTGAAGCCTGGCTTCAGAAAGGATAGGTGCAGGAATATTCATTTCGCCCTTAAATCTTAGACGATCAGGGATTTCCTTATAAATGTTTTCTACACTTTCCATACCTAATTCATCCAGCATTGCTTTTTTAATTTCAGGCACTGAATTAGGAATATAAGGATATACAATATTATGTTCACCGCTCATTAAGTTTCCCTCCATTTTACTTATAATTTTTAGTTTGTTTCACAACCATGTATTTCTCTATACACCTCCTGTTCTATTGTGGATTTTGGGGGTTGCTACACTTATGAGCAATATTTATGCCAAAATTTAACTTGCACATTCCCCTGGATATTTGTTGTAATTCCTGGATCTTTAAGAGGTCTACCCTATTTGCGGATTTACTGTATCTATATAACTGGTCCGAAACTTACATTTTTATAAATTTATTATCCGAATAATGTACTTGTATCAATAGACATACAGCCTATCCGTTTATGAACCAAAGGCAGTTCATTTATGAACCAAAATGCAATATTTAATAGCAAAGTCATGGAAAAGATATATGATTATTGAAGATAATTACATTCTTTTACAAAAGTTATACTAATTAATGGTATAATTAAGGAGGTTAAAGAAGCTTCAGAAATGATTTATTGTACAAGCTGAGCCTGTTTGCAGTAATAGTTTACTTTTACGTGAAAGAAGAGATGGATTTTACAATCATTGGAATACTTCTTGCATAAATATTCTATGGATTATAAACAAAAGGAAGTTGTACTAAAACTTTCTATCAAATATTTATATATTCCGGACCATATCCGGCATGAAAGGAGTAAAATGGATATACAAAGGTGGAAGGATCATATTACACAGCTTATTCAAGAGAATAAAGTACATACTGTGAGAATCTGCATGAATGATAATTCAAATACAAACCGTTCCAGATACGTATCAGTACAACACTTTCTAGATCAAGCTATGGAGAATGGTATTAGTCTGACTTCTGTTGTATTTTCTTTTGATACGGCAGCAGAAATAAATGAAAAAATCGGTGATGGCTATAAAGGTGGTTTTCCAAGCTGGATAATCAAACCGGATATACATACATTCGGTGTTGTTCCCTATTCAAATGGTACTGCCAGGGTAATAGCCGATGTATATGATTCATCCTTAAACCCCATAGCTTTTGCACCACGATATGTTTTAAAAAAAGTATTGGAACTGTATGAACAGGAAGGAATTAAGGTAAGAGGCGCCTTTGAATATGAATTTTATGTCTGCAGGCGGAATAGTGATGGTGTACTGGAGCCCATATGGGATGGCAAACAGTGTTACTCCGAGATAAAACAGCATGGTGTGGAGAATATTATCAAGGATGTCATGTTAAACCTGTCAGCCATGGGAGCAGGCCCGGAGGTTGCTAATACAGAATATGCTTCCGGTCAGTTTGAAGTAACAAATTCTCCTTTTTGGGGTATTGAAATTGCAGACATGGCCTTTTACTATAGGACAAGCATAAAGGAAATAATAGAACAAAAGGGCATGTTGGCCTCTTTCATGGCAAAACCTGCAGCCGATCGCTGCGGAAATGGAGCTCATATTCACATTTCACTTTATGATAAGGATGACAGAAATCTGCTTCGGGACGAAAAAAGCTCCGACGGTCTTTCAAGCATGTGTCATAGTTTTATCGCAGGACAGATTAAGCATGCAAATGCTCTCTGTGCTTTGATCAATCCTACAGTAAACAGTTATAAACGCCTTACTCCTTACGCTTTTGCACCCACAACCAAAACCTGGGGTTATGAACACCGGGGTGCAATGATAAGAATACCCTTCTGCCGGAATGAAAATACACGCATAGAAAATAGATTGCCGGGAGCTGATACAAATCCTTATATCACTTTGGCAGCGCTATTGGCCGCAGGCCTTGAGGGTATAAAAAACAAACTGCAGCCTCCTGCCCCATGTACAGGAACAGATACGTATAAGGATATCGAAAACATGCTGCCGAACACTTTAATAAATGCGATTAGCGAGCTTAAAAATGATACTTATTTTGCTAATATTCTGGGAGAGGATTTTGTCCGTCAATATATCATATTAAGAGAAGGTGAATGGGAACGTTATATGAAGCATATAAGCGATTGGGAATTATCCGAGTATTTAGAGTTAATCTAATCCATGGATAATATTGTGATGATATTTTTGCATTTGTATATAATCAAAATCCTAATATTTATATATCGTTAGACAAGCAGTTTATCAGATATTAAACCAAAGGAAGTGCAATTATGGATCAGAATGTAATATTCAATAGCAAAGTCATGAAAGAGATATATGACCACGCAAAAAAAGTTGCATCTTATCCAACAACTGTACTGATTTGCGGCGAAACCGGGGTAGGCAAAGAAGTAATAGCAAATCTTATTCATAAGAGCAGCCCTCGTGCAAACATGCCATTTATAAAAATAAACTGCGGCGCAATTCCCGAATCCCTTCTTGAATCTGAACTTTTCGGCTATGAGAGAGGAGCTTTTACAGGTGCAAACCGGGAGGGCAGCCCCGGACTGTTTGAATCTGCTCATAAAGGTTCTTTGCTTCTGGATGAAATCGGCGAACTCTCGCATACACTGCAGGTTAAGCTGCTAAGAGTATTGCAGGAACGGGAGATCAGGCGTATTGGCGGGAGTTGGTCCAAGGCAATTGATGTGCGGATTATTGCCAGCACAAATAAGAACCTGTGGGATGCTGTCAATAAAGGAAGTTTTAGAATGGATCTGTTCTACAGGCTAAATCTGCTTACAATAAAAATTCCACCTTTACGTGAAAGAAGAGATGACATTTTACCATTATTGGAATACTTCCTGCAACAGCTTTCTATAGATTATAAATGCAAAAAAAAGTTCGATAAAAACTCTTTATCTATCATTAAAAACCACAATTTCTATGGTAATGTCCGTGAACTCAGAAATATTGTTGAAGCTGCTTATATTAGCTCAGACCAAGATGAAATTAAAACCGATTCCCTGCCTGACTATTTAAGAAGCTTTTCACATTATTTACCGGAGTATGGAAATTACGACATGGAAAAACCTTGTCAATCACTTCCAAACATTCTTAATTCAGTCGAGAAGGATATTATAATCAAGGCTCTAAGTTCAAATACCAGCATACGAAAAGCGGCTGCCCAACTTGGGATCAGCAATGCAACAATGCTAAGAAAGATCAAATATCACAAGCTGGAGCTAAATACATGATTTATCATAATCTATATCAAGTACTTCCTGTAGGGATTCCCTCTTCCAATCAGTTTCCTCCACCTACCCCTCGATATTGCCATCGCCTTTACGTTACGGATAAAACAGGATAAACAGCTTCCAAGGAAGCTAAGGTAAATATGGTTGTTAATCTTGCTGATTCAACTGAGAATATTAAGACTTATCTTGTAGCAGGTACAAAGAACTGTCTCCTTTCAGGTGGTATGAAAGCTGAACAGATTGAGACATTAAAGACTAATCTTTCTGCGAAACCCGCAGCTTCAGGAGAGGACAAAACTGGCGAGACAAACAATATCTATAACGCGTCAACTTATATTGTTGTTAAGGGTGATTGCTTATGGAGCATAGCCAGGAAGCAGCTTGAAGACGGTACACGTTACATAGAGATTTATAAGCTTAACGAGAATACAATCAAGAATCCTGATATGATTATGATTGGACAGAAGCTGGTTCTTTCCGAGAAGTAGAATTGGCAAGAAGCCAGGGAGAATTTTAGAACAGGACTTTGCATAAAAAGCAGGGTCCTGCTTTACTGTTTTTCTTAATAACTCCTTAGTAGTCTTCATATTATGCTTGCTTAAGTGGATAATTATGGTATGATATTTATGATTAATATTTTCAGTTTTAGGTGGTGGCTTGATGTGAGCAATGTATCCGATTCAAATGGCAGCTGTACAATTAAAGCAGGCAATCCCGTTTTCTTAGAGGGTCAAAGTGCTAATTCTGTAAATATACTTGCAAAGGGCAAGGTAGATGTATATATTTCTCCTCTTGATGACCTGCAAAACATAGATGGGAATCAACTAATAGCTAAAAGCTATAAGCTTTTCAGCATCGACCAAAACATATTCATTGGAGCCAATGACTTGTTCCTGTCAAATAAGCATTCTTTCAGCTATCGTACTTCAGAGGATTCAATAATTTTTTCCTATTTTGCAGACAATATTAATGAAATAGAAGAATTGTTCAGGCAAAAGAATGACTACTCAACCTATATTATGAATTCTATCTCCGACTTTATAGAATATTCCTATGGGTCATTAAAAAAGCTGGAACAGCTTGTTAAATTTCTTAGTATAACAGCAGACAATCTATGCCTTTTCTTTTGGATTCTCAAGGACAAGCATGGCTTTGCATACGAACCTGTTCATTCAGCATTTAAAGACAGTATGCTTAAGCTTCAGGAAATGAAAGAAGAAAAAAAGCTTTTGCCTTATTCTTTTGATGCTGAATTTCTTGGATGCAGTCATTTTGAATATAATTATTCTCCATGTGGAGAAATTGACACTATAAAAGTGAACTACTATAAATATATGCGGAGCCTTAATCCCGATTTAAAAAAGCAGTTCTTAAATGAAAGCTTTATTATTTCACAATATAATTGTACTGATAGTTCACTCCTTTTAGAAAGTATCTTGTGCAAACTCAAAGAAGCCTTCAACATCGCTGAAGAATATGTAGAATTGTTATATTCTGAAAATCAAATGAGCATTTTGGGGGAATATCTTAAGGCAGGAGCCCAGTTGGAAAAGAGTATACATGACCCGCTGGATATGATTGAAGTACAGAATTATATAGTAAGTATAATAAAGAACGTAGAAGAAATATTTAAGAGTGATTATAACCATGTGCTTGCAATTAATACTGAAGCATTGGAACATAAGGTAGAGCATTCAGTAACCGAATTAAAACATGAGGTTACAAATACTTCGTTATTATCTGAGTCTTGTGCTGTTAACGAAGGTATACCTGAGGAGCTTAAAAACAGTGCGGAGAAAATACTGGAGTATTCCAGCATTCCAAAAGAGCGTTATGACTTGTTTATGTACTCTTTAAAAGCATTTCGTGAACTCAAGGATAAGCTGTCAGATAACGAGCAGGTAAAAAGCTTAAGAAAGGATCTGACCTCAGTTTTTTTCGAAGTATATGAAGCTGTGCTTAAGAGGGTTACTATCGAAAAAAACCAAGATAAACTATTCCATATGTTTCTGACCTATGCTTATATGGATGAAAAGCTGTTAAGCTCCAAGAGCCTATGGACGCTTTATAAAATCAGCGAAGAAGACGGCAAAGAACAAACCACGGTATTCAGTATGAAAAACTGGCTTCAATTGATATATAGCAAAAAGAGAAATCCTTCCGTCAATGATTTTGCAATGGACTATTTTGACGTGTTCCGAGAATTAAAAAAGCAAGGGGAAGTTAAAGATTCAGATAAAGCGGTGTATGAAAATAATGTAGATAGACGTCTGAGCTTTGAAATAAACAATATGTTCAAGCAAAACCACAGGCTGTGCAATAGGAATGTAAGCACTTACTTCCCGATACTTTATGATGAAATTATAATAAGGGATCTGGATAAGGCTTTGGTGACTTCCGAAAAAGTAAATGCTGCCATCCGGAAGGTTCTTGATATTGACTTTTCGGCATTTCATCGTGAGCTTTCATATTTCAATATGAAAAAAGGAATAGAAAAAGAATTTATTATGCAATCCGTCAGGCCCGATATAATTTTGATGCCTGCTTACGGAGCTAATTCAACAATGTGGCAGGAAATAAGCGGTAGAGTTAGAAATACTCCAGGCCGTTTCATAATACCTATTTTCACTGATGGAAATGTAGATGACATGCTTCTAAGATTAATAGGAGAATTCCGTTGGGAATTGTGTAAAACCATGATGGGTGTGTCTTGGAATGATATCAGCATAAAATCCTTAACATCAGAATATATGGATTACCTGCAGTTTTATAAGAAAAACAAGGATATTTCTGAAGAAAGTAAAGAGAAATTAAAGCAGCAGATAAAGAAGTACAGGAATATTTCAAGACAAATTTTTGCTTCGGATTATATAACCTGGTTAAAGTATGAGTCTAATGGAAACACACGGCTTAACAAGCTCACAAGAGACATTCTTTTCAAATACTGCCCCTTCCCCCTGGAGATAAGAGAAAAGCTGCTCAATCACCCCAGCTTCTCTGCAGCGGCAAATCAATTTAGAAACCTGAGGGCTAAACAGGTTAAAGATCTTGAAAACAGATATGCAAAATATACTCAAAATGGTATTGTCCTTGATGAAGAAATGATTGAAACGCTGAATTTCTACAAAGATTTATAGCAATTGAAAGATACACCCTGATATGCATTGCATAGTACGGCTTATGAAAGGAAGTGGAACAATATGCAAATGGACTTTGTAGAACTAACCGATCCTCAAAAAAAAGAGCTGATAAGGAAAGCGTATGACCTGGGTTACGAATATGAACAAAAATACGGCAACTGTCCCCAGTGCACTATCGCTGCAATTCAAGATGTGTTTGGTATTGTTGACGATATTGTCTTTAAAGCATCTCATGGATTAGCTGGCGGAGTGGGACTTTCATCAAAGGGAACTTGTGGTGCGGTTTCAGGAGGGGTTATGGTAATAAGTGCGTTGCGGGGCAGAGACCGTCCTGATTTTCATAGTGGACGCAGCCGCAAGTGTTAT
>LOES01000065.1 GCA_001515955.1 Clostridia bacterium BRH_c25 | reverse complement strand
ATTCTAACGACCAAGGAAGCCTTTTATGAAACTCATTGAGGTCAAGTGGTACATTAATGAAATTTATACTTTCCTATTCGTTATAAAAAATAAAGGGTCTGACCTTCGTCAGCTCCTTTATTTTCTCAATTATGATGAATTTCCTTATCCATAGCGTAAAAACTGCCGCTAACTATAGAATCAATCTTCTTCTGCATATTCTTGATTTCAATATAGGTTTCGGGATATGCGGCCTTATATACACCAATTTCACCTTCGCCTTTAGTTTCAAGAATCTG
Organism: Clostridia bacterium BRH_c25; assembly: GCA_001515955.1. The sequence continues at coordinate 9,424 of LOES01000065.1, read as the reverse complement.
CTGCAGTCTTTTCCTATACTCATCCAGCAGCTTGATTTCTACTAAGATATCTTCATATTTTCTTAAATACCGGTTGTATTCCTTGCTGTTCACATATTCAGCACCGGATGAATTACGCTCGAATAATTCGATTTGCTGCTTTACCTTGTTGACCTCGGACAGCATAGCCTTGTATTTATCCAAGAGCTGCTCAAATTCCTTCTTGATGGCCGCACGATTGAAGCCTGAGACATTCACATATGTCTTTTTCTCGGATCTGTTGCCGATAACGCCTGTAATAACCTGGATTTCGGCATTTATTGTTCCGCCGATTATCTTTCCATGTACAGGGTCCATAATTATTTTCTTAGCCTTGAGATTGCTGTCCAGAGCATAGAAGCCGATATTAATATCTTCTCCTGCTGTAATTATGCACTCGTTGCAGTATTTTACAAAAACACTCCGTTTTGCTTGTATTATCGATGTGTTCTTCCCGAAAATGCCACCTTTTATATATATACTGCCCTCTTTGGAAATTATTTTTTCTACTACTCCCAAACCCATACTGCCCTGAATGGAGATATCATTCTTTGCTATTACAGAGAATCCGTCCTTTACTGTACCCTTAACAGTTACGTATCCGTCAAAGGATATATTTCCGGTCTCATAGCTTACATCTTCCTGAACAATAAGGTGATTATCTATACTGATTTTGTCTCCTTCAAATTTTACGGCACCGTCTATTACTGCCCTGAGTACCATTTTGTTGTCTTCTTCAATTGCCTCTATCGTTTTACTGTCATATTTGAGATTAAAGTCAATTCCCCTTCGAGCCGGTATTAATTTACCGGTGACAGTTTTGCCGGGTTTCCCTTCCGTAGGGGGTATCTTATCCCCAAGCCAGTCCCCTTTCCTGATGTTGTCAATCAGGGCAAGCTCATAGTGGTTAACAGTTCCATCCTCTTTTACCACAGGCTTTTTTTCTTCTATTTCATAGTACCTGATTATAGCATCCTTGCCGTCTTTGGGTTTTATACCTTTTGCGATTACTATTTCTTTCTGCACTGTAATAGGTTTTTGGAAAAGGTCATCAAGGCCTTCAGTAACTCCTGCCTTGTTAAGTGCAGCACTTATTTCTGAGGATATCTGTATTTTATTCTCTGCAAATTCCCTTGCAGTTATATTCAGCTTTATTCTTGCTTCCATTTCATCAGCGGAAACAATCACTTCCACCCGGGGTTTTATGTTTCCTATAAAAATCCTTAGACCCCTGGCTTCATCCAATGCATTTTTCAGATTTGTAAAATTGTGAAGCTGTAAGGTGGGCATATCCAATAGAAGGTTATTGAATTCACGCATCTCGTATCCGGAGCGGTAAACAGAAATATATAATTTATCGTTATCGCTCAAAAGCGAAAAGTATCCATTTTGATGTATTTCCACGCAATCACCCTCAAATAACATATTAATACAATTTTAGCATAGTCAAGTATGTATTAACAACAATTATATAATTATGATGATTCGAACTGCCAAATTGTGATAAAAGCCGAGCTAAAGCTATATACTAGGAATGTAAAGTGATAGAAACAGAAAGGCCGGGCTTAAACGGGCAATTCTTACTCATTTTACAAAATTGACTTTCACTGCCATCTATTACATAATTATATAATGATTATATGAATGATTTTGAAGGTGATGTATATGGAAAAAAATCTGAATGCTTACATAACAAAGCTGATAGAGCTTGACTCCAAAGCTTTGGAGCTTAAGGGAGAACGGGATGCTGAGCTCTTAAAGCTGGAAGCTGACAGCAGGAATGAGCTTAAGAGTATTGAGGATATGCTGGAGGAAGCAGCTTTAATGGCAAAACAGGAGCATGACAGAATTATGGCGGATGCAAAGCTGAGAGTCAGAGAAATGGATGAGGCTGCGAGGCTTACGGTAAATGAGCTTCAGGCTGACTTTGAAAGCTTCAAGGAAAGTGCGGCCAAGGATATGTGGAAGCAGCTCCTTGAAGCTGAGAGGTAATACTTATGGATAATGTCACCAGGTTTGCTGCTGTCAATGCCAAGATAAAGTCAATGGAGGGGAAATTCCTTAAGGATGAGGACTATATAAACTTGCTCAGAATGGATTCAGTCACAGAGGTGGCAAGATATCTTAAGGAAAAGACTGCTTATTCTGAAGTACTTGCAAGTGTGGAAGTGGAGAACATCCATAGGGGCATGCTGGAGAACCTTATCAAGCAGAATATGGTAAAGAACATTGACAGAATAATTCATTATTTTACAGGAGATTATAAGGATTTCATCAAAACCCTCTATGCCAAATATGAAATAGAGGAATTGAAGGTTATAGCAAGAGCTGTGTATAACAGAAAAGATGCAACGGATTTTAAGAGCAGTGCTTTCATAGGAAAGTACAGCAGGCTTGAACAGAACAAAATTTATGCAGCCAGGTATATAAGAGATATTATTGATGCACTTTTTGACTCGGAGTTTCATAAGTTCTTGATACCTTTAATAGACGGAGATTCTACCGAGAATCTGTTCAGGTTCGAGATGGTCATGGATATGTCTTATTACACCCTATTGCAGAGGGAATGGAGCAAGCTTTCCAAGAAGGATAAAGTTATATTGCAGCAAGCTCAGGGAATTATAGCAGATATGCTGAATCTGCAATGGATATACAGGGGTATTAAGTTTTACAGACTAAGTCCGGAGGAGCTTTTGAATTATACTATTAATATAGGCTACAGGCTGAATTTCAACTCGTTGAAGGCTCTATGCTATGCAGTAAGTCTTGAGGAGTTCCACAGGCTTGTTAAAGGCACCAGATACAGCTTCTTGTTCAAGGAGGACGAAACCACCGACATATACATGGAGAGACGATCGGAACGCCATACATATTTTGAACTTAAAGCTTTGGAGAGAAGCCACAAATTTTCTATAATAAGTGTTTTTTCATTTATTATATTTATGGAGTTTGAAGTCAGGGACATAATTTCTATAGTAGAAGCCATAAGATATAGAATTCCAGCGGATGAAGCGCATAAATACATAATTAGAAAACTCTAAGAGGAGGTGAGAAGCATTGGCCGTTGAAAGAATGAAAATTGTGAGCATAATAGGCGAGCTTAAGGATTTGGACAGGGTATCGCGTCTGGTTGTGATGAACGGCAGTATCCATATATTGAATGCTCTCTCAGAGTTGAGTACCAATAGCCTGAATCTCTCAGCTTCAAAGGAGCATATGCATACGCTTCAGGAATTGGCCCATCTAAAACCATATATTGCCAGGAGGGATTTCTACAAGAATGAAGCAATGATAAAATCCTTCCAGGAGCTGTTTAACCTGAAGCCTGAGATAAGTGGGATTTATTTAGGTATTGGTGATGATTATGAGAGTATAACAGCAGAATTGAAGGAGGTTCACGATACCGTCAGAAATATATCTGAGGATATAAGGGAGAGAACAGAAAATATTGAAAAGCTGCAGCTCTATCTCAATAATATAGGGTATCTTAACAATACAGGTTTGAAGATAGAACAAATAAAAAATATGAGCTTTATCGGACTTAAGCTGATGATGCTCTCCAATGAGAATTTCAAAAAACTGGAATTGAACATTGAAAATGTGCCTTCTATAGTATTTCAGGTTGCAGCTGTGGATGGAAATGCAATAATTGTTGTATTAACACTTAAAAGCCTTATGGAGGAAGCTGAAAGGATTTTTGCTTCCTTGAACTACAAGGAGCTTGAACTGCCTCAAGGATTCAGCGGAACTGCAGAGAATGTAAGAAGGCAGATAAATGACAAAATCAATGAGGAAAGAAGACAGGCAGAGGAACTAAAGAAGTCTGTCCTGGAGCTTAGTGACAAATACAGAGATACAGTAGTCAGAGCATACTCATTGATGGAGTTGGAGAAGAAGTCGGAAAAAGTGAAGCAGGATGTTGCCCTAAGCCATAGCATGTTTTTTATGTTTGGGTTTGTGCCCGAAAGTGAGATGGATAATGTTAGAAGGGAATTCCAGCAGAGCTTTGCTGACAGTATTGTATTGATAGTTGATGAGGTTGAGGATCGTAGGCACGGACACGTTCCTCCCACCAGGATGAGGAACCACCCATTATTCAGACCATTTGAGTCATTGATAAACATGTATGGTACGCCAAGTTACGGGGAAAAGGATCCCACGCCCTTTTTTGCAGTTTCTTACATGTTGCTTTTTGGGGCTATGTTCGGTGATTTGGGACAGGGATTGGTAATCCTCCTGGCTGGTCTCCTGATGAGCTATAGAATGGCGGATAAAAGCTTTGGAGGCATACTGACAAGGTTGGGAACCAGCTCCATGATATTTGGTGCCCTATATGGAAGTATATTCGGTTCAGAAGAGCTGATAGAACCGATTCTTATAAGACCTATGGCCAATATTAACACAATGCTTGTAAGTGCCATAGTATTGGGAATTATACTTATTACCATAAGCTATGTATATAGCCTGATTAACCTTTACAACTCCAGGAACGTGGAGGAAGGGTTGTTTGGACGGGAAGGTCTGGCGGGCTTCCTGTTTTTCATAACACTTATATTTGGCATATGGGGAAGGGTCACAGGCCGCCTTGCAGGAATAGGCCTACCCCTGGGTATAATGGCTGTATTGCTTCTTGTCACGGTGTTCAAGCAGCCTTTATCAGGCTTGATCACAGGCCATAAGCTTTATGAGGAATCAGCTTCGGATTATTATATAGAAGCAGGGTTTGGTGTAATAGAAACAGTGCTTTCGGTTGCATCAAATATTATATCCTTCATAAGGGTAGGTGCTTTTGCTCTTAACCATGTGGGCTTATACATAGCCTTTGCTACCATGGCTGAGATGCTGGACTCCAAAACGGAAAGCATTATAGTCCTTGTGATCGGCAATATTTTTATTATAGGCTTGGAAGGACTCATTGTTTTTATACAGAGTCTCAGACTTGAGTACTATGAGCTTTTTAGCAAGTATTACTCAGGCTATGGAGTCGAGTATAAGCCTGTAAACTTATTTAGTGAAGGCAATATGGACGGCTTGTAGGGGCGGGTTTCCACGCCCGTCCGCTTTGGCGGTTTTTAATAAATAAATGATTAGAATTAGGAGGCATAAAAATGTATATAATTTTAGGAATTGCTATTGGAGTAGTGCTGTTTACAATAGGCCTGGGGGTTATACTATACCGCTCAACAGGTGAAGTTCATGGGAGGAAGATCAGAAGCATTTTAAGGATGAGCTTGGTTTCATACATGTTTCTTATAGCATTGTTTCTATTCATTCTTACTCCTGATATTGTGCATGCAGCACAGGAGGGCAGCTCCAGCTCCGGGCTGGGCTTTATAGCTGCAGGCCTATCAACAGGACTTGCTACTATTGGAGCCGGCTATGCAGTTGGTGCAGTAGGTTCTTCAGCATTGGGAGCAGTATCAGAAAACCCGAGAATATTAGGAAAAACATTGATATTTGTTGGCTTGGCTGAAGGTATAGCTATATACGGACTTATAGTATCAATAATGATATTAGGACAACTCTAAAATGGCGACAAGCTGCGCAATAGTGTGCTGCGCTGCTTGCTTCCAGCCATTCTGAAAGGATATGAGCGATTTGAAGTTTTTCCTATTAAGTGATAATGTAGATACTTTGACAGGAATGAGACTTGCAGGAATAAAAGGAGTATTGGTTCATGAAAGAGATGAGATTCTTGCCGCCTTGGAAGATGCGTGCAACAGCAACGAGATAGGTATACTTTTGGTGACCGAGGTGCTGTCGGAAAGGGTCTCAGAAGAGCTTAAAACTATAAGGCTGGACGTGACCAAGCCAATAGTCACAATTATACCTGACAGGCATGGGGAAAGACGCAGAAGCGATTATATAACCAACTACATTAAAGAGTCCATCGGGCTGAAGATTTGAGGTGAGGAGCTTTGACAGTATCGGTCGAAGATAAAATAGAACTTTTCAGGAATATAATATTCAAGGATATAGAAGAGTCTACATCTGTAAATAAGGTTAAGGCTGTAGAAAGCTTTGAACAGGAGAAGAGCAGACTGCTTGCAGAAGTGGAAGCAAAAAGAAATCACATTATAGCAGAGGCGAAGAAAAAAGCAGAGAAGGAGAAGCAGCAGCTTATCGCCAAGACAAAAGCACAGGTATATCACCAGATACTTGACAAAAGGCAGCAATTCATACATGAAATAATAGAATTATTGGTACAGGAAGCCAAGAGCTTTATAGCCGAAGAAGGCTATAAGGAGTACCTGTCAAAAAGCCTTGACAAAGCAGGAGCTGCTTTTGAAGTATCGGCATCATTGAAGCTTTATTTTACTAAAAGAGATTTGGATGTCTTAGGAGAATTCATTAATCAAAGAATATCATCGGGGGAACTGAAGGGCAGATGTCTGCTGCAGGAAACGGGAGGAAATATTTTAGGAGGTTTCTATGCGGAGGACAGCAAACAGGAAATGCAGGTGGACTATACCTTGAAATCCTTGATCGAAGAAAATCGTGAGCTGATTGGGAACAGTATAAACCGCAGGCTTGACGGGGTGCAGTGAATGGATATTAAAAGCGGAAAAATTATATATATAAACGGCCCTGTAGTAAGGGTCACAGATGCCAACAATCTGAAAATGCGGGAAATGGTGCTGGTAGGGAGTAAGCAGCTTATCGGAGAGGTGATTTCTGTTGATAAGGACACTGCCACCATCCAGGTTTATGAGGAGACCTCAGGCCTTATGCGGGGAGAGGGAATAATCTCCACGGGCAGGCCTCTGTCTGTAAAGCTGGGACCGGGAATAATAAAAAACATTTTTGACGGAATTGAGCGACCGCTTCAGAAAATGTATGAAACAGGCACAGCTTTTATACCTGAAGGGGTTGGAATGGTTTCAATAGATGAAGAGAAGCTGTGGGATACAGAAATACTTGCCAAGGTTGGAGACGAGCTTGCAGCAGGGAGCATATATGCAAAGGTGCAGGAGACATCACTTATTGAGCACAGGCTTATGGTTCCTTCTGATGTCAGTGGAAGAGTGGTTTTTGCAGAAAAGGAAGGAAGCTACAACATTGAGCATGTACTTGTAAAGCTGAAAACAGAACAGGGGCTTTATGAGCTGAAAATGTATCAGATGTGGCCTGTAAGGAATGCCCGTCCTGTCAGCCGCAGGAATCCAATAGCAAAACCCCTGCTTACAGGGCAAAGAATAATAGACTCCTTCTTCCCATTGGCAAAAGGAGGCACGGCAGCTATTCCGGGGGGCTTCGGTACAGGAAAGACCATAACTCAGCACCAGCTTGCAAAGTGGAGCGATGCTGACATTATAGTCTATATTGGTGTCGGAGAAAGAGGAAATGAGATGACAGAGGTTCTGGAGGACTTCCCCAAGATAGATGACCCTAGAAGCGGGAAATCCATAATGGAGAGGACGGTACTCATAGCCAATACCTCCAACATGCCTGTGGCAGCAAGGGAAGCATCTATCTATACAGGAATAACCATAGCTGAATACTTCCGTGATATGGGTTACAACATAGCAATAATGGCCGACTCGACCTCCAGGTGGGCGGAAGCCCTAAGAGAAATCTCAGGAAGGCTTGAAGAGATGCCTGCAGAAGAAGGTTATCCTGCTTATTTGCCCTCAAGACTGGCCCAGTTCTATGAAAGGGCTGGGGATGTGGAAGCCTTGGGAGGAAGAGACGGGTCTATAACTATAATTGGAGCGGTATCTCCGGCAGGGGGAGACTTCTCGGAGCCGGTCACACAAAATACCAAAAGGGTGGTCGGAACATTCCTGGCCCTGGACAGGTCACTGGCCTATGCAAGACACTATCCTGCCATTAACTGGCTTAAATCCTACAGCGGATATATAACGGATCTTGGTCCCTGGTATGAGGAAAATGCTGCAGCGGATATGCTGGAGCTAAGGGCAAAGCTGCTTAGGCTGCTGCAGGAGGAAGATAAGCTTATGGAGATAGTAAAGCTGGTTGGGGAGGATATACTGCCGGATGACCAGAGGCTGATACTCGAGGTGTCCAGGGTTATTAAGGTAGGATATCTCCAGCAGAATGCCTACCATAAGAATGATGCACACGTATCCTTGAATAAACAGTATAAGATGCTGACAGTAATAGAACGGTTGTATGAAAAAGCCTATAAATGTGTAAAGATAGGTGCTCCAATATCTAAGGTAAAGAATGACGAACTGTTCTATAAGATTACTGCCATGAAATATAATGTTCCGGAAGACAAACCGGAGATGTTTGATGAATTAACAAAGGAGATCGACAGCTTCTATGACAGCTTGGAAAGCATATACGGTAAAGGGGTGAGCAGACAATGAAATTAAGGTACTTAAAGCTGCAAAAGGTGGAAGGGCCGCTCATCATACTTAGTGGGGTCAAGGAGGCTGTATTTGGCGAAGTTGTGGACATAGAAGTGGAGAAGGAAGGCCGTAAAAAGGGAAAAGTTGTGCAAATAGATGGCGACAGGGTTATTATACAGGTTTTTGAAGGTACCTCCGGTATTTCGCTTAACAATACCAGTGTAGCTTTTACGGGGAAACCAATGGAGATACCGCTTTCAAAGGATATATTGGGAAGAGTCTTTAACGGTATAGGGGAGCCTATAGATGGTGCAGGCTTCTATTCAGACAGGAAGTATGATGTCAATGGGCGTCCGATTAATCCTGTGGGAAGAAAATATCCGAGGAACTATATAGAGACAGGTATTTCCTCAATAGATGGACTTACAACCCTTGTAAGGGGGCAGAAGCTGCCGCTTTTCTCAGGAGACGGGCTGCCCCACAATGAGCTTGCGGCGCAGATAATAAAGCAGGCGAGGATATCAGGGGATGATGAAGACAATTTTGCTATTGTGTTTGCTGCAATGGGTATAAAGCATGACGAAGCTGACTTTTTCAGAAAGCATTTTGAACTTTCCGGAGTCACGAACAGAGTGGTAATGTACATTAACCTTGCGGACGACCCGATAGTGGAAAGAATAACTACGCCCCGATGTGCCCTTACTGCTGCCGAGCATCTGGCTTTTGAACACAACATGCATATACTTGTCATTCTGACTAATATGACTAATTATAGTGAAGCATTAAGAGAGCTTTCCGCATCCCGGGAAGAGGTTCCTTCCAGGAAAGGCTATCCGGGGTATTTGTATTCCGATCTGGCAAGCCTTTATGAACGTGCCGGAATGATAAAAGGCTCTAATGGCAGTATAACACAAATACCAATACTCACGATGCCCAATGATGATATAACCCACCCGATCCCGGATTTGACCGGATTCATAACAGAAGGACAGATAATATTGTCCAGAGAGCTTCATCAAAAGAACATATATCCTCCTGTCAATGTACTGCCATCCCTGTCAAGGCTGCAGAAGGAAAGTATAGGCGAGGGC
>LOES01000064.1 GCA_001515955.1 Clostridia bacterium BRH_c25 | reverse complement strand
TTTTCGCATGGTATATGGCAGTTGCCGCTCTTCTTGCCTTGAAGCTGCCTGATGGATTTGCCGCTTCATCCTTTATGAAAATCCGTGCTCCCTTTCCTTTGGGAGCTATTTTTCTGGCCAGCTCCGTCAGGTTTCGAAGCTCCATTATCGGAGTATTGCCTACACTTGTTTCGGACTGTATCTTCTGTATTTCCTCCAGTGTGTACCCGGCTTCCCGCATCATTCTCTCATAATCAAAAGCAATGCCCCCGGATTCGAATAAACTATAATCAATACCTATTGCCTGCTTCATTATTTCATTCTTTCTTCCCATGACTGCTGCATATGACATATCTTTATTCATTTGACCCACCTCCATAGAGGATTTCCTTAAGCTGCATATCTACCTTTAAAAGCTCAGGCACAAATTCTCCAAAGTCATGCTCATACCTCGGATTTACTGCTGTCAACTCTCCCCTGACCTTTCTCCCTGTAGCGGTTTCAATTTCAACAATTGCACCGATTTTGGCATCATGAAGGGCTATACCCTTTACCCAAAGCTCCAGGGGCACCTTCTTGGTATCCTCAGGAACCTGCGGTGCTCTCTCCTCCGGTTTTAGGATGATCTGGTGTATCTGCACCCAGTCCCCTTTTTTTGCTGCACTCATTTTGCAACACTCCTTTATATTACTTTCTCTTTATAAGCTTTCTCATATCTCCCATTATTGCCCTTGGTACCGGCAGTTCTATCATGCTTTTTAATCCAGGTTCGGAATTGATAACCTGCGGAATCATATTTACACACATTGCAATTGTGCCCAGTCCCCCTTGAACCTCCGGCTTTATTGCCATATTGACCTCCGGGGTGCCCTTTATCGTTATAAAATCTCCGGTCTCTGTCCCCTCCAGTTCCGGTTCAATCTGCTGGGGATGGATCATGTCTATCTTTATTTCCTCTCCGACATAACCCTGCCCGGTCATGTTGACTCCTGCAACATTGCCGGCCGCTGCAAAGCCATAGGGGGATTTCCTGTCTGCCGTAGTAACAATAGGCCTCATCTGCTGTTCAAATTTACCGACCTCCCAGCCTATCGCATCACCTATCATCTTTATGGATTCTGCAAATCCAACGTGGCCGGCCAGTGTTCCCTTCTTAACACCTTCCTCAAACTCAGAAACAGTTATGCCGACTCCCTGTTCTTCCATAACTGCAGGTCCGAAAGGTGACAAGCTGTTAACTCTCTTGGCTTCTATGTGCTCTACATTAGTCATGCAGCCTGTCAGGCATATAACCAGCAAGTCCATTATCAGTCCGGGATTTATACCTGTACCAAGTACAGTCACACCGTTTGCAAGTGCTATCCTGTCCAATTCTGCCGCAAGAACAGGGTTTTGTGCCTGAGGGTATGCCATTTCCTCAGCTGTTGATATTACGTTGATTTTCTTTTCAAGTACGTGCTTCAGCCTCGGGAATGCCCTTTCAGTGTATGAATCAGTCGCACACAGACATACATCACAGCTTCCTTCAGATATTACATCATCAATGTTTGGTTTTATTAATACTTCCGGTCTGTTTTCTCTTGCCATATTCAATGCTTCATAAATGCTTTTACCTGCTCTGTCCGGATGCATGTCACATACACCTATTATATCGACTCCCTGCTTTGTGAGAAGCATTCTTGCCATACCGCTCCCCATTGCTCCAAATCCCCAAATTGCTACTTTTACATTTTCCACCTGTTTTCGACTCCTTTTCCTGGTATGAATAAAACTGCCAATATTGCTTTTACATTTTACGAGGGACATATTTATGTTATCTCATAAACCCTATGTCCCTCGGTTTTTGCTCTTATTCTTCTATCATTTCCCTCATGTCGCCCATAATTGCTCTTGGCACCGGAAGATCCAGCATAGTCTTGAGACCCGGCCTTGCATTTATAACGTGAGGAATCATATTTACACACATTGCAATTGTGCCGATTCCACCGGGAATTTCCGGCTTGTTAGCCATATTTACATTCGGTGTGCCTTTTATTATTACATAATCTCCAGTTTCCGTGCCACTGAGCTGAGGCTCTATCTGCTGCGGATGATCCATTTCAATCTTAAGCTCTCCGTCAACATAACCATAGCCCTTCATTGCACAGCCTGCAACATCTCCTGCTTTAGCAAAGCCGTACTGTGATCTTCTGTCAACCTCGGTTACTATCGGTTCCATGCTCTGTTTGAAATCGCTGAGCTTCCAGCCTATAGCATCCGCTATCATTCCAATGGATTCTGCAAAGCCTACATGTCCCGCAAGCTTTCCTGTTTCAACACCTTTATTGAACTCTTCCACCGTTATGCCTATACCCTGCTCTTCCATGACTGCAGGTCCGAAAGGCGACAAGCTGTTTACACGTCTTGCTGTAATGTGTTCTACCTCTTCACATGCCCCTGTGAAAATTACAACCAGGAGATCCATCATTAGTCCGGGATTGATACCTGTTCCGAGAACTGTAACTCCATTAGCCTTTGCAATCTTATCCAATTCTTTTGTAAGCTCCGGCTCCTGAGCTTTAGGATAAGCCATTTCCTCTGCGCTCGAAATAACATTTATTTTCTTTTCCAGGCAATACTTTATCTTGTCAAAAGCAGTTCTAGTAAAGGAATCTGTGCACATTAAAACAACGTCAGCGGCATTTTCTTTTACTACATCCTCAAGGGCACCGATTTTTACATCCGGCCTGCTGCCTCTTTCGGTCTTTATATAGTCATACATGCTCTTGCCGATTTTGGCTCCTCTTCCTACAGCACCTACGATTTCAACGCCTTTTTTCTTGAGAAGCATATCTGCCATACCACCGCCCATAGCGCCTAATCCCCAGATAATTACCTTTACATTCTCTTTTCTCATTAAGTAATACCTCCTAATTATAATTAGAATTAATCACTTATATATTTAGCAAGCTCCATGCCAAAATAAATCCATAGGTAAAGGATTTTGTAAAATTCTCAAGCCTTGATTTTACTGACTTAACGGTCTTCCATATAAATATTGCAGAATTCAGAATAGTAAAACAGGTTATTATAGCGCAAATATATTTGCGTTTATGCAAATATATTTGCGTACTATTTATTCCAGCTATGCGCTTCTTTGTTTGAAATGGAAGTCTAAAATATTACTTATGCAAATAATTTTGCAGTACAATAGTAGAATAATGCGAAACAGGGGAACGGGTAACACGGTTTTCCTACGGAAAAACACGGAAACCCACGGAATACACGGAAGGGGAAAAATATTCAGTTGCATAAATAATTATCGATAATGCAGAAAGTATCAAAATTCATGGATGTATCAATAACGTATATAAAAGGTTACCGTGTAATCCCGTAGGGATTCCGTGCAATTTCCGTGTGTTCCGTGTTACCCGTTCTCCCCGAACCTCGTATCTCGAACCTATATTGACTTTATTCTTAATAAATCATAGAATTGTCTTGTATGTATTATTTGTAACATATTAATTTTTATATGCACGAGGAGATATAACTATGTACGATTTCCATATCCATTCACACTTTTCCAGCGACTCAAGCGCATCCACGCTTTCAATGGCCCGGAAGGGAAAAGATATAGGCTTATCCGGAATATGCTTTACCGATCATATTGATCTTGATTATGCAAATCCTCAGGCAAGCTTTGATTTTTCTTATAGCGACTATATCAATGAAATAAACAGTATCAAGACTTCATTATCCGGGGACTTGGAGATATATGCCGGTATAGAGCTGGGATTGCAGCCTCACACAATAGCAGACAACGAAGCACTGATTAAAGACAGGAGCTATGATTTTATAATCGGTTCAATACACTGTGTGAATAAGTCGGATATGTACCTGGAGCCCTTTCTTGAAAGTATGCCCACGGATAATGAAGCTATCATGAGTTATTTTAGAGAGCTGCAGGTGTGTGTTGACGGTTTCAGGAATTTTGACGTGCTGGGGCATTTCGATGGCATCAGACGTTATATTAGAGACAGCGAAAGCTTCTCCTACGAGCTATACAGGGAACAGATACAAAATGCACTGCAGAGTCTTATAAATTCGCATAAAGGCATTGAGCTCAACACGTCAGGCCTCCGCTACGGACTTTCCTCCTTCCACCCGCTGCCTGAAATACTCAGACTGTACAAGCAATTAGGAGGCGAAATAGTCACCATAGGCTCTGATTCCCACACCCCCGACACATTAGGCTACAAATTCAAAGAAGCCCTGGAGATGCTCTCAGTTATGGGGTTCAAGTATTATACGATTTTTAAAAATAGGAAACCTGTGTTCATAAAAATATAGTAGGCTGAAAAATTCAGCCTACTATATTTTTATGAACTTAAACTCTCTATTAACATATCAACCATTTTCTCAAGTTTTTCATGATTTAATAATCTCATTCCGTGCTTTCTGACAAATTGTTGAATATAATCCCAATCACCAGATTCTTTAATGAGAATTAACTCCCTAGCTAACCCCTCACTGGAACTGGATGGTTCTTTTTCCCTAAATTCCTTAATAAGTCTAGGCAATTCATCATAACCATATCCAGGGACAAAGTAACCTTCAACAAAGTATCTAAAATATACCAAAAACTCTTCTTTATAATATTGTCTTAAAAAACTATAATTTTTATCGCTAATTGGCATATTTACCTCCCATTAAAATATAGGGAATGAAGTCAGAATAAAAAAACCTAAGTCAATAGTGTCATCCCTAATCAGTATTACTCTTGATTTTATTAAATTATATGTAACATTCGTAGAATTAGCGGTAACACCATATCCAATGGGATACTGATGTGTCATTTCAACTGTTAAAGTCTGATTACTAGTATTCTTTAGCCATTCTTCTATATTATCTGCGCTTTTTCTCAAATTCTTTTGAACTGAGCTAATTGCTGTACTTTTGTTCTCAAAACTTGTTGCATCAATACCTTCTTGATTAGCTCTTCTTATAAGCTCTTCATTTGTCATTGAAACATGTTTCTCAATGGTATGTCCACCTTTATACCCTTCGAACCTATCGAGAATATCATCTGCAACACTACGTATTTTGTGTCCAAGGGTTTGTTGCAGTTTTGAAATGCTTGAACTAAATATATTCTGTGACCGTTGTGCCAGCTTGGCTGATGCATATGATACACCGGACATAACCGCCGCACCTGCTAGTTCAGTAACTGCAGCTGTACCAAAGACAACCGTTCCAACACCTGTAGGTGAAGTTGCCACTGCCATGCCACCAGATAAGCCGGCTCCTTCTAAGGCACTTAAAGCGGCTGCTGCACTACCTAACGCTGCTTTTGTATATGCTGCAACAAACATCGCATCAGTATATGCTTTTGCGCGCATATAGTAATAGTTATCCTCTGGTGGTTCTATCCCTGTTGTATTGTCATGCAACCATTGTACAATGCCGAAAGTAACATTATCATCTATGCTATAGACAATTCCCAAAGCAAGCATTTTTATATCTTCTGATGTAAGCTCTGTTGGATCTATACCTATTTTAGCATATAAGTTATTTAAGATCTCATTCTTTTTAGATTCAAAATCAATACTTAAAAAAGTAGGCGATTCCATTGTACTCACTGAAGCTTCTTCTACACTATTTTCTTTAAGAGCCGGTACAGCAGTCACTACTACACCCCCTCCCGGGGCGGATGCATATGTAGCGCCTGTATCAATCCAACTATCGCTGCTCAGCGCATATTCCTTCCACAGTATATCACTGCTACCTTTAACTATAGCTGTTATTGTCTCATTGCTTTCCCCTGCACTACCTCCTATATCTGATATATATACTTCAAGAAGATTACCATCTATATCAGTTGTTCTTACATAGTACCAATCCGGTTTTTCAGTATCACCAGTTCCTTCATCTGTGGTTACCGTTACAGCATTACTCTCACTTGAGGAATTGTTATTATAGTCGTAAGCCTTTACCGTATAAGTATAAGTTGTATCCGGTAAAAGTTCCGTATCAGTATATGAAGTATCTGCCGTTTCTCCTACCACGATTCCATCCCTTAGTATTTTATAATTTGAGATAGTAATATTATCGGTAGATTTAGTCCATGATAGCGATACGGTTGAGAAGGTCTTTGAGTTTACCATGAGGTTACTTGGTGTGGTAGGTACCTCTATATCATCACTAATTTCCATAAGCGTTCCCCATACAGGCCGATAATTGAAACTATAACCTGTTGCTAGTGGTTTAGTAATAATAAGTGTTTTAAAGCTGGAGTTTTTATAGAACTCAAAACTAACTGTTTGCATATCAGAACCTGATAACAACACTCTATGAGTACCACTACAATTAAAATTATAATAACCTAAACTACCGCTTGGAAAAGTTGATTTTTGTGTAAAGTCTCCTTTTATCTCCATGATCCCTGCCGTAAGATATCCTGTGTGACTTTGATTACTATTCATTACAAAGCTTCCACCCACAAACACTCTATCAGATTCTTTGGTCATATTAATCGATCCTATACTATACCCACTTCCATCAAGGTTTGTTATTTTATAATCTCCAGCCACTCTTAGTGTACCACCATTTATCCACATTCCCCCTGAAGGCTGTATACAATCGTTATTGATATTTAGTTCTCCACCATTTAAGTCAAGCATCCCCCCTGCTTGTATAAGATCTCCGTCAACCGTTAGGCTTCCTCCATTTAGATGTATTATCGAACCATTTTCCGTCATGTTGCCATCGATTATTAATTCCCCTCTATCTAAGTTAACTGTTCCGCTCTGGTGCAAAAGATTTCCTGTTATATGCAAAGTATTATTTCCCACATTTAAGGTTCCACCTGTTAGTAGAAG
Organism: Clostridia bacterium BRH_c25; assembly: GCA_001515955.1. The sequence goes on along the minus strand of LOES01000064.1, from coordinate 328 downwards.
ATCACCTATTATGGTTATATCCTCTGTCAAGGCTTTATTTACATACAACATCAATGATGATCTAATTTTACATGATAAATCTGGTATTCGTTCAATAGGAATATTTACTGGTGTACTAAGGCTTATTCCATAGGCTGTATCTGCTATTTCAAGTAAATTGAATTTAGAATGTGCATAATCCTCAAAACTAATCGTCTGTAAACTTGAACCGGATAATAACACTTTATGTATACCGCTTGTACAAAAATTACGTGGTTCATAATAGCTACTCTTTTGAGTAAAGTCTCCTTTTATCTCCATGATCCCTGCCGTAAGATATCCTGTGTGA
>LOES01000063.1 GCA_001515955.1 Clostridia bacterium BRH_c25 | reverse complement strand
ACTTTGAGCAGTCAAAGAAGATGATGAAGCAGTTTGCAGGAATGGAAAAAGATATGAAGAAAGGCAAAATGAAAATGCCGTTCTTTAAATAATACAAATTAGTTTTGTAAGGAGGTGAATTCAATGTCAGTTAAAATCAGATTGAAGAGAATGGGAGCAAAAAAAGCACCTTTCTATAGATTGGTAGTTGCTGATTCAAGATCCCCAAGAGATGGCAAGTTCATCGAGGAAATAGGATACTACAATCCTATCACAGATCCGGCAGAAATCAAGATAGATGCTGAAAAAGCCAAGAAGTGGCTCGATAACGGTGCACAACCATCAGATACAGTCAGAGCGCTTTTAAAGAAAAGCGGCATAATAAAGGTTCAGGAATAAGCCAAATATCCATTAGGAGTGTTGCAATTGAAAGAGCTTGTAGAGGTAATTGCAAAAGCCCTTGTAGATTACCCGGAAATGGTCAAGGTTAAGGAAACTGAAAGCGACAGATCAATAATTTTAGAACTTTCAGTTGCTCCCGAAGACATGGGTAAGGTAATAGGAAAAAACGGAAGAATTGCGAGAGCAATAAGAACCGTAGTAAAGTCCAGTGCATCAAAGCTGGATAAAAAGGTAATTGTAGAGATACTATAATTACGTAAGTGTACATTTATTAAGAGGTCGTTTTTGCTTTATTTGATAAAACGGCCTTTTAACCTATTTTTCGCATTTTGAATGGAAGTCGCAGATATGAGATTATAAGGATTGAATATATATCTGCGAGATAAATTAAGGAAGCAAAAGTGCGAAGTTTTTCGCATTTTGCCTGGGAGAAAAAACATGCTTGAATATTTGAGTATAGGACAAATAATAAATACACATGGTATCAGGGGTGAAGTCAAGGTTTACCCTCTTACTGATGATATGGGCAGATTTAACAGGCTCAAAGAGGTTTATGTGGAGGAAAATAACCAGCTGGTAAAATATGAGGTGGAAGGAACCAAGTTTCTCAGCAATACTGTAGTAATGAAGCTTAAGGGGATTGAAACAGAGGAAGCAGCCGCCAGACTGAGGAATTATTACATGAAGGTTGACAGGAAGTCGGCAGTCAAGCTTCCAAAGGACTCATATTTCATTTGCGATTTGATAGATTCAGAGGTATATGATGAAAAGGGCTCGGTTTTAGGCAAAATAAGGGATGTGCTCCAGACGGGCAGTAATGATGTTTATGTAGTCCAAACTGCCGGAAAGGATATATTGGTTCCTGCCCTGAAGGAAGTTGTGAAGGAAATAGATTTAAAGGATAGAAAAATAGTGGTGGAATTGCCAGAGGGTTTGATGTAAATGAAAATAGATATACTGACTCTTTTTCCTGAGATGTTTGAGGCGGTTCTTAAAGAAAGCATCATCGGAAGAGCAGCTCTTAAACAGCTGGTGGAGCTTGAATTTCATAATATAAGAGATTATTCAGCAAACAAGCACAATAAGGTGGACGATTATCCATACGGCGGCGGGCTGGGCATGGTAATGCAGTGTCAGCCGATATTTGATGCAGTGGAAGCTGTGAAAGCAAAGCTGGGAAAAAAGCCGTATACCATACTTATGAGTCCCCAAGGCAGAACCTTTGATCAGTCAAAAGCCAAGGAGTTCAGCAGCTATGAGAATCTTTTGATTATTTGCGGACACTATGAGGGAATAGATGAAAGAGTCACAGAAGCCCTTGTGGATGAAGAAATTTCCATAGGAGATTTTGTGCTGACCGGAGGAGAAATAGCTGCCATGGCAGTGGTGGATGCGACCTGCAGGCTGATTCCCGGGGTGCTTAAGGAGGATGCCTCTCATGTGGTTGAGTCCTTCAGCGAAGGCTTGCTTGAGTTTCCTCAGTATACCAGGCCGCCGGTTTTCATGGGGATGGAGGTTCCTGAGGTACTGCTTTCGGGCCACCATGAGAACATAGACAAGTGGAGAAGGCAGGAGTCCTTGAAAAGAACCTTTGAAAAAAGGCCCGAGCTGTTGTCCAAAGCGGATTTATCCAAAGAGGACCTGAAGCTTCTGGATAAGATAAAAAAAGAATGCAAATAATTCTAATATGAGGTTGCATCAAGGCTTGTCATATGGTATAATTTTAACGTTATTACGGGCGTTCCGCTGTCAGAGCACCAAGCAATAAATCACAATTATAGTTGATTTAATATTGAACATGAACGTCTATGATGGAAGGAGGGACATTGCGATGGATTTGATAAAAGTTATTGAAAGCGAACAGCTTAAGAGTGATATACCTGTTTTTAATGTAGGTGACACTGTTAAAGTGCACGTGAAGGTTGTAGAAGGTAACAGGGAAAGAATACAGGTATACGAAGGCGTAGTTATGAAAAGGCAGGGTGGTGGACTGTCAGAGACTTTCACTGTAAGAAGAATTTCTTATGGTATAGGTGTGGAAAGAACCTTCCCTTTACACTCACCTAAATTGGATAAGATTGAGGTCGTAAGAAGAGGTAAAGTAAGAAGAGCGAAGATCAACTACTTGAGAGAACGAGTAGGTAAGAGAGCGAAAATAAAAGAAATAAGATAAAAGGGGGCTTAATAGCCCTTTTTATTTTTTGGAGTGTGATACATATGAACATACAATGGTATCCGGGGCATATGGTCAAGGCTAAACGCAAGATAGCAGAAGACCTTAAGCTTGTTGATATAGTCATTGAGCTTCTTGATGCAAGAATACCCATGAGCAGCAGGAACCCGGAGGTAGATGAAATCGTAGGCAATAAAAAGCGCATAATTGTACTGAATAAAAGCGATCTTGCTGATCCTGCCGTGAACCGCAAGTGGGTTGATTATTTCAACCAGGAGAATACAAAAGTCATATTAGCCAATTCTGTAAGCGGAACCGGCTTGAAGGATGTATTGGCGGCATCAAAGCAGCTTATGAAGGAAAAGCTCGACAAACTTAAAAGCAAAGGCTTGCTGGTGAAGACAGTAAGAGCACTTATTATAGGGATTCCCAATGTTGGGAAGTCTACCTTCATTAACAAGCTTGCAGGAAGAAGTGTAGCCCAGACCGGCGACAGACCGGGGGTCACAAAAGCAAAGCAGTGGATAAAAGTGAGTCCTGAGCTTGAGCTGCTGGACACACCCGGAATTCTGTGGCCTAAGTTTGAGGACGAAAGGGTAGGCATGTGTCTTGCCTTCACAGGGGCAATAAAGGATGAGATACTGGATGTCAACGAGCTTGCCCAAAGACTCCTGGAGGTACTTACAAGCAAATTTCCAAACAAGTTGAAGGCTAGGTATAAGCTGGAGGATATACAGCCGGATATGGCACCTGAAGAGCTCCTGAAAGCAATAGGAAGGAAACGTGGCTGCATAATAGCCGGTGGAGAAATAGATATACAAAGGGCTTCCGTGATGCTCCTGGACGAGTTCCGCGGAGGGAAGATTGGGAATATAACGCTGGAGACACCGGAGGAGTTTTAACAGGTTTCGGGGGGAACGAGGGAACGGGCAACACGGGATACACGGATACCCACGGAAAGACACGGCGGGGAAATATAGTGATATTGGCCCGGTAACCGGTAATCAAAATGTTCGCAGGGAACGGTTTAAACCGTTCCACTATTTTTTTTGGCTGTGTTCTTAAATATTGTGGGTAAAATCACATAAAATCGTCCATTACCTAAGTAAAAAACATTTATACAATACTATCATTACAGTATTTACAAACGTGAAATTTGCAATATTCCTTAAACCCTATTTTTCTATAGACTGGCTCACCAGCTTGACTTGCCTGTAGAACACCAATAGTATACCCCATCTCACGAGCATCTAATAATGGTATTAACGTCATTGCAGTACCAATTCCCATCCTTCTACTTTTATGTAATGTTGCGACCATATCAATTGATGCAACTCCAGTTGACAATTGAAGCGTAGAAGATGCAACTGCTTCCCCATTAAAAAAGGCTATATAAAATTTAAAGTTACTATTTTTTATTAAGTCCTCAAATAAGCATAGCTCAATTATATTGCCATCAAATAATCCATTTGACACAATCTCAGTCCACAGATGTAATAATTCTATGTTATCTACTACCTGTATTTTTATATTCTGTGGTATAGTCACTTTACTATCAAGTTTCATTAAATCTATTGCCATGCCTGACATGTCATATTGTTTTTCAAAGCCATACAAATTCAAATATTCATATAAATTTACGGGATTTGATTTTGGACCAACAACCCATTCATATGGAAGTTCTCCTGATTTCATACGGGTTACTACTTGCTCAATCTGTTCACCGATTTCATAATCTTCTAAATTGGCATTAAAAATGAAATTTGGCCAAAAAGTAGGAAATGTTTTTACCCAACTGATACTCTTTTCAAGTCCGAAAGGCTTTTTGCCACTTTTTGAAACTTTACAACAATAATCAGATAAGCTATCTTCGATAATTATGGATACTTCCTCTTTGGATAAATCTCTGAGCATTCTTTTCATATGAATCTCCTAAGTTATTAATAATGCAATGTCTATTAAGCCTATGCCAAGATTTTCATTAAGCAATACCATTATTAACCAATATACCAGAAGTGTCAATAACAAAGTGAAAATTTAGTTATGCTGTTCCAGAATGTAGTACCAGGGTAAAGAACAAAAGAACTTATTCACTGAGTTGATTTAAATAAGTTCTTCAGTGCAGTGCCTGATACCTAAGATTTCCGTATCATGTTATATAGGTAAACCGCCATTCTTGGTAAAAGAGCGGCGGTTATTTATTTGTATTGAGATTGAACAAAGCTAATATTTTGGATTATATGGAGGGATATGGAAACATATATCGAATAGTATACAAAGGAAATGTGTACCCGGAACAAGAAGCTCAAATTACAGGAAAGATAGAAAAAGAGGTTTTCATTTTAAGAGATAAGGAGAGATTGTTAAAGAAAACGAAATCATTAGAATGAGTGAGTGTTAGTAAAAAATCTTAATTTGTATGGGAGGTATGTTATAAAATGAACTACATCTTGAATATGGATATCAAGTATGATTATTTGCAAGTAATTGATGTACCCGATGTTGTCAATAAATGCACAGAGAAATGGTTTAACCAGACCCTTTGCAAAGTAAACAGTTCAGTACTGCGATTAGGTATTTTTGAAGGAGAATTTCATTGGCACAAACATGATAAAGAAGATGAGGTATTTTTTGTTTTGAATGGGAGTTTGATAATTGAAACTGAGAAAGGGATGTTTAAATTAGAAGAACAGCAGGGTATTTGTATACCTAAAGGCGAAATGCATCGCCCAATAGCAGAACAGAAGGCAATTGTATTAATGATTGAAGAAGGTACAGTTAAGCCTATTGGAGACTGATCGCCCAATTAGCGACCGAATAGTGGGTACCTGGCATGATAAATGCTAAAGGTTTGAAATTTGCATATGGAGGATGAGGAGGAAAAATGAAAATACAAAATATTGAAACCCCGGCTTTACTTTTAGATATAGATGTTTTTAATAATAATGTAAATAAAATGATGGAAAAATTAAGAAATAAAAAAGTAAAATTAAGGCCGCATTTTAAGACTCATAAATGTACGGAAATTTCCAAAATACTGATTGAGAGAGGTGCAAAGGGAATAACCTGTTCAAAATTAAGTGAGGCCGAAGTATTGGCTGAAGCCGGTATTCAAGACATATTAATAGCGAATCAGATTGTAGACCCTGTTAAGATCGAAAGATTGACACAGCTGTCTCGAAAAAGTAAAATAACAGTTTGTGTTGACTGTAAGGAAAATATCGACAAGCTGTCGGAGATTGCCAAAAAAAATGGCGTAGTGCTGTTCTGCCTGATTGAATTTGATTTGGGAATGTCAAGATGTGGAGTAGATACCTTTGAGGAAGTTCTTGAACTGGCAAAAATAATAAATGCTTCAGATAATTTGGAGCTAGAGGGTATCCAGGCCTATGCCGGACATAATTCTCATGTTCTGGATAATGAAAAGAGAGAAGAGACCGCAATACATTTAGAAAATAAAATAGCAAATCTGAAAAAATACTTAAACGATAATAACATAAAAATAAATCAAATTAGTGGTGGAAGCACGGGAACGTCATATATTGATGCAAATAGTGATAATTATACTGAATTGCAGGCAGGTTCATTTGTCTATATGGACCGGGAATATACAAGATTGAATTCAGATTATAAATGTGCATTGACAGTTTTATCAAGTATCATCAGTGTTCATAAGGACAGGATAGTGACCGATACAGGGGCTAAGAGCTGCTCAACAGAACAAGGGCTTCCTGTTATCAGAGAATTGCCGGAAGCTTCGATAGGATTAAGCGAAGAACACGGAACTATAAAAGTGAAGAATCATAATTATAAACTTTTAGATAAAATTTCTTATATACCGACACATTGTTGTACAACTATAAATTTGTACGACAAAATGTATATTGTAAAAGACGATGAAGTGTTGGACATTTATAGGGTTGACGGAAGTCATAAGAGTATGTAAGGTGTATTTAAGCAACTTCGGAGCAGTGGGGACGGTTTGAAGTGACCCCTTTCAAGTGTACAGTTTGGGGACGGTAAATCCATTCGGTTTTTTATGAATATATGTAGTATCCCTTATAAACTCTTGGCGGTATACCGATTTTTACTTTAATTATATTCTAAGCAGCAGAAATGAGTGCCAGGTTATAAGGTTATTAGGTTATTGATCGGTAGTATAAAATATTTTGTGCCTATGGCTTTTTATTCGTAGGGAACGGTTCGGTATATTAGTATGCGTAGGGGCGCCCATTGGGCGTCCTTATAAAGTGATGTACCGGGTACAAAGGATAAGAGGTTATTGTTTAGTAAATAAAAATAATCACTTAACCGCTGCACCCGGTACATATTCTTTCCTGTTAACAACTTCTTTATAACGAATAGGAAAGTATAGATTTCCTTAATGTACCACTTTCCGTAAATGAGTTTCATAAAAGGCTTCCATAATTTGAAAATGCTTCAATAGAAGCCTTTTTTACTATAAGAATAAAACTAATTAAATTGGATAATATACATTGTGTACATCATTGACATAATGCCACAATAATAATATAATAAAGGTAGGTTAAGGCTAATTATGAAAAAATGTGATGAGAGCTACAATAAAAACAAAAACGAAAATATAACCAAATATAGAACTATTAGGGGGACTGAAATAGAAAAGGAGGGTAGGCAAGGAGGTAATAAAGACGAGTCGAGGTCTTTAGTTAAAGGAGGATGTATGAACGTGGAAAATATAGGGGGTATGAAAGTAATAGGCCTTAAAGACTTTAGAAACAATGTGTCAGACATAATCTTTAAGGTTATAAACAACTTCCAGGAAGTGTTAACCGGCAATGCAAAAAAGGGAGGCCCGACAGTATCGATTATAGCAACAGACCTGTTAGAAGATATATTAAAAAAATACGAGTTTAATCCTGAAGTAACATTTGATGAAGAAACGAAGCAGCACGAAATTTGTATAAAAGAAATAAATGCATTCGGAAGTGGGGATTCAGAAGAAGAAGCAATACAAATCATGTTAGATAACGTAATGGCATTAATGGAAGACTTTTTTGAAGATATAGAGCTTTACATGAGAATGGATCCCCAAAAAAAGCAATATCCTTATTTTATGAGAATCAGCCACTGCAAAACTGAATCAGAGTTATTAAAGGTGTTGAACTTAGTTTAGTAAACGAGGTGGCAACATTGACGACGAGTTTTCGCGACCTGGAAAGGGTGTGCAAGGCCTTGGGCTTAAAGGGTATCCCGAAAACAAACGGTGTTCTATGGAAAGGTTATGTAAAAGATAAGTTTGTTAAAATAATGATACACAAACACAATGGCGGTAAAGACGTACCGACAGGAACATTCAACAGTTATGTAAAGGAATTAGGGTTTAGTACCGTGCAAGAATACAATGATTATTTGAACAGTATATAAACTAGTACAGATTTTCATAAATCCGTTCCTAAAAGGCAAAGCTTACCACTTTGCCAAAACCCATGGGAACTGCTCTGTAAGCATGGAGACAAGTTCTTTTACGTTTCCTTCGTAAGGAGTCGGTTCCCATCTACCTCTATTGTCAGCCATTCCAAGCATGAATGTATCACCCTTTAATTTTGTTAACCTGGAACGGTTGATTTTTTCTCCGTTTTCTTCTGTGTATATAATGATATGGTTTCCTCTTGCGGTAGTTCTCAAATAATTATATCCTTTTGATCTTAGCTCTTTCTCTACAGTGTCACAAGTCCATTTCAAAGGGTTTTCAGACATCTAAGCAATCTCCTTTTCTATATTCTGCATTGGGTAGCCTTTAAACGTCCAGTTAAAAGCATGCCCTTCTTTATCATTCCAGAGTTTGATAAATTTCATTACCATCTCTCTCAATTCCTCTTTTGATTTAAAGCTTGAGAGTTTTAGGCATCTTCTATGCAATATTGAAAAGAATATTTCTATCTGATTAACCCATGAAGCATGTTTTGGAGTAAAGTGAAACTCAAATTTCCCTCCGTGTTTTTCGTTGAACTGGGTCCACCTGTCGCTTGCTCCATCTTTATGAATATTAAGATTATCCCATATTACATGAATTTTTTTATCATCAACATATGCCTGGGCTACTTGTTCCATAAATGCCAGCAAATCTTCTGCAGCCCTTTTATCTCCACACTGTGCGATCACATTACCGGTCTTGATGTCAAATGCAGCAATTAGAGACTGTGTGCCGTGGCGAATATATTCACATTCATACTTGCCCACAATACCGGGTTTTGGTAGTACCATCTTTGCAACTCTTTCGATAGCTTGCATCCCTGTCTTTTCGTCTACGCAGATAACCACTTCATTCTTAGGGGTATTTACATATAGATCGACAATATCATTAACCTTCTCTGTAAACTCGGGATCCTTGCTGTGAAGCCACATTTTGTTTAAGTCATTCATTTCAAGAGTCCTTCTTATGCTGGATTCGCTTATGCTAAGACCACTAATATTTGTATTCGCTGCTTCTGTTAAAATTTTGCCGGTCCAGTGGTTATGTGTGTCGTAACCGTAATTGCTTGGGTAATCACATGCAATGGCAATAATTTCGCATCTTTGCAGTGTTGTAAAGGTTGTCGGCGCTCCTGGACGTGGGCTATCCTCAAGCCCGTTAATTCCTTTTGCATGGAACCGATCCCTCCATTTGCGGACAGTCTTAACGTTTATACCAAGTTGCTCTGCTACTTCGTTTTCACCATTCCCTTCCCCCAGCAACAAGGGGACGGGGATATTGACACAAAGTGCCCATATGGTATAATTTACCAAAGGGGGTGTTTTTCGTGCCAAGGGCGGCAAGGATAAAGAGTAAAAGTAGAATATATCATATTATTATGAGGGGAATAAATCGTCAGACTCTATTTGAAGATGAGGAAGATTGTGCTAAGTTTATCCAAACCTTGCAAAAATACAGAGAAATTTGTGAATATAAGTTATATGCTTATTGCTTAATGGGCAATCATCTTCATGTGCTGTTAAAGGAGGACAACGAACCATTAGAAACCGTAATGAGAAGGATATGTGGCAGCTATGTTTTATGGTATAACAAAAAGTATGACAGGATAGGATATTTATTTCAGGATCGGTTTAAAAGCGAGCCTGTAGAGGATGAGATATATTTTTCAAAATCCAATAAAGGCTGGAATAGTAACAAACATTCAAAACTATAACTGGACTAATTACATTGATTATATTGAAGGAAATAATAGGTCTGATGCAGACTTTGCCCTTGATATTTTCAGCACAGATAGAGAAAAAGCCGTAAGGAGCTTTATAGAGTATGTAAACAAAGAGAATGATGATGAATGCATGGATATGCCTGAAAAGCGGAGGTTAGCAGACTATGATGCTATAAAAATAATCAAGTCTCATTGTAAAGTTGCTCATGGGGTAGATCTACAAAAATTCGAGATAAACATAAGAAACTTATACATAAAAGATCTTAAGG
>LOES01000062.1 GCA_001515955.1 Clostridia bacterium BRH_c25 | reverse complement strand
CGCAGGATTTTAAGTCCTGTGCGTCTGCCAGTTCCGCCACTTCGGCTTACCCGAATCAAATACCGTGCCATAACGACAAATACTATTATATCGTCTTTGCTCTTAAACGTCAATACCTTTTTTACTGGTATTTATACCCTTTAAAATATATGGATTTTCACTGCCTGGCTTTGCTCAATATGTACTTTACTATCATTCCTTCCAGATTGTCATTTTCGCTTATAATAAGGCTATCCTTTTTCAGGCCTTCAATAAGATGCTTCAGAATATATATACCGGCAGGAATCACATCCGCTCTTTCCTTCTGCAATCCTTTGACTCCGCAGCGTTCCTGGACAGACATATCTTTAAATTTTTTGAACGTATCATCTATAAAACCAATATTAATAACTGTATTATGTACTATTTCAGGGTCATATATGCTCAAGCCGTGAAAGATTGCGGCGGCTGTAGTAGCAGTACCTCCAATAGCAATTATCCTGTCTATTCTTTTTTTGTTTAAATATTCTAAGGGCTCTTTAAAAAGTTCATTAAGCTTATTCTTCATATTTGCTGCATCATCACCGCTTATAGGATTGCCTGCAACAAACTGCTCCGTCATTCTGACTGCCCCTGCAGGTATACTTATGGAGTAATCGATTCTATCCATGCTTCCAAGCACAAGCTCGGTGCTTCCTCCACCGATATCAATTACCAGCACTTTTTCTTCCGGATCTGTAATTTCACTCATTACACCTTTTAGTCCAAGCTCTGCTTCTTCCTCACCGCTGATGATTCTGACATCCACTCCTGCCTGGCTCTTGGCATCAGCAGCAAAGGCTTCTCCGTTTGATGCGTCACGAACAGCACTGGTTGCTATTGCAAACACAGCTTCTGCTCCATACCTGTCAGCTTTGTTTTTAAAGTATTTCAGAGCATCGATATTTCTTACCAGTGACTTTTCTGTAATCAGTCCCGTCTTTGAAACATCCTTACCTATCCTGGTTGTAATAAGCTCCTTCTCCTTTTTTGCTATGGAATTGCCTACAATTTCACAGAGCATCAATCTCATCGAGTTTGTACCAATGTCGATAGCAGCTATTCTTTTCATTTGCATCTCCTTTTATTATTCCATTTTTCATTTGTTTCAATAAAGCATAGAAGTACATTTGTAGGCCTCAAGCTGCAAGCCCATTACAAACAATAAACTGCCAGACCTGCTGACAGTATATTTATGCATAATTATATAATTTAATGATTGCGGTTAATACGAAATTCTTATATTGTCAAATTGCATTAACTCTTTTGCAGTCCATCGCTTTTCCTGTATCCGCCATTACGCTTTGAGTCAGTATTTTTCTTAAGCTGCTGAAGTTTTTCATCGCTTTCCTTTAAGAACTTTGAAAGGCGGTCTTCAAATGAATTTCCCTGGTTCTTTCTTGATTCCTGCTCCCAGTCGATCTCCACTGGCCTTACTATTCTCTTAATTACTTGCGCCTGTTTTATTGAGAGGTTTATTTTACCGTTCTTTTCAACAGACAATACTTTAACCTTCACTTTATCCTTTTCCTTTATAAAGTGTTTTATGTCCTTTACATAAGTATCTGCAATTTCTGAAATATGGACCAGACCCATTTTACCTTCCGGCAGCTGAATGAAGGCTCCAAAACTAGTAATACTTGAGACTGTTCCTTCAACTACCTTACCTTCCTCTATAGGCATATAAAAAATACTCCTCCTTTAATAAACAATAGAACTGCTATGGATATAATATATTAAAACCCTTCTGCTGTCAATCTTATGGCTAATTATCCCTGTTTTGTATATTATTATCAGCAGAAGACTGATCTATATATACCCTCTCTCCGGACTTGACCAAGCCAAGCTGTTCTCTGGCCATTTTTTCTATATACTCAACTGAAGTTGCATTATTTATCATTTCCACCAGCTTGTCATTATCCTTTTTAACAGATTCTATCTTCGAGACTGCAGCCTGTTCTGCCTCTCTGAGCTCAGAAATTGCAAACTGTTGATTTATTATTGTAATCGCTGCGTAAACAATAAAAATAATTATAAATAGATTCTTAAATCTTAGCTTCCGCTTTTTCATCTGCATCCCCTCAATACTTATAATCAGATCTCATAGTAATATAGTATGTACAAATATTTCATATATGTAGAAGAATGCGAAGCATTCTTCAGACTCGAGATACGAGATACGAGATTCGAGAAAAGCTCGGGTATTCCTTTCAAGCTAAGTAACGGGTAATCGCATAGCGATTCCGTGTAACAGACCTGTGTGACCTGTTATCCGTCCCCCATAACTTCGTAGCCTGGCCCTAACTCTCGTATCTCGCATCTGCGCACGCTAGTGCGCATTCTTATATATATTCGACGGTAGGTACGAAAATCCTTTCAGATGAAGCCTTAAATAAGCAATTTAATTTCCATGCTCTTTTTTGCTTTTTCTTTTCACTATCAGTCCATAATACTTCTTATAGTCGTATATTACTTGTTTCGGCAATTTTCGCGCTTTTCTTAACCTGATTCTTCCTCTCCCCAATATATGTATAAAGCTGTTATAGCATCTGTAGAGAAAGGAACAAAGCAGCTTAACAGGCAAGGCAAGAATATTATTGGTTTTCTTTAAAAAAAGCGCTGCTTTTCTGTACAAAAAATGAAATACCCCTACCACAATCCTACCAAGAAGCTTTTCGAATAAATAGAACCCTACCAGGAAGCCTATGAAAACATAAGCTCTGATATCTCCGTAGCTGCTTGAAAAAACCGCCCATATCACAACGAAGAATACAGATAAAAGAAATAGTGCATCCCATAAGGATGTAATCAACCTTTCACTTTTCTTCTTTCCCTTTATGGCTCTGTAAATATCATATAAAATACCTATGAGTATTCCCCCGTACACTGAATAGGAGAATACATAACTCTGGAATTGAACGGTTTCCACTAAAAGACCTCCTCAGCACACAGTTTGTCAGATATAAACGGCATAGTTAACTACATCGCCAAGCTGTAATCAACCATGCCATTTTTAAGGACAGAAAGCTATTATTGATTGTATCAAGCTTCATTTGAATATATTGCTCAAAAAACTACCGGTTCTTTTGACATCCATTTTGTCGTTGTATATGCAGGAAATTATATACCCCTCCACATACAAGTTTCCATCATCTACACTCAACCTGTTAATATGCAAATCTGTTCCTTTTATAGTGAGGCCTCCTGCTTCAGTATCCAATGCGACCGTATTGTCATCAAAACTTGTTACATCTCTGACACCGGTAACTATAAGCCTTTCCCGTCCTTCTATCGTAATATTGTGAGGTTTTGACTTTATTAGCTTCTTTTCTTCCATTTAAACCCCCCCCAATGTGTTTTGCACTATATCCTTTATTTACTTCTTCATCTGCAATCTTCCAGTGCGATTTATATCGGCATATAAGCGATTTGTATATTTATATGCTGGGGGACCGCAAATATGAATAAATTAACCATGGATGGTATGTGCCTCTTCACAGAAAGTATTGCTAATCCTGTAGAGGCACAACATCAATGAAGTGCATTTTCAACACTTGAATAAATGGAAATTTGTTGTGTTGAAAAGCACTTAATCAATAAGCCTGTACATTTCTCTTGCTGCTGCTTTTGATGCGTTATCAGATATATCTACGATTTCAGCCTTTATGCTTTTTTCGCCGAACACAATCTCAATTGTATCTCCCACCTTGACCTCTGCGCTTGGCTTTGCCTGCTTGCCATTTAGATAAACCTTCTCGCCTTCGCAGGCGTCCTTGGCTACTGTTCTTCTTTTTATAAGCCTGGAATTCTTTAGATACTTGTCAAGTCTCAATATACTCACATCCTCCTGATAGCGAAAAATCAGGCCCTAAAGCCTGATTTTTCTTAAATATGTACTTACTTCTTATTTACGAGATCCTTAAGATCTTTGCCAGCTTTGAATATTGGAGCCTTTGATGCTGGTATTTTGATCTCTTCTCTGGTTCTTGGATTTCTGCCGACTCTTGCTTTTCTTTCTTTAACTTCAAAAGTTCCAAAGCCAACTAATTGAACCTTGTCACCTTTTGCAAGAGCTTCTTCTACACTTTCTATCAGTGCTTTAAGAGCTTTTTCGGAATCTTTCTTTGTCATTGCACTTTTTTCAGCCATTTTGCTGATAAGATCTGATTTATTCATTTTCTTCCCTCCATTTTATATTTTGTAGGAAATATTTACTGTTTATGGGTATTCTACCTCTTTCGCAAAAATCCTTCTTTTTTCCGCTAATTTTTATCTTTTTTTGCATAAAAGGCTTAATTTGAACCATTTTTGTGACTATGGATACTTTTTTTGAAGCTCTTTTAGGACAAATGGTTCATTCTTATAGTTCTACTTTCCTATTTGCTCTAAACTTGCTGTTTTGCTTCGTTCCAGAGCTTATCCATCTCCTGCAAGCTCATTTTATCAAGTTTTTTCCCAGATTGCAAGGCCGTTTCCTCAATATACCTAAATCTTTTTATAAATTTTTCCGTAGTAGCTCTAAGCGCGAGTTCAGGTTGGATCTTTAAAAACCTGGATATATTAACAACCGAAAACAGTAAATCCCCGATTTCTCCTTCTATTATGCCATTTTCTCCGGTTTTATATACTTCCCTGACCTCTTCAGCCTCTTCATAAACCTTTGAAAATGCATCTTCTATGTTGTCCCAGTCAAAACCTGCCAGGGCCGCCTTCTGCTGTACCTTGTAAGCTCTCATCAATGCTGGTAGGATTTCAGGGATATCCACCAAGGTCTGTGTAAATGTATCTATGCCTTTATACTTGCGCTTTGATGCTTCCCAGCTCTTTAAAGCTCCGCTTTCACTTGTAGCCTTGACATCACCGAAAACATGAGGGTGTCTGATTATCAGCTTATTTACTATGTTAGTAATAACTTCTCCAATATCAAACTCTCCATCTTCCTTGGCTATCTGAGAGTGGAACACAACCTGAAGCAGCAGGTCTCCAAGCTCCTCAACCAAAAGATCAAGATCATCCTTCTCAATGGCATCCAGCACCTCATAGGTTTCCTCAAGAAGGTATGGCCTTAAGGATTCTCTTGTCTGCTCCTTATCCCAAGGGCAGCCATTCTCGCTTCTCAAGCTCTGCATAAGCTCCACCAACTCTTCAAAGCTCTTATATCTGGCTTTCTCCAATGCAGGCGGGATATAGACACTTGTCAGGTAATCCACCCATTCTATCCTATCCAGCTCATAGAGTGGCATCCTCTCGATACGCTCCAGATTTTCCACTCCGGCAGCCCTTATAACACAGATTTCAAAGTCATCCATATAGTATTCCATTAGCATGAGTTTTACTTCCGAAGCCACCAGCCTGTCATATACCTGTGTAATAATATTCCCGCAGTTCTTGTCGGGCTTCTGTGTTCTGATGCTCAATCCGTCAATAATCTTTAGTCCTTTGGCCGGATCTATCCTCAAGACACTTAATATAACATCTATAAAGCTCAGCGCAGGGATTATGCTGACTTTTATATTCTCTCCCGCTTTTGCTGCAATAAGCTCAACGCTCTTTTCCGCTACCAGGGGATGTCCCGGTACGGCATATACTACTTTGCCCTTTTCACTGCAAAGACTTAATACACGTTCGCTAATCCTCTCATAAGTCTCATCAAAGGATTCCCCGCTGTCATAAATATCATCGCAGCATGTAAAGCTGATGCCTGATTCTCTGATACGATCTACCACAGGATGCTTCTCAGTCCTCAGAACCAAGGTCTCTGCACCCTTTATAATCTCAAGGGCTTCCAAGCTCAGCTGCCTGTAGTCACCTGGTCCAAGTCCCACAATAGTTATCTCTGGCATATATTTTTCGCCTCTTTTCTTTTGCTTCATCTGGGTGAACACTGTTCACCCCCACAGCGGACGCCCAATGGGCGCCCCTACACCCCGAAACCCCGGAACCTTTTACTTTATAATAGTCCCTTTTTCTTCAATATGGTTGAAAGCCTTTTGCCCCCTGGGGCCATTTCCAGTTCTTCTGTAGCAATGCCTTTAATAAGTATAAGCACTACTACATATACCAATGCGGCAAATGCAACACTTATGAGCGTTGCTACAGAATTTCTGCCTATAGCTTCAAACAACAGCCTATAGCTGAAATATGCCGCAGCCATCATAGCTCCTGTAGCTATTGCAGGCTTCATAACTATCTTTGTTATACTCATATTGGACTTTTGATACTTTATTATTGCAGACAGATTCAATATTGATGATACTGCATAGCCTGCAACAGTACCTAAAGCTGCACCTCTTATGTTTATAAAAGGCACTGAAGTCAGTGTATAGCTTACCACCACTTTTACCAATGCACCTATTACCAGGTTTTTTACAGGAATTCTTTCCTTCCCCATGCCCTGAAGTATTCCTGTCATAGTCTGGACAAGGGTCAGGAATATTACTGCAGTTGACAGGTACCGGAGTACCATTCCCAAAGTAGCCGGTTCTGCCGGATACATAAGCTTCATTATAGGATCGGCAAGTATAAAAAGTCCAAAAGCAGCAGGCAATCCAACCATCAGACTTACTCTTATTGCCAGCTCCGACTTCCTGGCAGCTCCACTAAAATCATTTCTGGCTATTGACTCTGAAATTGCCGGGACAAGGCTTGCCGCCAAGGCTATCGTAAACACCTGCGGCAAATTTATAAAAGCTCCTGCCATACCTTTAAGTTGTCCCAGCAGGCTGGTGGCAGTCTCAAGGGAGAAGCCCGCCCACTGAAGCCTATCCATAACGATAAATGTATCAATTACTGTCATCACAGGCATTATACTGCCGCCAATCGTTATAGGTACCGAAAAAATCACTATCCTCTTTGCTATGCTTAATGCAGATTCCATTTTCATATTACCTGAAGCTTGTATACCTAATCTTATCTCACTTCTTCTTTCTCTGTATATATATATGAGTGTAAGAAAACTTACAAGCCCGCCGATTGTGGTGCCAAAAACTGCCCCTCCGGCTGCAGCCTCATAGCCTAATGGCAGAAATACTATAGCCAGTATGAAGCCGAAGACCACGCGGGCAAGCTGCTCCGTCACCTGTGATACTCCACTTGGAGTCATGTTCTGCATGCCCTGGAAGTATCCCCTGAAGGCTCCGCTTAAGGATACGGTGAATATTGCCGGTGCGACACAAAGTACAGCCAGATATGCTCTGGGGTTCTTTACAGCCGATACAAAGCCTTGGGCATTTAAAAATAATAATGCCGACAGCGTTATGCCTAAAAATGCTATTAATGTAAGCGCTACCTTAAAGGTTTTGTGTGCTTCATCCCGCCTTCCCAGCTCTATTTTCTCCGACACCAGCTTGGATATTGCTATAGGTATGGAGTAAGCGGAAATTGTCAGCATCAGTATATAAAGCTCATATGCGGTCTGGTAATACGCCATGCCTTCAGAACCTATTATCCTGCCTAAAGGTATCCTATATATCGCGCCCAGAGCCTTTGATATGATACCCGCTATTGCAAGTATCGCGGCTCCTCTTATAAATGATTGCTTTCTAGAACTCATTTGCGACCTCCCCAAAATAACTTAAACATAATTATTTTAACACATATAGTACATTTTAACATAATATATTTCTTATGATATACTTCCTTATTATTCAATTTTACTCTCCATTGTTAATATTGCCAAATTTCCATAGTTAAATCGCAAAATACTGAAGATGCGAGATACGAGATACGAGATGCGAGAGAAGTTGGGGTATTCCTTACGGGTCTTGGTACAGAAACCACGGAACCTTCTCGTATCCCGTATCTCGCATCTCGCATCTATATATTTTTAGAATATACACTATTTGGGGATAGTAGAACAAAAATAAAAAAAGTAGCAGCCTCTAAGACTACTACTTTTGCCAAACGCTCATTACTGCTCCATTTGCTTTCCTAAGAAGCTGGCTGCAGTTTCCGACAGTTTGACTTCGAGTTCTCCCATTTGTATGTTTGGATCTTTAGAAAGTAATAAGACTGCTCCTATAGAATCACCTTGAGTCATAATCGGTGCTACTACACCTGTGGTGTACTTGGGTGCACCCTCTTCATCCGCAGAAATATTTATCATCTTGTTTTCTCCGGTCAGGCTTAAAACAACTGTTGTTTTGTCTTCCATTATCTTTTCCAGAGAAGGGCTGACTCTTTTATCCAGCAGTTCTTTTTTCGGTGCACCTGCAACCGCAATAATGGTATCTCTGTCAGATATACATGTTATATGCTCCAGTGAACTATGGAGAGACTCTACATACTCTTTTGAAAAATCACTGAGTTCACCTATTGGGGAGTATTTTTTAAGTATGACTTCGCCTTCCCTATCCGTGAATATTTCCAGCGGATCTCCTTCTCTTATACGCAGAGTTCTTCTTATTTCTTTCGGTATTACAACTCTTCCAAGGTCATCTATCCTTCTTACGATTCCGGTTGCTTTCAACTTATACCCTCCTTTTTTTGATTTACATAAGTGTTTGTAATGGTTATTATTTTACCAACTAGGTTTTTTTATACACAATTTTGTAAATTATAGATAATAAATAAAACACACTAAAATTCTTACATTATGTCAAATGGAAGATTGCGCTGCAATCTTCCGGGCAATGGGCGATAGGCAATAGGCAATGGGAATTCGGGATGAGCTTCGAAGCCTGGCTTGAACCTATTGCCCCTTGCCTCTTGCCCATTGCCCGGAAAAATGCGATATATAAAAGACAGCCGGTATTAATATACTGCTGTCTTTTATACATGTACTATCTTATTTCAGATTCTTGACGAATTTTTCTATATTAGCATTCTTTCTCATCTCTTCCAAAAGCTTTTCATATTCCGTGCTCTTCTTATCATTCAACAGGTTTCCCTTGAGCTGTTCCTTTACATCTTCGAACTTGTCAAGCTTGCTGTCTTCAACCTTTATAATATGAAAGCCAAAGTCAGTTTGAACAATTTCACTGATTTCTCCGGGTTTTAATGCAAATGCAGCCGTTTCAAAAGGCTCCACCATGTCTCCGTATCTGAAATAACCAAGATCCCCACTGTTTTCCTTTGCACTTGGGTCTTTTGAATTCTGCATAGCCAGTTCAGCGAAGTTTTCCCCGCCTTTTACCTTCTGAAGCATTTTCTCAGCTTCTTCCTTGGAATCAAGCAGTATATGGCTTGCCTTAACACTTATGAATTCATTCTGATGGGTATCATAATAAACCTTTACCTCTTCATCAGACAATATAACCTTCTCTGTAAGCTTTTCTATAAGCTTGTTAATTGTAAGCTCCTTATTAACGGACTGCTTGAAGTATTCCAGATCCATGCTCTGTCCCTTCAGATATTCATTGAACTTCTCTTCCGAATCAAAGTACTTCTTGGCCTTTTCAATCTCATCGTTTACCTCAGCATCAGTAATAGTAATTCCGAGCTCTTCTGCTTTCTTCATCTGCAGTTTTTCATCAATCAGCATATCCAGCAGTTTTTCTCTGGCAACATCACCAAATTTTCTGCCGTCAACCTCCTGATCCCATACTTCAGTGCCAAATTGCTGCTCATACTGAGACTTGAATATTCCAAACATTTTATTAAATTCTTCTTTTTTGACTTCTTCACCTGAGATCTTTGCTATTATAGTGTTATTGTCAACTTCCGGATTAATCCTTACCATGTTACAGCCGGCAAGAAATGCTGCCAGCACAACAAGTGCCAAGGATACCAGAAGCAGCTTGTATTTTCTGTTAAACAATTGTACATCGCTCCCCTACTTGTAATTTGAATCATAATCGACAAATGGACACCATTAAATAATTATACCTTAAATCACTCATTCTGGAAACTACTAATTTTTTCTAAGAACTCCTTCATAAACTTGATATTTTCATCCGGTTTGTCCTCGTCTATCCTTACCGTAAAATATGGCTGCCCGCTTGCAGTAAAAAGCAGCCTGTTAATATATTCTCCTGCCACTCTTATTGCAGTCAGCGGCTTGATGCTTTTATCCGAGCTGAATTTCACTATGATGTTATTTTTCTTCTGAGCTATGGATACTATACCACATTTCCGGGCCAGATGCTTTATATAGGATATATCCAGAAGATTTCTGACCACCTCGGGTAAATCTCCAAACCTGTCTTCTATCTCTTCTTCAATATCATAAAGATCCTCATGGCTGCTAATGTATGCAATCTTCTTATATATTTCAATTTTCTGATTTTCATCAGCTATATAGCTTTCCGGAATAAATGCACTTATCTGAAGCTCTATGGAGGTATCCACAGCCTCAGTAACCGCTTCACCCTTAAGCTCCCTTACGGTATCCTCAAGAAGCTTTATATAAAGGTCATACCCTATTGCCTCCATATGTCCATGCTGTTCTCTGCCCAATAAATTGCCCGTTCCCCTGATTTCCAGATCTCTCATGGCTATTTTAAAGCCGGAGCCGAACTCGGTAAACTCTCTTATAGCCTGAAGCCTCTTCTCTGCAACTTCATTCAGCACCTTATCCCTTTGATATGTGAAATATGCATAAGCAAGTCTGTTGGAACGTCCAACTCTTCCCCTTAACTGATAAAGCTGCGATAACCCCATTTTATCAGCATCATTTATTATTATGGTGTTTACATTCGGTATGTCCAACCCTGCTTCTATTATAGTCGTACAAACCAGCACATCATATTCATTATTATAAAAGTCCAGCATAGTATCCTCAAGAGTCTTCTCATCCATCTGTCCATGTGCTACCGCAACCCTGGCCTCGGGTACCATCTCCTTGAGCCTTGCTGCAACCTTTTGTATGCTTCTCACACGATTATACAGATAATATACCTGGCCTCCCCTTCCAATTTCCTTTGTAATGGCATCCCTTATAATCTCATCATTTTGCTCCATTACATAGGTCTGAACCGGATACCTTTCTTCCGGAGGCTCCTCGATTATACTGATATCTCTTATACCTATCAGCGACATATGCAGTGTCCTTGGTATGGGAGTTGCGGTAAGCGTAAGAACATCAACATTTTTCCTCATGCTTTTGATTTTTTCCTTGTGAGCGACTCCAAATCTCTGTTCTTCATCTATTATCAACAACCCCAGGTCGCTAAAAGCCAGGTCATTCTGCAAAAGCCTGTGAGTGCCTATTATTATGTCCACATTACCGTTTTTAAGATTGGCAATTACCTTGCTCTGCTCAGCATGAGTCTTGAATCTGGACAGAACATCAATATTTACAGGGAAGTTGGCAAACCTCTGTATACAGGTATTATAATGCTGCTGTGCCAAAATTGTTGTTGGCACCAGAATCGCAACCTGCTTGCTGTCCATTACGCATTTGAAGGCCGCTCTGAGTGCAACCTCTGTTTTGCCATATCCTACGTCTCCGCATAAAAGTCTTTCCATTACTCTGGGGTCCTCCATGCTTTGCTTTATCTCTTCGATACAACGCAGCTGATCCTGGGTCTCTTGATAGGGGAACATGTCCTCGAATTCCTTCTGCCACTTTGTATCCTTTGAGAATTCGAAGCCAACAGCCTGTTGTCTTTCTGCATAGAGCTTGAGCAAGTCCAAAGCCATAGATTCTATGGCCTTCTTTGCTCTCGTCTTTACTTTCACCCATTCTGCCCCACCCAGCTTGTTCAGCTTGGGGCCCTTGTCCTCCGACCCGATATACTTCTGTATCATGTCCAGCTGGTCGGTGGGTATATAAAGCTTATCATTGCCTGAATACTTGATATGCAGATAATCTCTGATCATATTGTCTATCTTCAGCTTTTCAATGCCAATGTACTGTCCTATGCCGTGGTTTTCGTGAACTACAAAATCTCCTACCTTAAGGTCGGTAAAAACATCTATGACTTTACCCTTTTTCTTTTCAGCGGTCTTCCGCTTGGAACCAAAAGCCTCCCTGTCACTTATCACAGCATACTTGATAGATGGAAAATCAAATCCGTTGTTCAATATACCGGGCAGAATAACTATATGCCCTTCCTTCAGCTCAATGTCAAGCTCGTCCTTGTATATTACATCTATATCCCTCTCTCTAAGATCGGAGGCCAGCCGCAAGCCTCTTTCCCTCATCCCTGCAAGTATAAGAACCTTATATCTGCGTTTTTTCCATGTAACAATCTCTTCCATCAGCATGGAAAGCTTTCCATGGAAAGGATGCATGGAACGGCTGGTAATGCTTATGGTCTTCTGGGGATTAAAATCAATGTTGCTCTTGTATAAGGCATCCAGACAGATTTTTCTATTATCCCGCATCCTCAAAAGAAGATCCTCATAGGTGAATAAGGAATCAAACTGCCCCGGCAAAACCTCCCCATCCTCCAGGAGCTGATTGAAATGTTCCCGGAACTCAAGCCCCAGGGTCTCAACCCGCTGTTTTACCCTATTGGGCTCATCTATGAAAATAATACAGTCTTTCATATACTCTATAAGACTATAGTTCTTGTGGGGGAAATATGGGGAATATTTCTCTATTCCTTCAAAATGTATGCCCTGCTTCAGCTTTTCAATATCCTCCGATATCCTTTCCTTAACCCTGGTATCCGAGGTTTTCTTCCTGCGGTCACCCCCCGAGGTTCTGAGTCTTGCAGAAAGCTCCAACATGAGATTTTCTGCTCCTGTGACAAACTCCTCTTTTGTTACAATAAATTCTCTGGCAGGAGTTATCCTCACTTTTTTTGCTTTGCTTACCGACCGCTGTGTTAATACATCAAAATACCTGATAGAATCAATTTCATCGTCAAACAACTCTATCCTGACAGCATTCTGATGGATGGGAGAATAGAAATCAATTATACCTCCTCTTATGGAGAACTGACCTTTTCCTTCTACCATATCAACGCGCTCGTAGCCGGCCTTTATAAAATATTCCTTCATCTCTTCCAATAAGACGGATTCACCCAGGTAAAGTTCCCTCGCCATTGACGCAAAAAGCTCAGGCGACACTGCTTTTGGAAGCAGTGCCTCTATAGAAGCGCAAACAATACTATTTTTACCACTGATAATGTCATCATAAGCCTTTAAACGGTTCTGCATAATTTCTTTGCTTTTGGCATCAATCCTTCGGAACATCATCTCCCCGCCAGGCAGCAAATTTGCCATATCCGGGTCAAAAAAAGATATGTCCTCATAAATTTTCCTTGAAAGCAACTCATTGTGAGTAATGAAAAGGCATGGTTTCCCAAAATGCTTGCATATCAGTGCGGCTGCTATAGCCTTCTGGGTATCGGAAATACCATATACCTCTACAATATTCAGGTTTGCTTCAAGAGATGAAAGCAGTTCATTAAGCTCTTCCATTTCATAAAGAGGCTTCAGCGTGTTATCGATACTCAATTTCTCACCTCCAAAGCCTTGTTTTACACTAAGAAATTCCCTTATGCGGGTCTTTTTGCGGGAGCAACAGGACGGGAGCATAAGTAGTGGAATTTCTTAGTGAAAAACATTGCTTCCTAATAAAAAAAAGGATTACGGACGAATAATTGAGGTCGGATATATTATATATCGACCTCATCCTTTGCAAAACACTCCTATTGAAGTCTTAACCCTTTTGAAAAAGCATCCAATTATTTTTCTCTGTTATATTTGTTCATTGCAGATATTACATCACTTTTTATTATTTCCTCGATAACCTGAGCTGACTTCTTGACAGCTTCCTCCATCAAGGGTATCTCCTCATCTGAGAACCTGCCCAAGACATAATCCCCCAGATCCATATAATCCGGCTGTTTGCCTATACCGACTCTGATCCTTGGAAACTTGTCTGTATTCAGATTATATATTATCGATTTCATTCCATTATGGGTGCCTGAGCTTCCTTCAGGCCTGATTCTGATTCTTCCAACAGCAAGATCCACATCATCATATACTACTATGAGCCTGGATATGTCCTCTTTGTACCAATGCATAAGCTCCTGCACGCTTTCCCCGCTCAAATTCATATATGTCTGCGGCTTTGCAAGAATCACTTTTTCCTGTCCTATCAAGCCTTCACCCAGTACGGCCTTGTGCTTTATCCTACTGATGCTGATATTATGGGCAGCGGCAAAATAGTCCAATACCATAAACCCTACATTATGCTTTGTATATCTGTATTTGTCCCCTGGATTTCCCAGTCCTACAATCAAATACATAAAAAACCTCCGCTTATCCTATTCCCAAGACTCCACCATCTATAAAGCAGGGCAGAGTCCACTAATCAAACAGCTTGCTCAAGGATAAGCCTTCATATATTCTCTTTATAGCTTCAGCAAACAAAGATGCAACAGACAGTACCTTTATCCTGTCCATCGGCTTGTTGGCAGGAAGCGGTATTGTATTTGTCACAATCAACTCTTTTATTACCGAATCCTGAATACGTTCAAAAGCAGGCCCTGACAAAACAGGATGTGTGCAGGCAACATAAATATCCTTGCCCCCCATATCCTTCAGAACCTTTGCAGCATTTACTATGGAGCCTGCGGTATCCACAATGTCATCAACTACAATACAGTCTCTGTTCTCAATATCACCTATGATATTCATTACCTCTGAGACATTGGGTTTCGGTCTCCTTTTATCTATTATAGCCAGAGGTGCATCAAGCTTGGTAGCAAGTGATCTCGCCCTGGTAACTCCACCTACATCCGGAGAAACCACAACTACATTATTGAGCTTCTTGTTAATAAAATAGTTTACAATAAGCGGTGCTGCATACAAATGGTCCACAGGTATATCAAAGAAGCCCTGAATCTGCGGAGCATGGAGATCCATGGTAATAACCCTGTCGGCTCCTGCTGCCTCAATCAGGTTGGCAACCAGCTTTGCAGATATCGGTTCTCTGGATTTGGACTTTCTATCCTGCCTTGCATAACCGTAGAAAGGCATTACCGCGTTTATTCTTCCCGCTGAAGCTCTCTTCAATGCATCTATCATTATCAAAAGCTCCATAAGATTATCATTTACAGGGGCACTGGTCGACTGGACCACAAACACATCCGCACCCCTAATGGATTCATTTATACTTACACCTATCTCCCCATTGCTAAAAGTACTTACCTGAGCATCTCCCACCGGTATGCCAAGATTGAAGGCTATGTCCTTGGCCAATTCTTTATTGGCATTACAATTCAGGACCTTAATGCTCTTTCCATGTACATTCATTTCAATAGAAACCTCCCAAAAATTATTTGTTTTCTCTTTCGGTTACCCAGCCTTCTTTGTTCTCCTGCTTTACTCTTCCAATGGCCAGACTGTCTTGGGGCACTTCCTTTGTCACAGTAGTGCCGGCAGCAATATATGAATTTGAGTTTATCTTGACCGGTGCAATCAAATTTGCATTGCAGCCTACGAAGGAATTGTCCCCTACGTATGTTCTGTTCTTGTGTTTCCCGTCATAGTTGACGAACACAACACCACACCCCAGGTTTACATTATTACCCACATCACCATCACCAACGTAGGTTAAGTGGGAAGCCTTGGAATGGTCACCAAAACTGGAATTCTTCATTTCGACGAAATCCCCTATTTTTACATGCCTTCCAATCCTATTGCCCGGTCTTATATATGCAAAAGGACCGACTGTAGTGCCTTCTCCTATGGAGCTTTCAAGCACTATGGAGTTCTGTATGCTGACTCCTTTTCCTATTTTGCCGTCCCTGATCCTTGTATTAGGGCCTATTACCGAGTCCTCCTGAATCACTGTATCTCCCTCAAGTATACAGCCCGGATATATGGTTACATCCCGCTCTATCTTTACAGAAGCCTCAATGTATGTGTTATTTGGATCTATTATGGTTACTCCATCCAGCATAAGCTTCTTTGCTATCCGGTGCCCCATGCTTCCGTTAGCCAGGCTTAGCTGATATCTGTTATTGACGCCCATGATTTCTTCATTATCCCCTATTTTGAAGGCTCCGATCATAAGACCCTTTTCCCTCATTATGCCTATAACATCAGTAAGATAGTATTCCCCTTGTGCATTGTTGTTATTTAGTTGCTTAAGAGCTTTCTTCAGTTCTCTGCCGCTGAAGAAATATATTCCTGAGTTTATCTCTTTTATAAGCTTTGTACTGCTGTCGGCATCCTTCTCCTCGACAATCGCTTCTACAAGCTTCCCGGCCTTTTTTACTATTCTTCCATAGCCTGTGGGATCTTCTGTATCTGAGGTCAGGATTGTTGCACTGAAGCCCTCCTTCTTATGAGCCTCATACATTTCCATGAGTGTCTCCGGCCTGAGAAGAGGTGTATCCCCACATAGTATAAGAATATCACCTTCCGTAATATACTTCTCCGCCTGCATTACCGCATGTCCGGTACCAAGCTGCCTTTCCTGCAGCACAAATTTCACACCCTTTATTGACTTGCTGACCTGATCCGCCCCATGACCTATCACTACAACAGGCTCTGTATCGGAAAGCTTACGGGCACAATTTATAACATGCTCTACCATGGGGACTCCACATACCTTGTGCAATACCTTAGGCACTTTGGAATACATTCTTTTTCCTTCCCCGGCGGCAAGTATTATAGATGTAATACTGTATACATTACTCAATATATCACCCCAATTCCTAGTTATTCCCTCTCTATTTTAACATAATGAAATCCCAGAAAAAAGAATACCACAAAAAAGAATAGCTTTAGAATAATTTGCTTAAACAAAAGCAGACTATTCCATAGCTATTCAGCTATAAAAATCTTAGGCTTATATCAAAGGAATCGACAGAATTTGTCAGTGCGCCAACAGATATTATGTCTACTCCCGTCCCGGCAACAGCCTTGACATTCCGCTCTCCCTCCAGTGCCATATTGCCTGAAGCTTCCAGCAATACTCTTCCCTGTGCAATACTTACAGCTTCCTTCATCATATCCAGTGACATATTATCCAGCATAACTATGTCGGCACCGGCCTCCATCGCTTCCATAAGCTCCTTTATCGACTCCACTTCCACCTCAATCTTCACTGTATGGGAGACACTCTTTTTTGCTGCCGCTACAGCAGGGGTTATACCTCCTGCAGCTTTTATATGGTTATCCTTTATCAGCACCATGTCGGAAAGATTGAACCTATGATTGGAGCCTCCTCCAACCTTTACTGAGTATTTATCCAGAATTCTAAGTCCTGGAGCTGTCTTGCGGGTGTCTACAATCTTAGCCTTAAATTCAGAAGCACTGGAAACAAATTTATCAGTCATTGTAGCTATACCGGACATCCTTTGGAAAAAGTTCAGAGCGGTTCTTTCACCTTTTAAGATACTCCTGGCACTTCCGCTTATTGCAGCTATTACATCACCCTTGGAAGCTCTCTGCCCATCCTCCATAAAGACTTGAAATTTAATGTCCTCGTCAACTATTTCAAATACTCTTCTGCATATTTCAGTGCCACAGACTATCCCCTCTGCTTTTGCGATAAAATTACCCTTTGTAAAAGCTGTTTCAGGTATGGTGGAGTCAGTTGTCACATCTCCCCAACCCAGGTCCTCTTCCAGTGCATTTTTTATTATTTTATCGATGTTCATATTATCCAGCATGGAAAATCCTCCTAAACATATATCTATATATCTGCCAAGCTTCAGTGTCTGTCACTCACTGTCCGTCCTGTAATGGCTGCCGCAGTTTTTCCTTCTTTCAATGGCACTCTTCAGTATAAGTGATGCAATATAAGCTATATTAAGTGTTTCCATTGTACTTACACTCCTGAGGTCAGCTTCCTCCAGGCTGCTGATTATGCTGTTTATCCACCTCAGAGTCTCTTCCATATCAGGGCCGTTTCTCTCAATCCCGGCATTGGCATCCATCTGTGCTTTTATTTCATTCCTTATCTTTGCTGTATCTAAAGACTTCCCATAATTCTTGGAAGTATTCGAAAAATATACATTTTCCAGTTCAAATCTACTTATATTGCAGTTTATATCTCCTGCACATCTTCTTCCGAATACCAGCCCTTCCAGCAGGGAATTACTGGCCAGTCTGTTAGCGCCGTGGACTCCTGTATTTGCCGCTTCCCCACAGGCATACAAACCCTCGATATTTGTTCTTCCCATCAGGTCTGTCCTTATTCCGCCCATAAAATAATGCTGAACAGGGGAAACAGGTATGTATTCCTTAGTGATGTCCACCCCTTCCTTAAAGCACCTGTCATAGATAGTGGGGAACCTCTTTCTCAGGTAATCGGCATCCTTATGGGTTATATCCAGATATACCCTGTCACTGCCTGTTTTTTTCATTTCGGAGAATATTGCTCTTGATACAATATCTCTTGGTGCAATCTCTCCCATTTCATTATATTTATGCATGAATCTCTCATGGTTTATGTTCAGCAGTATTCCCCCTTCACCTCTGACAGCTTCAGAAATCAGGAATCTGCTTCCCTCCTGGGTTGGTTTGTAGAAGGCTGTCGGGTGGAACTGTACAAACTCCATATCCGTCAATACGGCACCCGCCCTGTATGCCATGGAGATTCCGTCACCTGTAACCACTTCAGAGTTGGTAGTATTCTTGTATACCTGACCTATTCCTCCACTGGCGCAAATAACACTGCGGCAGTATAAAGCCTTTTTTGCAGCCTCTGCATCAATGCCTTCTGCAATCAGTACCCCGACGCATCTTCCACCTTGCACAAAAAGGTCTATAGCAAAGCAGTTCTCTTTTATTGTGATATTCTCTTTTTTCCTGCACACCCTGAGAAGTGAATCCACAACTTCCTTCCCGGTGGCGTCTCCCAGAGCATGTACAATTCTAAAACGGCCATGCCCTCCCTCTCTTGTTGTGGTAAGGGTTCCGTCAGAGTTCCTGTCAAAATTCGTTCCTAATTTGCACAATATGTCTATGTCTTTAGGAGCTTCCTCAACAAGCACATTCACGGCTTCCTCATCACAGTGGCCTGCTCCGGCCTTAATTGTGTCCGTAAAATGATATTCGGGCAGGTCATCTGCACCTATGGCAGCTGCAATCCCTCCTTGAGCCAGATATGAGTTGTTTTCATCCATGGTCTCCTTGCTCAGGATGCACACTTTCAGGCTGGGATCAAGATTGACTGCTGAATAGAGTCCTGCAATACCGCTGCCAATTATCACCACATCCCACTTTTCACTCTCAATTTTCTGAGTGTCGAAATCCGTTAAATATCTCAGCGGCATGTAAATCCCCCTCTTATTTTATCTTCAGCATCTCTTCCAACGATTTCAGTGCTTTTATTCGCATATCTTCCTCTACATGAATTTCATGCTGCATATAGAGCAGTGCATTATGTACATCTTCAAGCCTGGTCTTTTTCATATTTGTACATATCAAACCCGTCGAGAGAAGGTAGAAGTTCTTATCCGGGTTCTGCTTCCTAAGGGTATGAAGAACCCCTTCCTCCGTCCCGATGATTATATCTCTTTCAGGTATCTCTCCTGCATGCCTGATTATCTCAGAAGTGCTGCCAAGAAAGTCTGCAAGCTTTTGAACCTCCGGCTCGCACTCAGGATGCATAAGTATTTTCGCATTGGGATGGAGCTGCCTTATCTTTTGTACTTCCTCTGCCTTAACTCTCTTATGGGTAATGCAAAAACCCCTCCATAAAATCACTTCCTTGTCCTTCACCTTGGAAGCCACATAACTGCCGAGGTTTTCATCCGGTACAAAGATTACTTGCTTGTTCCTGACACTCTGCACTACTTTCAAAGCATTTGAAGAAGTACAGCAGATATCACTCTCTGCCTTTACCTCCGCAGAGGAATTCACATAACATACTACTGCTGCATCAGGATATTTGGCTTTCATTTCCCGGAGTCTGGGTGCCGTTACCATATCAGCCATTGGGCATCCGGCATCCTTTACAGGCAGCAGGACTGTTTTATCCGGTGAAAGTATTTTGGCACTCTCTGCCATGAAATGTACCCCGCAGAATACTATTACATCGCTGCTGGTGTTAGCCGCATGCTGGCTTAAGGAGTATGAATCTCCTACCACATCGGCTATATCCTGTACCTCCGGCACCTGATAGTTATGTGCAAGTATAACCGCATTCCGCTCTTTCCTCAGCCTCGATATTTCACCTGTCAATTTATTTTGCATCTTGTCCTACCTTCTTTATATACATTTATTACATATTCTTAGTAGAATATATCACTTATTATACCCTTTTTCAATATTGTATAAAAAAGTTGAAAAAAGAGCATCAGTTTATTGCATATAGCAAATAACGATGCTCATTCAAGTCATTTATCCGACTTCTACCACTTCTTGTGTTTCTTTTTATAAGGCTTTACAGGATAGAAAGGCGGCCAGAAGATCGGATATGGCGGGTACTTGAACTTTTTCTTCTTTTTCTTCCTATAACCCGGATATTCATCCGACTCTTCACTGCTGTAATCACTGTCATCCTCTTCATACCAATCCGGGTCTCTCATATACTCCATTCCCATCCTCTGTTCCTCGTCATCAGGCATCTGCATCATCTGTCCGGACATCATCGGACACATCATGGGGCAGCCATGCATCATCGGACACATTCCCCACATCTCCGGCATTTCCATCTCCGGCATTTCCATATCATACATATCCATCTCCGGCTTAGGGCTTGGTTTCTTCTTTTCTGTCATTCTTTCACCCCCTTCATATATCTCATGAATTGAACACAAAGGCAATGTATCTTTCATAAAACACGATCTATTTATATATATAAGGGGTGAGTCAAAAAAATGACAGAAAAGAAAACATCCACCTATTCATAGGTGGATATCCTAAAATCATATTATTCGTTCTTTACTTTTTCATACTCTTCCAATATTGAGGTTTGCAGCCTCTCTCTTGTTGAAGAATTTATCGGATGTGCTATATCCTTGAATTCTCCGTCGGGGGTTTTTCTGCTCGGCATAGCTATGAACAAGCCCTCCTGGCCTTCTATAACCTTGATGTCATGAACAACAAATTCATTATCAAAGGTTACCGATACTACTGCCTTCATCTTACCTTCCGCATTAACCTTCCTGATTCTTACGTCCGTTATTTCCATTCTAGTTCACCACCTTCCGTCGTTCATTTTGTCATTTGAATAATAATTCGTCATTTATTAGTTTTTTCCTTCTTTTTCTAACAAACATTTTTATAAGCCATGCATGATTCCAGCATATTCATTCACATAATGTGTGTTAATAGGATCGCTATTTCAACTTCATAAGTACTATTCAAAATTGGCACATTATTATGCTGTCAAAGAAGTCTTATCAACTATATTATCTGTAGTTTTATTTTTTTAAATCAGTCATAATTTTTCAATTTTTAAGGTCTTTATCCAATATTACACGAAATAATTTACTTATTTTCCCATTCAAAGCATGCACATCCACAGATAATCCCCATTATTGTATGGAAAATTTAGATTGCCTATTATCTGGTAACAAAATATTGGCTATAATAATAATATGAATATTATATGATTTTTTTAAAACATATAGTATGATAAAACATAGAAGTATAAGTTGACAGCATGAGTATAAGAATGTAAAATCAATACGTTATATAATATAAAGATTCTAGTCTAATAACAAAGCTTATTCAATGCAATTTTTTTTAAGGAGTGTATCCTATGATTTCCCTCAATGATGTAAAGAATGTTCATTTTGTGGGTATTGGTGGTATAAGTATGAGCGGCCTTGCTCAAATATTGCTCGAAGCAGGTTATACTGTCACAGGCTCTGATATCAATGACAGCAACATAATTGGCAAGCTTATAAAAAATGGTGCTAAAATCTCCATTCCTCATGACCCGAAAAACGTTGAAGCTTCTGAGCTAGTAGTCTATACAGCGGCAGTGAAGCAGGACAATTGTGAAATAGTCAGAGCAAAGGAGCTAAAAATCCCAATAATCGATAGAGCGGAATTTCTCGGAATTATAATGAAAACCTATGCCTATGGTATAGCAATTGCCGGCTGTCACGGAAAGACAACAACCACCTCAATGGTCTCAATCATTTTGAAAAATGCCGAATTGGACCCCACAATACTTATTGGAGGCGAAATAGAAGCAATAGATGGAAATGTCAGGGTAGGCAAAAGCAAGTACTTTGTGACGGAGGCCTGTGAATACACTGAAAGCTTCCTAAAATTCTATCCTTATGTTGCTGCCATCCTAAATGTAGAGAAAGACCATCTGGACTATTTCAGAGATTTGGAACACATAATATCAGCCTTTGAGAAATTCGCAAGGCTGATACCAAAAGAAGGCAGCCTTATTGTCTGCAGCGACAATGAAAACGCTTTAAACGTTTCTAAAAAAGCCGACTGTAAAGTGCTGACCTATGGTATAAAAAACAAGGCTGATTTTCACGCAAGGAATATCAGATATGACAGTCTTGGTCATCCTACCTTTGATGTCAGATTCAGGGGTAAAAAGCTCGGCGCCTTCTCTCTGAGCATTCCTGGAGAGCATAATATACTTAATGCTATGGCAGCTATAGCAATAGCTTATAATGCAGGTATACACATGAGTATTGTAAAGAAAAGCCTGCAAGAATTCAAAGGCACCTACAGGCGCTTTGACATAAAGGGCACCCGTAATAATATTACAATTGTTGATGATTACGCCCATCATCCAACCGAAATCAAAGCCACACTGCAAGCTGCCAAACAGTTCCCACACCAGAAGATCTGGTGTGTATTTCAGCCCCATACTTATACCAGGACCAGGACTTTGTTTGATGAATTCTCAGAGGCCTTCTATGACGCTGACAACGTAATAATCACGGATATCTACGCAGCAAGGGAAAAGGATACAGGATTGGTTAATCCTTCAGATCTGGTGGACAGTATAAATAAATACAGTGCAAATGCTGTTTACAGAAATGATTTCAGAAGCATTGCAGACATGATAGTCAAAGAGGCAAGACCCGGAGATCTTATATTCACAATGGGTGCTGGAGATGTATTCAAGCTAGGGCCTATGATACTGGATGGAATAGGGTTATAATAAAATCGGACAAAACCATGACCTCCCTGAGCAGCTTTAGCTCAAGGAGGTCTTCTCACGTCATTTATTCAGCTGTAAATCCCTGCCAAATATAGCGAACCATATCATCCCTATAAGTCCAAAAGCAAAAGCAGTCAAAAAATTCACTTGCGGTGAGATATTCCATAAGTACGCACTGCTTAGAGCTGCTGTGGAGACTACAATATCTCTTAAAAGGTAGTAAGTGCCAAAGGTCCTTGCTTTAGCATCCTCCGGCGCAAGGTCCATTATCAGAGCCTTTCTTGTCGGTTCTCCAAACTCCTTAAGTCCTCTGATTATAAATGCCAGCACAAAAACCCAGAAGCTTCTTGAAAAGTACAATATCAAGGGGAACAGCGTAAAGAAGCCGAAGGTGATAAGTACAAAGGGCTTTTTGCCGTATTTATCAGCCATATAGGCAACCGGAATATATACAAGCAATGCTGTAACCATTTCAATTGTAGTGAGTATACCGAACTGGAGGGGTGAAAGACCATTATTCTCGACAACCCATATTACTACAAATGCATAGGGTATCTGCTCTGCAAACCTTATAAGTATATCAGATACCAAAAGGTTTCTCAGTGATGGACTGAAGTACTCCAAAGCATTTCTGAAGCTTACAGGCTTCGGGTCTTTTGCAGGCTTGTCATCCTCCATAAAATAGTATTGAAAAAACAGCGCTGCCAGTCCTAATATAAAAGCCACTCCAAAGGCTATCCTTATTCCCGATATCTTTCCGTACAATGCAATTAATACACCGCCTATTACAGGCCCCAAGGCCATAGGAATCCTTCTTACAAGGGAATGTACCGACACTCCCATTGTCCTTTTTTCCTTCCTGGCAGTCTTTGAGACCATGCTCATAATTGCAGGAAGAGATATTGCCGTCCATGCGATAAAAAACACCGAGCCTACAAGTACCGCCTGCCAAGTAGGTATCAGTATAACGATGGCATAGCCGAAAAGTGATATGAGTGTGAATATCATCAAGGCCTTCTTATAGCCCACCTTGTCGGTAATGTAACCTCCAGGGAAGGAGTACAGCGCACTCAGCAAATTGTCCATCGCATTAAGAAACCCTACAGCATAGATAGAGCCCCCGATTGCCACAAGATAAAGCGGCAGGAACCTTTCCGCCATCTTCTCCCCAAGTCCAATAAGTATTACCATTACGAGCATGGCCCCCATGCTTTTATTCAAGCCAAAAAACTCTACTACCTTATTCCTATTTGAGTTCACTATAACACCTCATTAATATAATTATCCCTTAAAAAGATCTTCCAACTCAGTAGTGCTGTTGATTATCTTTTGAAGCAGCCCTGTGAACTGAACTGACTCCTCTTCATTCAGGCAGGCTGTAAGGTTTCTTAAAAATACTTCATCCTCCTTGATATGCTGAAGAACTTTCTGCTTTCCCTTATCCGCAGTAGTAACCAGAACCACTCTTTTATCAGCCTTCTGCCTGTCCCTTTTAATTAGTTCTCTAATTTCCAGCTCATCAAGCACACCTATCAGAGTCGATGGCGAAATACCCATCTGTTTAGATATATCTAGAGTTTTCAGACCCTCTCCTTCATATATCCTCTCTAGCACATGAAGCTGTAGGTAGTTCAGTCCGCTGCTTCTGAGCTGGTAGCTCTTTTTAAATTCAAAAATATCCAAGAGTTGGTGAAATAATTGTTGATCCATATAATTCATCCTCCGAATTATTCTATATATGAATAACATACTATGGATATACTGGTTTGTCAATAAAAAAGAGCCTTCATCATCAGGCTCTGTAAACAGACAAATTATTCCCCTTCTCAGTTACTGCATTTATAATGGTACATAGTTATCATTCTACAGAAAGCGCCCACAGATACAAGGATGCAACTGAGCCATAAGGCGAATAGCGCTTTCTATATCTTTCAAATTTTTCCTTTGACAGTTCCTTATGACCATACAGGTTCATCATCCCCCTGCAGATTGCCAAATCCTTATAGCTTACCACATTTGGGCGGCAAAGGGAAAAGATAAGCAGCATTTCAGCAGTCCAGACACCTACTCCATGCAACGATGTAAGTTTTTTTATTATCTCCTCGTCGGTTAAGGTGTGAAGCATGCCAAAATCCACCTCCCCGGATATGGCGGCCGCTGAGATTCCTTTTATATATTCCGCTTTACGCACTGACATTCCGCAGCTCTGAATCCCAGACAGTTCTGCTCGTGCAATACTCTCAGGGGTAATGCTCCCAAGCAATTCATTCAATCTGTTCCATACAGTATCCGCCGCCTTGCTGGAGATTTGCTGACCAACAACGCTTGATACAAGTGCTGTAAATGGATCAGGGGTGATACTGCGTTTGATTGTTCCTATCCTTTCAATGGCGGCACCAAGCTTCTTATCCTTGCTTTTTAAGTAATCTGTTTCCTTTTGACCATATTCGAATATTTGCATTATCTTATCTTCTCCAAATCAAGCAATTTCATTTTTAAATCAAGTCCTCCGGCATAGCCTGTAAGTGAACCATTTGCACCTATAACCCTGTGGCAGGGAATGAATATCGGAATGGGATTGCGATTGTTGGCAAGTCCTACCGCCCGAGCGGCCTTGGGCTTTCCGACTTTTTCAGCTATCTCTCCGTATGACGCCGTCTTGCCATAGGGTATTTCACAAAGGGCAGTCCACACCTGCTTCATAAAAGCTGTGCCTGAAGGCTCAAGGGGCAGCGAAAACTCTTTAAGCTCTCCTTTGAAATAATTTTCAAGCTGCCTTGCAGCTTCTTTCAATAATGTTGTTTCACATAATTGCATATCCTTTGGCACTTTATCATCAGTAAAATACACATTAGTAATTCTGCCGGCCTTTTCGGCTATGCCAATTTTGCCGATAGCAGATTCATAGAAAAATACTGGCATTACAAGTCACCTCCATTTTTTCTGAATTCTTTCGGTGTATATCCGGTCTGTTCCTTAAAGCATCTATAAAAGTTGGATAGGCTTTTAAAGCCTGCCATATATGCAATCTCTAAAATGCTCATGTCTGCCTGTCCGAGTAATTCTGCAGCTTTGTTCACTCTTAATCCGGTAATATAACTGGTTGGGGTAGGACCAAACTGTTTCTTAAAAAGCTTTGTCAGATGATTGAAGCTAACCCCAAGCTGCTTTGCAATGTGACCTATTTTTATTGATCCGGTATAATTTGCATCAAATATGTCTTTAGCTTTTTTCACCAGTTCCAGGTCTGGCTCAAAGACTGCCTTATCCGGGCGGCACTTCTTGCAGGGGCGGAATCCTGCAGCTATCGCATTTATGTCATTATCAAAGAAAACTACATTTCCACGGTCAGGAGTCCTTGCACTGCAGGAAGGCCGACAGAAAATCCCCGTTGTTTTTACTCCATAAAAAAATAAACCATCATAGCTCTTTTTACTGCAGATAACAGCCTCCCATTTTTCATTGTCGGAGATTCTTACAGGCTTATTCATGAATTTTCTCCCTATCTATTAATATAATACAAGTAAATTATACCGGAAAATACTATTAAAAATCTTCCTAAATTTCATCAAGTAATTCGAGATTATGTGACTATGACCGGTTTAAACTCCGAATATCAACGTGCCCAATATCCAATAAGCAAAGGGCAATAAAAATAACACCACATTAGCTGCCATACCGGATTTCGCAAATTTATTAGCATATATCTTTAAAGAAGCATATCCTGTAATAAATCCCATAAAGCCTGCAAATGGTGCTATCAGCAAAGGCAATCCTTCCAACCGTTGATACTGAGTCAGCTTGAAATACCAATTTAAAATGAGCATAAAAACTATTGCCGGTATCACTATGGAAATAACCCCTAACATATTTCCAATACCCTTAATAGAAGCTCTATCAACCATACAATCATACCCCCATAGTAACTTATGTTACTGCTCCGTTATTTACATACCAGCTGTATATCGTCCGATTCAATATTTCTGAATCGACAATAAGTCTTCAACTCTGTCGCCCATATATTTATATGAGTCGTAAACCCCCTGATTGTAAAACTCTGGCGCCAATTCCTTAATAATAAAGTCTAGAATCAGATTTGAAGCCAAATCACCTAATTCTTCTTCTCTTTCCTTTAAAAAGTGGTACTTTATCGCAGAAATCATATCGTCCCTTTTTTCTTTGGTAAGCTTTATTTTGTCTTTATCATTCATACTATACCTCCATCAATATATCCGGCAATCTATGCCTGTTGCTCAAAAAATCCCCTTAATCTACATGGTATCCCATAAGCAGCATATCATGGAATTCTCCATTAATCAAAAGATCTCTTGTTATGATCCCCTCTTGGGTAAAACCAAGCTTTTTGTACACGCTGATTGCGTTGAAATTATCTGTTCTGACCCGTAAATTGATTTTTCTTATTATCCCTGTTTCTTTGCTCCATTCAAGCAAATACCTGATAAGCTCTGTCCCTATTCCGTTTCCCCAGTGCTCCTTCAGCACACTTACACCGAACTCTCCGACATGTGCTGTTCTAGGTCTTGCCCCACCTGAAAAATGCAGGCTTCCAACTATTTTGCCACCAATTTCGGCAACCAGGTAAATAGCATTGTTTTGTGTTGCTATACTATCCAGAAACTCTGCTTCCTTTTCAATGCTCATTTCGAATTCCCCAGGTCCAAAGGTCAGATTATCCGATTCACCGCTGATTGTCTCTATATATTCCACTATCCCATCTGCATCGGACTTTGCTGCCTTCCTGATCACCATTGTAGCTCCGCTTCTTAATTGCAATTGTTTCATTTTACTATTCCTCCCGCCCCAAATATATATTATTCTGATGGATCTAAATTAATAAGAAGTACTTAGGTACCCTTGTTAAAATACATGTCCGGAATTGGCCAAAACTTTCAAGTTCTATTGTTAACTAAATCCAATGTTTAGTAAATTTACAAATTTATTATGTGCATTAGTTCTTTTAATCTGGGCAACCTAACATTGTAGGAACATAACGGTTGAGCCAAGACTCATATATGCTCCGTAACAGGGGCGTGTATGGGTCGGCCAAAGATTGTATACGGGTCGAAAGGCTCGTATACAGTCGGAGGGAAGATTCTATATGGTAAGGAAAGGTTCTATTATAGTCGATTACCCTTGATTATAACAGGATCCCAACTTATCATATAGGGTCGAGCTAAGATTATGCAGAGTTCTGTAATGGTCATATACAGCCGAGAGGTTGTATGTGGCTGTGTAGGTATTCTGCATAGTCGAACGAACCATCATTATAGGTAGTGAACTGCTTGGTTATGGTCGAAAGATCATAGCTGGGTACTAAGTTATCTATAATGGTGCAAGGTAGATCGTTATGTTCCTTAATATTTTTCTTTCCCTTTCCACATTAAGGTACCCTTTCCATGATTAATTACGTTCAAGTAAGGCTTTTATCGATGCATACAGTTGCGTGTCAATGTATGTTAATGGTCTAAAATGACTTATTAATTGTTCTTTCTTCTACAATTCTAACCTCTTTAATAAATGGTTCCATACTGACTATCTGTTCTTTGGTCAGCCCTGTTGCATCAAATATGATTTCACCGGTTACCTCTATACTCTCCCCCTGAGAAACAACTCTATTTACCTGTATAGTTGTATCTCCATCAGAAACTCTTTCAAGGAATTTTTCTGATAGCACAGGTTCAGCTGAAACTATTGTTATATCTGCTGCTTCATTATTTGTTAAGGTAAAAGCATATTTATAACTTTGTGTGTCAAAGTCGTTTGTATTCTCCCCCACCGCTCCAATACTTGACGTAGAGCCGGCAATATCTATACCCTGCTTATTCAAGGCATCGTTTCTTGAACATCCCGCAAATAATAGAAGAATAGTTATTAGAATCATTAATAAAGCTATGCTCAATATCCATATACTCCTGCACTTTTTATCTCCCCTTGGAATATTAACAACTATTTGCTTCATATCTTTTTCACCACTTTCCCCGGTTACCGGCTATTCCTCAATTGAGCTTTTCAGCACAAACTGTGAACCGTCCCATACAAAATACTGTTTTATAATCTTCCCCTTGCTGT
Organism: Clostridia bacterium BRH_c25; assembly: GCA_001515955.1. Next base: position 2,420 of record LOES01000062.1, on the reverse strand, counting down.
TATCATAGTAAGAGTTCAAAAATCCACTTTTTGAAAATTTCTCAAATGCTATAGTGTATCTGCTATTTCCCCAGCTGCTGAAAATCGCTCCTGTTTTGACAGGCAGCAATTCAATACCATTATTGTTTATGGTAAATAGCCTGTAGAAGTTGCCATTGCTTGAGCCGTATTGACCTATGGCAAAGTCCGTATTTCCGTCATTGTTATAATCATCAGCTTGTATAAGGAATACTCTATTGAATATCAGCTCTTCACTTTTGAAGGCTTTATTAAGGTCAAGCTCGGATATTGCTTTTCTCTTATCATCAATAAGCTGAAGAACAAATTTTCCCTGCCAGTTCCATCCCTGAAAAGGACCTGCCGCTGTCTCCTCATATTGCTTTCCCTCTGTCATTTTTACCACAACCTTTTCATATACGGAATCTTTATTGTAGTCAATAGTGTTCTCTGACAGAATATCACCTGTATTCCCCGGCTTCTTTTTCAGCCGCATTCCATTATTGGTGTAATAGTAATCTATCACTTCTGTATCTTCTGTATTGTCAAACCTGTAGTAGGCCGAAAAACTTCCATCCTCACAATTAAAGATTATTGAGCCTGCATTTAATGCTTCATCCGCACTCGCTGTCAAAAAGGAGTCCCCATCCCATTCGAATATATTGACTGAAGGGATTGTACCTGGCAATTCCGCTATAATTTCCTTCATGCCGTCACTATCAATATCCATTTCTGTTGTAATACCTTCAGTTAAAAGAAATGGTTTTGGGACACCTTGCTCAATTGTAAAATAACTTGTATTTGTGACATGGCTGCCAAAGACCCCCTGAAACTTTACAATAAGCTTCCCATATAGTTCAAAAGCTCTGACATAGGCCAGTTCATTCAAAGAGCCATTCCTGCTTCCTATCGCTCCCAGGTCATAAAATGCATCTCTCCCTGCAAAGCCTGCATGAAAATCCTCCATATCATCTGCCTTTTCATAGATGTAAGCCCTTCCTCCATCTACATCCATGCTATCTATCATATTACCGATCTGCATTTTATTTTCTGTCTCAATCTTCTGTTTACTATCTACCTGTGTGAATTGTATAGGGGCTGCAGCTGGCATATCAACAGCCTTGCCGTTCAGTTCAATGTCAAGTGCCACATTTCCTGCTGCAAAGGCATATATAATCCCAATCGTGCAAATTACAAGTACCAGCATTAATATAAATATTTTTTTTAACATAGTTAAATATCCTTTCCCTATTTAATTATAAGCATACCGGTATATGTTTGTATTTCCTTATCTTCCTCCGTCCGGAGAACGAAGAGGTAATAGCCTTCCTCTTTCGGCAATGTGAGCTGTCCTTTTTCATTTGTGTCAATTACAGCAAGGCTGTCCTGCCCTATTTCCACTTCAACCTTCTGCCGTGTGAGCCTTAGAATACGGCAATCCAGCAGCTTCCTTTTCCCCGGGTATCTCACTGCAACTGTCTCACCGGCTGAAAATCCGGTTGTTCTTGGATAGTTGTCAGAAAGGTATAATGGCTTGATATCCTGGGGCAGTATAAATGAGTCCAAAAAGCTCATATGTCCGGCAGGCCTTAAACTGAGAATATTGCGGTTTCCATTATGATCGGTTTTGCCCTCCAGGCAAATCTCGTCTTCCTTATATCCTTTATACCATTCAATTGGAGTCAACATTGGCGTAAATGTAAAAGCAAATGAGTTATAAATCTCTGCCTTCTCCGACTTAAGATAGTCAGGCATATGATCTATGCTGCGCTCAATATGCATTTTCGAAATAGACTTTCTTTTCCCATTTTCAAATGCAAAAATAAAATCCTCAGGTACATCCCTACCTTCAACAACCATTATATATCCTTGAGGGTTTTCAAATATACGTGTATCTCTTTCCATCCGGTTAATATGTGCGATTGCTTTTTTTCTTTGTATGACACTTACTGTTTTATCAGAGAACAAGGCTTCCACCTCTTTAACAGGGATCAGGTCACCATTGTATTGACGTGTTTCTACTCCTGCAAGTCCGAAATATATGCAGCGGCCTTTGAACTGCGTATAATTGAGGGTCCAGCAGTAGCTTCCCTGTGTGAGGCAAGTAACCTTATTGTCGGCATCAAGGAAGTGCAGTTCCGGATAATGTTCACCATCTGTTATCTTTTCAGCAAGTACAAGTGTGCCATCTTCAAAAGGTATTTGCTCATAAATAAATATGGGGTCAATAGTGTTTCCGTAATACTGTACTATTCCTTCTTCAACCGGTGTCCTTTTTTCCTGTGAAGCTTTGCGCTCCAGCAAGGCTTGCACCGATGCCTCCATTCCTCCATCCTCAGCCACGCCTCCCGTCCAAAGGTTGCCAATGAGCTCCAGCTCGCCTCCATTTTCAGATATAACCAGAAGCGGACTGCCCATGCTGC
>LOES01000061.1 GCA_001515955.1 Clostridia bacterium BRH_c25 | reverse complement strand
ATAGCCATGCTTTACCCCTTCAGGCCCGATTTTTATAAAAGTATGGGGTTTGGTTTTGGAACTAAATTGAACCAGTACAGTATAAAACCCAAGGACCTTCCAAAAGGGGGGGTAAAAAGCCGTGTTAAATTCGCTTTTGAAGGAGACAAGCAGCTTCTATCGGACTGCTATGCCAGAATAGCCGAGAATACCAATGGCATGATAGACAGGACGGAAGCAGAACTCAACAACATTTTTACAGTGCCGCAGAACAAGATTGCAGTATATAAGAAAGACAGCAGGATAGAAGGTTATATAGTTTTTATGTTCAAAAAAGCCAGTCAGGAAAACGGATTGAAAAATGATATAGTTATCAAGGAATTCCTATATGAAAACACAGAAGCCCTGAGGTCGTTGTTAACCTTTCTCAATACACAGGAGGATCAGATAAATAGGGTAATATTCAACACCTTTGACGAAAATTTTTATCATTTGCTCTTGGAGCCCAGGGATAGCTCAGACAATCTTATGGCTCCGGTATATCACGAGAGCAACCTGCAGGGAGTCGGCCTGATGTATAGGGTTACAGACACAAGGATACTGTTTGAGGCTCTTAAAGAGCATAATTTCAATAACCAGAGCTGCAAGCTCAGATTGAACATCAGAGACAGCTTTATAGAAGAAAATAACAAGAGCATTACAATACACTTCACCGGGGGAAGGGTCAGTATAGCAGAGGGCAGTGAATATGAAGCAGCAGTAGACCTGGACATCGCTGATTTCTCATCCCTTATAGTAGGGGCTGTTGGCTTCAAAGCACTTCTTAAGTATGGTATTGCCCGGATTTCAGACAATAAATATGCAGATATAGTAGACAAAATATTCGAGATGCCTGAAAAACCAATCTGTCTTACAACGTTTTAATATAGATATATAATCTTGCCTACGGTCTATAATATAGTTTGGGGGGATGCTTTGATGTATCAGAACGATGCTATCGGTCAAAACGCGCTCCATGTAAACGACATGCTGGTCAGGATATTCAAGCTTTTGCTGGTAGCAATTGCAGCTATTGTTATTCTTAAAGCCACAGGTTTAATAACACTTCCATGGATGTATCTGATATTAATGGCCGGTGCCGGCACTGTTGTCTGCGCGCTTCCCATTGCATTCAGGCACTTCAGGATGGAAGGAAGTATGCTTAAGTATCTGAACATTTACTGTGTTGCAGCACTTTGTATCTTTGGATACTGTTATCTGAACATGGGTGTCATAATACTTCCGGTCATACCGATAGGCTTTGCCTGCTTGTATTTTGACATAAAGCTAATCAGGCATTCTGTTGCTTTGGCAGTGTTCGGCCTTATTCTGGGAGAGGTATTAAGCGGCGGAGCTTGGGGCCTTTCCATTGCAGTATATATACTTCAGTTTGGTATTGCAGCAGCATTACTCATATCCATTTCAAAAAGAGCTTTGAAAATAATTTCCAATACCCATAGCTTCTATGAAAACATCAACAGCATCTTCTCCAACGCTCAGGCATCCGCACAAAGCATGGAGAACGCTGAAGAGGTGCTTTTGCAAGGGTTAGGCAGCCTGGGCGGCTATAATGAAAAAAATGAGGAAGCATCATCAGTGGAGGAAGAGGTATCAACCTCCAACGTAAAAGTCAGGGCAATAATATCAAATATTAATGAATCCATGGAGAATGCCATGGAAATCATTAAGTACACCCAGACCATGCTGAAGGGCAAGGGTAAAGAATTAAAAGCCGGAGAAGAGATTGCCAGGATAGAAGAGTATACAAGGAATTCAAAGGAGCTGATTTTAAAGCTTGCCAACTACACGGACAAGATCAATGAAGACCTCAGCCTGATATCAGTAATGATAGATGAAAGCAGGCTGCTTTCTATAAATGCTGCCGCCGAAGCGGAAAATGCAAGCACAAAAGGCAGGGGCTCCGCGATAATTGCCATGAAGGTGGGAAAGCTGGCTGACGAATCGGCAGAATCAGCCACACATATACAGGAGCTTTTGAGCAGCATAGCGGACGATGCAGAAAACACAGTAAATTCGATAGCAGAAACCTACGAGGAAATGTTTAAGAGCCTGGAGCTTATCAACAGGACTGTGGAGACCTTAATAAAATGGCTTATGTATAAAAGCATGTAATAGAGAAAAGGATTGAAGCATCGTGCTTCAATCCTTTTCTCATACATTCCGGTATAAAAGCTTATACTCCTTATCCTCCACTGCAAAGAGGCTTTCAATATCTTCACTTATCATTGACCTTATATCCTCATCGTATTCAAACCGTGCAGAAACCCCGCAGCTCGAGCTTAGCTTCCTGGGCACCGGCATAAGCTCCACCGGTATGCTTTGGTTCTTCAGATGGTTCTGGTACTTTACCGCTCCGCAGTGAGTGAAGAAGGTTGCCAGATACTGCATGTTACTTCTTCAGGGTCAGAAGGAAGCCGCTGCCCTGAGTGTTTGTCTCAACCTTGTATCCGGAGTTGTTGGCAAATCTGGTTATATTGTCACGGGCTGTGGTATTGTCAACCAGCACCTGAATTCCTTCAGGATTTTTCTCTACGCCCTTCTTTGTAAGAAGAACGGGCTGTGGGCACGAGAGCCCTCTTGCATCTATTTGATCAAGCTTCAAGCTCAACATCTCCCTTCATTTTAACTTCAACTGTTTTTTCCAGGTTGAAATATGATACAACCAGCAGCACAGCAAACCCGATTATAACTGCTGTCTTGCCATTTGGACTTGGTCCGTTTGCTGAAGCAGCAAGACTAAAGTTGTGAGCAAAAGCTGCTCCTGCTGTCATGCCTATTACAGTCATTACAGAGTCAATATTCCCTTCAGCAGAGAGAATAAGCTGCCTAAGAGGGCATCCTCCGAGAAGAACAGAACCCCATCCTGCCAAAGCCATTCCGAGGAAATTCCAAAGTCCGTCTGCATGAGCTACCGGCTGGTCTGCAAAGCCAAGACTGAATTTTCCTATTACAAGGTTGCCTATCATTGCTGTTGCAAGTATTGCAAGGAAGCCGGAAATAAGATACCAGTCCTTGAAGAGAATCAGGTCTCTGATCCCGCCTACCATGCAGAGCCTGGTCCTTTGTGCAAGAGCACCTACTATGAGCCCGGCAGCAAGTGACAGGAGCACAGCTGCATGTGCGGCACCGGGGCCCTTTTCACTGAAGAATATGAAGGCCGGCTTGGCTAAAAGAAGCACCAGCAAGCCTGCCATAACTGCAGGGAAAACGTATCCCTCGAATTTTGCCAGACTGTAAGTTCTTTTTAATGAGAAGCCCTTGTTCAGGAAGACTATTCCAACACCTATTCCTGCTGCAAAGCCTGCAAGGCCTATCAAAGCATTAATGTCGCCTCCTGCTATTCTGAGTACCATTCTCAGCGGACAGCCCAGGAACATAAGGGCACCGATCATAACAATGAAACCAAGGACGAACCGCACCAGAGGTGAGGAACCACCTTTTGCAGAAAACTCCTTCATACCGAAGGCTGTCAGGAAAGCGCCCAGTACTATGCCTGATATTTCCGGCCTTATATACTGCACCACCTCTGCCCTGTGGAGCCCCAAAGCTCCTGCAATATCCCTGATGAAGCAGGCAATACAAATACCCATGTTCACAGGATTTCCGAATTTGACCAGAAGGACAGACAGCAAGCCTACTATAGCACCTGTGATAATAATTCCTTTCTTTTCCCTCATGATTAACCTCCTAGTGGTGATTTTTATTAAAAGCACCGCATAATAAATATAACTTCAATGTAATTATAATTAATTATTTAACAAATTAGTAATTGATATATTAGATGGACACATATGGAACTATAGGAAAAATTTATAGTTAATGCTGATGAAATGTACTAAAATGTTAGTAGGCTCCCTTCATAGAAGGTATGCTCCCGGAGACCGTTGTTGGAACAGGTTAGAGCAGCTGCTTTTGCTTTATTCAATATGTATTCCCTAATATATATGAGTCAAAAAATCTTGGTTTGAACATACGGCTATTGCAATATATCGATCATCTATATATAATGAATATATAGATGATCGATATATAAGAAGGAGATGAGTCAATGGCTATCAACAAAAGCTTGCTTACCGGCAGCACAACAATGCTTATATTAAAGCTGCTTGAAGATAAGGACATGTATGGATATCAGATGATTGAGGAGCTTTCAAAAAGGTCCGATGATACATTTTCATTAAAGGCCGGGACACTTTATCCGCTGCTGCATAGCCTTGAGGAACAGGGCATGATAAATTCCTATGATGAAAATGTAGATAGCTCAAGAGTGAGAAAATATTACAGCATCACAAAAAAGGGCAAAGGAATGCTTGCTGATAAGAGGGAAGAGTGGGAAACTTATACTTCTGCAGTTAACCGGGTTTTGCGAGGGGGTGCTAATATTGCAATTACCTGCTAAAATATGTGAATACTCAAAAACTGTCTGTGAGCAAATAAGATGGAAAAAGGCCCATAGTATCATTTCAAAAGAGCTTGAAGACCATATGATTGATCAAAAAAGTGCATTTGTGGCTGAAGGATTGGATGAAGAAGCCGCAATAGACAAAGCTATAGAAGAAATGGGCGACCCTGTTCTTGTTGGTTCGGAGCTCGACCGTACCTATAGACCTAAGGTTGAGTGGGGTATAGTTTTGCTGGCGGGTATTTCACTATTAACCGGATTAGTATTGAGAGCACTTGTTTCATATGGTACTGGTATGCCGTTAACTTTGACCAACGGTGCAGTGGGGGCGGTACTTGGCATAGGCAGCATGGTGCTTGCCTATTCACTTGACTTTACGACTATAGGCAAGTATCCGAAGACAATCTATTTCGGCCTTATTGCTTTAATAATTGGGGTTATTGCAGTATCTCCTGTTATTAACGGCAAGTACTTTTATGCTCAGTCCATATTATTGTTTTTTCCTACAGCTTTTGCAGGAATAATTTACAGCATGAGAACCAAAGGGTACTTAGGGATTGTAATGAGCGGTGTATTGTACATATTTCCCGTGCTCATAGGTTTATATATTCCCAGTTTATCAAGCGTGATTTTGATTACACTGGCATGCCTTATACTGCTTACAATTGGCTATATGCTGCCGGATATAGAGGCTGATTTCCTGCTGACATACCTGATACATAGATTTGGCTGGATAGTATTTGCTGTTGTAATGGCTGTCATACTGGCGTTTATTGTACGGGCTTTTATGCTTTGTTCAAGGCAAAAAAGTGTTTTGGGGAAGCTTGTATCCACTTCTGTACTTATTACATTTACAATACAAGTAATACTATATGTTTCAAGCAACCTGGGATTTCAACTGTTTAGTCAGCTTACACTGCCGCTTATCTCTTATGGCAGAACAGCTATAGTTATAAATATGACTCTCATCGGTATAATGCTTTCAGTATTCAAATCGGGAGACTTGGTTCGAGACAATTTGACAGAAACGCTGTTGAGAAAGAATAAGCTGGTTGAGATAACAGACGGCAAGATAATTATAAATTTGAATACTATATTGAACGCACTTAAGCTATTACATCGGGTATAGTGCGAATTCAATAACAATCAAGGAAACATTTCGCGAAATATATAAGTAGCGAACAAAAACGAGTGAAGCTAATTTTTTTATGACAAACACTGGTGGATATTATATGCTTAATGAGTAAAAGTAAGGGAGTGAAATCAATGAACGGAGCATATTTGGACAATGCTGCCACTGCATATCCCAAGGCACCTGGAGTCAGTGATGCAGTTAAGCATTTTATAGACAATATCGGCTGCAATGTGAAGCGGGGAGTATATAAAAGCTCGCTTTCTGCCGAGGAAGTGGTTTTTGAGACAAGGGAGCAGCTTTGCAGGCTTTTTAATTTTGACAAGCCGGAAAACGTTATATTCACCCAGAATATAACCCAGAGCCTGAACTATATAATAAAAGGTTTTATCAGGAAAGGAGACCATTGCATAGTGTCCTCCATGGAGCACAATGCAGTGATGAGGCCGCTGATGCAGCTTAAAGAAGAAGCGGAATTCTCGCGAGTACAGTGCAATAACTATGGAGTGCTGGATTCAAAGAATATAACAGGGCAAATAAAAGCCAATACAAAAGCAGTTATAATGACTCATGCATCCAATGTCAGCGGTACTGTGCTGCCAATTTATGAAATTGGAGAAATATGCAAGGAAAAGGGGCTTGCTTTCATAATAGACTCAGCACAGAGCGCGGGAGCCCTGAGGCTGGATTTTCAACAGCTGAATGCTGACGCAATTGCTTTCACAGGACATAAAGGGCTTATGGGGCCTCAGGGTATAGGCGGTTTTGTGGTAAGTGACAGATTGGCAAATACAATGAGTCCTTACATAACCGGGGGGACGGGAAGCTTTTCAGACAGTGAGGAACAGCCGGAATACCTGCCGGACAAATTTGAAGCGGGGACTCCCAACATTCCAGGGATATTTGGACTCAATACAGCCCTGAAATATCTGGAGACAATCGGTATAGAAAACGTCTGGGCCAGTGAAATGAGACTGACAGGAGCATTTATAAATGAGATATCCAATATGAAGGATGTAAGACTTGCAGGAATCGAAGGCATTATGGGCAGGACAGCGGTGGTGTCGCTGGATTTTCAGGGAAGGGACAATGCGGAAATAGCCTACGGACTTGACAAGGAATATGGAATA
>LOES01000060.1 GCA_001515955.1 Clostridia bacterium BRH_c25 | reverse complement strand
GGTGTTCTTGTTGGAGTAATCATATTTGGAATAACCCAATTCATCCTCCATCTCACCTTCCAGCATTCCCTGAAGAGTATCTCCTAGCAAATCTTTGAGCATTTCCTGAACATCCTGTGCGGTTTCTGGTCTGTAGTGCTCAAGTAATCCACTGATGAACGCCTTGCGTTCTGGAGTAAGCTTTCTTTGTCTTGCCATAAAAATATCCTCCTGAATTAATATTTATCTTAACATTAATCCAAGAGGATTCTCCACCGGTTTACACAAAATATTTTACACTACCCGGGGAAATTCAAGCTCATGTTTTTGCTTCGCTCTCATAAGTGTGCTTTTGGTTAACTAGTTTATTCAACTGCTCACTATATTCATCGATATACTTTTTATAATTTGCTATTTTTACAATCTCATCTTGATTATCCCTAAGCATTTAAAATATACTGAAGCTCCTTCGCCTTCATAGTAATAGCCGGTTGAACATATGATATGAAAATCATTGGCTTCGGCTACTTTTTTTAAAAACGAAGGATTACGCCCACAATCATTAGGCGTCACATCAATAATGGTTTTGAATCCTTGCTTTTTTACAGCCTCGATAATCTCATTGCTTTTTCTTAGATAAATACCTTCATCAAAAGGGGCCATAGTATGGTCTCCATTATAACCAGGATAACCAAAAATAAAATGCTCGTGCATCAAAGTCCGGCCGAGTTGATCGGGATCGAAAGGACCCCTTACTGTTTGAATTTGCATTAGAACCTCCTTGAATAGCCTTATTAGTACAGGGATGTTCCATGATCAACATATAGGATTTGACCGGTAATTGCTTTAGACGCATCACTGGCAAAGAACAAAATGGCTTCAGCCTGATCTTCAGCTTGTGCTTCCGGTAACGTTATATCTATATGTTTTGCACAGGCTGCTGCAAATTCTTGATTAAAAAATTTGAATTGTTCTGGTGTATTCAGTTCAGTTGGTGTTGGGCCAGGTGCAACAGCATTGCATCGAATATCCGTAGGTGAATATTGAAGCGCTACATTTTTGGTCATACTATTTACGGCTGCTTTTGCAGCACTGTATGAAATACCTGCAAGACCCTGGCTGCCGATGGAAGAAACATTAACGATGGATCCCTTACCATACTTTTCCATATGCTCCAACGTATATTTAGTCATATAAAAAAGTGAAAACTGATCGATCTTGCAGACCTTTTCATACCATTCTTCAGTACATAAGTTGATAGGTATGTGTCTGTCAGCGATACCCGCGTTGTTGACCAATATATCGATACGTCCATATTTCTTAATGGTTTCATCAACAATCCTTTTACAGTCTTCCATTTTTGAAACATCTGCTTGGACAGCCATGATTTCGCCACCTTGAGCAGTGATTTCATCAACAACCTCTTGATTCTTTGCTTCACGTCTTGACGCAATAACTACTTTTGCTCCTTCTTTACAGAATAGTTTGGCAGTTGCACGCCCAATACCTGAGTTTCCTCCTGTAATAATAGCAATTTTTTCGTTGAGTCTTCCCATAAATGATTCCTCCTTATTTCATTGTAAATTATTAACCAATTAATTAAAGCAGTATTATGGCAACACTATATATTATCGTTCGAAATGCTTGTGTTAAAACAAGAATCCCCACATATAAATTTTAACCATACATCTATGCATTGTAAAATGCTTTATTTGCATAGATGAAACTTGTCACAATTTTCAGTTATAATAGCATGCACATTAGAATCATTGACGAAAGAAGGTATATCGATTAAAATATGATGGATGTGTTCTCAAGAATAACAAATGAGCTATATCACGTAGGAGGAATCAGATGAGGAATGCCGGCAATAACACTGAAAATGAACGAGCTAGTCATGTGGAAAAGAAAGAAGATGCCCTGTCTTATCATATGAGAAATCTGCATAGGATATCTTTGTATGCGCTTTCCAGAGAATACAGCAGATTGACTTCGTATATTGATCGTGAGTACTTTCATAAAAAAGTATTTGATGATGCTTTTTATAAGTCAACAGATGATTTCATATTTAGAATGGATGTCACGAGTCTGTCTTATAGTCAAGCTTTTAGAATGGCTTATCAAGATTTGCAGAAGGAAGACTATTACTCATTCCTATTAGGGTTGAAAATAATTGTGGTTAAATTAAAAGGAAATCAGCGATATGCATATTTTGACAGAGACAAGATATTTGAGCTGCTAAATGATATGAAAACAGAATATTCCGTTGATCATCATTTTGACCCAAGTTTTGACACGCTTGAGATATTGACTGAAGAGTGCAAGGATTATTTGCCTATCGGATTTCAGAAAATGACGATAGAAGAATATCGTCATGGATCGATGCGTTCATTATACGATAATTATAAGAAATTGGATGTGAAATTGCTTGAAGAAGAATTCAAGGCTGCTGCTAGACAAGGTAACATATACAACTATATAGTAGAGATTGATCACTATATCAACTCCAACAGAAATGAGATCACTAAAAATGAATGGGTTTTTCTGGCGAAATTGCTATCTGCCCAATATGCAACAGAAAAAGAACCGTGGTCCAGAGACATGACGGTTGATTTATTAAGTGTATATTTGGCGATACGTGATGTATGTGATGAGCAAACGTTTGAAGGAACACTATATCAGCTTGTAACAGGAACGTTAAAAATAATCATTAAAAAGATCTCTTCATCAACGGATGGCTTATCATCCAGAGAAATACAAAAAATAATCAATTATCTAATTAATGTTTATACATTGAACAGCAATAATTACTATTTGGTTTATATAAATAATTTCTTAAAGATGTTGGATAGATGTGATGTTTTACCGGATCTATCCAGTACAAGAAAATGGTTGGAGCAACATTCATAGAAATATTCAAAAGGGTCTTCCCAATTTATGATTTAATCATGCTTTTAGGACAGACCCTTTTATGCTCAGGTGCTTTTAGCTATTAAATACACATTTACTGATTTTGTATTGAAGCGGCAAGTATGGACTCGCTTCTATTGATGAATTGTTCCAAATCTCCCGGTTTAAGTGATTGCTGACTCATAAGGGAGAGATCTAACAATTGATTTACTACCATGTTGATGGCGATTTCATTTGACGATTCCAATATAAATCGTACAATTTCATTATTCAGGTTGACCAATAAAGTACTCTTTGCCTGCTTCTCTTTTTCAGAGAAATTAGTAGGATTCATGAACCCGTATATTTCTAACATATCCGAAATTCTTCGGGATTTTTCATCATTCGTGATGAGTGTAGAGATACTCTCATGCTCGAGGTTGATGATTTTAAGAGTCATAGTACTTAATCGCTCACCTAATGCTTTCTGTATCTTTTCTGTCAGTATCTCAACTTTTGGCTTATCATCTTCACCTAAGTATCCATTGAAAAGGGATTCAATATTGGAATCGATCCGTATGAATTTCAGATTTGGACGGAGGACTTCATATTTACGCATGAATGGCTGATCGATAACATGATCAAACAATAATGCGTTCAACTGACACTTTTTGAAGATTTCGATGTAATGAGCCTGATCCAATTCATCAGATGCATAGTATATCGTATCCGGATGAGAATGGTCCTCACTGCCGGTGTATTCTTGGATTGTTCGATAGCTCCCATAAACATCCATAAAAATGGCTTTGCGGGTCATGACGGAAGCAAAAATCTTGTCTTGCAATATACCATATTTTACAAAAGAATTTATATTAGGCCAATAGGTTTCATACGTCTTCCGCTGATTTTCAAACATATCGTTCAGCGCTATGGTGACTTCCTGAGATAAGCATTCGTATATCAATTCAATCATATCATTGTTTTGTTTATCTTCTCGTATGGTTGAACGGGAGACAGCGAGCGGCAGATGGTCACACTCGATGATACCACTTTGCAGATTGACGAATTTTGGTATCAGTTCACGGATGTTTTCGCCGATATAAACACCCCTATTGTAAATCTTGATGGTTCCATCCAATTCTTCGGTGCCGTTTTTTGTATTCCTGAAGAATAGAATGCCTCTTACACCGATATCTATGCTTTCGAATTGAATCCAAAACAATGGATCGGATACATCGTTGAAAAATTCCTTGTAGAACGTATTCATATCCGTTGGTTCGATGGATGCCTTAGGTCGTTTCCATATTGGAGAAGGATTGTTGACCAAAACTTGAGCGTACTCAGGTGCTTCAAAATATATCGCTGTCTTTGAAAAGACAAAGTATTTCTTTATGATCTCATGTATAAGCTCCGGATTTTTAAAATAGGGATTCATCTCGTCCAAATAGAGGATGATATCCGTACCGATTTCAGTTTTGTCGCATTCCTTCATGCTATAGGACATATCTGACATGCAGTCCCAGCGGACGGCTGGTGTATCTTTCTTATAGGATTTGGTTTCGATTGCTACATGGTCCGCCAGCATGAAAGCCGAGTAAAAACCTACTCCAAAATGGCCGATAATTGTGTCTTTACCTGCTTGATTGTTTTGGTTTATGAATTCGGTTGCACCTGAAAAAGCAATCTGGTTTATGTATTTGTGGACCTCTTCTTCACTCATACCAATGCCGTTATCACTTATAACGAGGAGTTTTTTCTCAGAATCCAGCCTTACGAGAATCTTAGCTTCTGTTTGAGGGAGACTTCCATCACTTTCCCTTAGCCGGGAAAGCTTTTCAATGGCATCTGAAGCATTTGAAATAAGTTCTCTAAAGACAATATCCTGTTCTGTGTACAACCACTTTTTTAATATTGTAAAGACGTTTTTGCTCTCAATTGACAGCAAACCCTTCTGATTGGTTGCTATCTCAGCCATAATCAACACCACTTTCTTTGATATATTCTATACAGACTATTATTATAACAGAATATCAGCGAAATTGGGTAAAATCAATTATGCATATTATGAATTTTACAATCCGCTTTTGATTGTTTATGCTTTAATCAAACAGTTAACCGTAAATGTTGACTTAAGAAGCTTATTATGTTTGGAGGAAAGAAAATGTCAAGTGTAAGAGAGACAAACGCAGGCTACGTAAAATGGCCAACTTTTGAAGAAATCAAAGAAATGTTCAAAGAACATTTTATTATGGACAGACGTGAAGACGGAGTTGTTACTGTTCGTATGCACTGTAAAGGCGGCCCATTGATCTGGTCCATGGAATTGCATGATGCAATCGGTAAAATGTGGAGAATGCTCGGAACAGATCGCGAAACTGAAATGATTATTTTTACCGGTACAGGTAACATTTGGGTCACAGACTTTGAAGCTGCAAGTTGGGCTCCGGAAGGTGATGATCCGGCAAAAACAAGATACAATCATATGTTTGTAGACGGACGCCGTATGATCATTACGATGATTCAAGACGTTGAAGTTCCGACACTTGGAGTACTCAGCGGATCGGGCGGACATACTGAATTGGCTCTTATGTGTGATTTGGCAATCGCTGCTGACGATATAACCGTACTTGACCCACACATGCTGCCGGGAACAAACAACGTGCCTGGTGACGGAATACACAGCTGTTTCATGGAATTGATGCCGGCAAGATTTGCTGCATGGTACCTTATGACCGGCGATAAGATGTCAGCTCAAGATCTTGTTAGATTAGGTATGGTATCAGAAATCGTTCCAAGAGAAAAACTGATGGATCGTGCCTATGAAATCGCAGATATTTTGATGGCTCAAAACAGAATCGCAAGAAGACTTACGACTCAACTTGTCAGAAGAAACTGGAAGAAGAGGATTGCAGATGATCTGGATATGGCATTCGGAACTGAATTGTTTGGAATGTACTGTGCAGAGGAGCTGCATTCAGAACTGCTGTCCATGATTGAATACTTAGGGTTGGAGGGTAAGATCGATCCACCGTTGAAAGGCAAAATAAGATAATTTGGTGCACGTGGAGGATTCTTGAAATTCTCCGCGTGTTTTCAGAAAGAGAAGGTGAACGTAATGAAGAAGATTTTTGCTATAAACTGCGGCTCCACTTCTACCAAAGTAGCATATTTTGAAGATGACAAAATGATTAGCAAGGTATCTTTGGATATTACTGCAGAACAACTGAAGAAAATGCCAAAGACGCTGGACCAGCTGGAATATCGGACAAACCAGGTTAAGGAATTCTTAAAGGAGAACAAATTGGATCCTGCCGAGTTCGACATCATTGTTTCCAGGGCTGGAACCATTCCATCGGTTCCATATGATGGAGCATATGAGGTCAATGAATTAATGATTGCTTCTGTAACTTATGCACCAGAAGCCCAGCATGCATCCACGCTGTCTTGCCTGATTGCAGATAAGCTGGCAAAGGGTTTGGATGTTCCGGTTATCATTTATGATCCGACTTGTGTTGATTCTGCCGATGAAATTGCAAAAATTACAGGAATTCCTGAAATTGTGAATATGCCGATTGCACATTTATTGAATACCAAAATGGCAGGTTTTACATTCGCGAAGTCCATTGGCAAGAATTATAAGGATCTGAATCTTATCATTGTTCAACTTGGCGGAGGAATCACATTGGGCTTCCACGATCATGGGCGCATAGTAGATTGGGTCTATGACGATGAAGGACCGATGTCACCTCAAAGAGCAGGTGCGATTCCGACAAGGTATATGGCCAATTTCTGTTATAATAGCGACAAGACATTGCAGGAAATGAGAATGTACCTATGTGGACAATCTGGACTGGTTGCATATTTTGGAACGCAGGATGTCAGGGATGTTGAAAAAATGATCGATGAAGGTGATAAAAAAGCAGAATTGATTCTGAAGGCAATGGCTTATGGGGTTGCTAAAAGCATTGGGCAGCTTTCCGTCGTTAGGGATGGAAAGGCGGATCAGATAATTCTCACCGGGGGCATTGCGTACAGCGAAAGAATTACAAATTGGATCAAGGAAAAGGTGACCTTCATTGCACCGGTTACCATCATTCCTGGGGAACGTGAAATGGAAGCTTTGGCAGCTGGAGCCCTTCGCGTACTGAATAAAGAAGAAAAAGTACATCCTTACAATATTTATCCTAAAGGTTACAGTTCAATAGAAGAGATTATAAATAATCCCAATTATCTTGCTTGAAGTAAATCCGTGTAAGGATTAATACCGGGCATAGGAGGTTAAAATGACACTGGAAAATAAAGTTATCATAACAGCTGCCTTGACAGGCGCAATGACACCAAAAGAAATGAATCCATCGATTCCATTGACACCTGAAGAAATTGCAGAAGATGCATATAGGTGTTGGACAGCCGGTGCAGCAGTTGTCCATTTGCATATGAGGGATGGCAAAGGCATGGGAACAATGGATAAGGAAAAATTCAAAAAGACGATTGACCTGATCAAAGAGAGAACGGATTGCGATGTAGTTATCAATTGTACGACATCAGGCGATAGTAGGGCTGGCTATGAAGAGCGAATGGCACATCTTGCCTATGTGAAGCCTGAAATGGCATCATTTGATGCAGGAACATTCAACTGGATGCCTTTTGGTATCTTTGACAACTCACCACAGTTTTTGGAACCACTAGGTCTGAAAATGAAAGAACTGTGCGTGAAGCCTGAACTGGAAATCTTTGATTCCGGCTTTATGAATATCGTAAAATACTATGTCAAAAAAGAAGTACTTGAGACACCTTGTCACTATCAGTTTGTTCTTGGTGTACTCGGTGGAATGGAAGCTACAGTGAAAAACCTGCAGTTCCTGTATGACATGCTACCTGAAGGTGCCACTTGGTCTGCCTTTGGATTAGGTCGACAACATTTGCCTATTATGTATGCAACGTTGGCTTTAGGCGGGCATATCCGAGTCGGGCTTGAGGACAATGTTTATTATAGCCATGGAAAACTGGCTACAAATGTCAGCATGGTGGAAAGAGCGGCTCGAGTCGTTAAAGAATTTGGGAAAGAGCCTGCAACACCGGATGAAGCCAGACAAATACTTGATATTAGTAGAAAATAGGGTGATGCATATGTACAAGGATTTTGAAGCATTGATCAATGTACGTCTTAATCAAAATGTATCTCCAAAGAGAGCCGTTGTTGCAGGCGCGAATGATGAGCATGCACTTGAGGCGGTATTCCTGGCTCAGGAAAAAGGCTATGCGATACCTGTTCTGGTTGGGGAACATGAAAAAGTGGAAGAAATGATTCAGCGAATGAATTATACAGATAGGATGTATGAAATCATCCACTCAGAACCGGATGTAAATCCATCCGAAGTGGCCGTGAGGCTTATACATGAAGGCAAAGGCGATTTCATTTTGAAAGGCAAGATTGAAACGAAGAACTTGCTTAGACCAATACTGAATAAGGAAACCGGTTTGAACAAGAAAGGCTTCATCACCCATTTTGGTCTTATGCAAATTAAAGGATATCATAAGCTTTTGGCTGTTAGCGATTGTGCGGTCATTCCATATCCGTCACTGGAAGACAAAATAAGAATTGTGAATGAAGGTATGGAGGCTTTGCGAAAATTGGGATATGAGAAGCCTGTTGTCGGTGCATTATGTGCTGTAGAAACGGTAAGTGAAAAAATGCCAGAAACTGCCGATGCACAGAAATTGCAACAGATGGCGGCAGATGGTGAGTTTGGTAATGGCGTTGTGGTAGGACCGATTTCTTTCGATCTGGCCACCTCTAAGGAATCTGCAAGGATCAAGAACTATGATTCTCCCTACGCAGGCGATGTGGATATGCTCTTGGTACCACAAATGGTAACCGGGAACGTCATGAGTAAAATATGGAATGCGGATCCGGAAAATATCTTGGCTGGATGCCTGGTTGGCGCAGATATTCCGATTGTATTGACTTCCAGAAGCGCCAGCATGAATGAAAAGCTATATTCCATATTGTTATGCACCATGCTCAGTTAAATGCTTGATTTTATAATTCTGTATCCTATAAATTTTTTTCTGTACACAGGCCATTCACAATATCGATAAAGCTGTTGACCAATTCTGAAGTGTTTGATTTTTTATACAGCATGACAATGGCGCATTTTGCTGAAAAGTCATCCAAATTGATGTATGAAATATTTTCATTGCCGCTTTTGGCTTTTGTCAAAGATGTTGGGACAATACCATAACCTAAGCCTAACGAAGCTTCAAGCATAACGGACTCGGTTGTATTGACATAGTTTGTATTGATTTTCTTCACGCCGGCAGAATTCTGAAGCTCATGCAATATGAGTTTCAGGAAAGGCGGCTCGATATGTGACGGCAAGATCAGAGGAAGTGATTTAACAATCTCGGCAATTGTCTCTTTCGTTGGATTCTTAAAAAGTTTTGATGATACAGCCAAGGAGAAATAATCTGTTCCTATAGGAGTGCTTAGAAGATCTTCATAACCAAAAGAAGCAAAATCATAAGTGAATCCAACGTTGTAAATGTCATACTGAATGGAACAAGGAATTTCATCGAAGTTATAAGATTCAACAATAAGATTTATGGATGGATACTTCTCTTTCATTATGGCTAATGAATCGGATAAAACCTGGCACAAATTTCCGGGTGAAGTAATTCTGAGTATTCCAGAACTACCTTTGTCTGCTGACTGTACGTTCATGATGACAGTTTCCATATGCTTAATGAAAGAATCACATTCCTTGTAGAATACTTTGCCGGCTTCAGTCAATTCGATATTCTTGTTATTACGTTCAAAAAGCTTTACACCAAGCTCATTTTCCAAAGCAATGATATGGCGGCTCAGCGTTGACTGGCTGATATAGAAGTGTTTAGCAGCTTTTGTGATATTTTTATACTTGGCAGTATACTGAAAATATTGTAATGTTTCAAGATTGATAACAATCACCCTCTCAAAAGTGTAATATAGCTAAATATTATCATAAAAATAAAGCAGGAATCAATGCTTAAATATAAGCAGAAATGATGAATAAATATAAACAAACTTGCAAGTATTTACAAGCAATAGTAACAGAATCGTTAATGGAAAAGGAGTTTAATAATGGAGAGATGTGTAATTGTAGCATATGGCCGGTCGGCTATAGCTAAAGCCGGTCGGGGAACATTAGCTGCTGCAAATCCGGTGGACTTTGGAGCAGAGGTGTTAAAAGGAGTTGTTCAAAAGGTTCCTCAACTGGATTTGAATGATATTGATGATGTCATTGTAGGCTGTGCGATACCTGAAGGGAAAATGGGTTTGAATCCCGCCAGGAATATAGTACTTAGGGCAGGGCTTCCAGAGGAAGTGCCAGGACTGACGATAAATCGGTTTTGTGCGTCAGGCATACAGTCAGTAGCAATAGGCGCTTCTATGATCATGAGCGGTTTACAGGAAGTTGTAATTGCAGGAGGTGTGGAATCCATGTCCTGCCCTGTGCTTTCAGATGCTCCTGGATTCCTGGATCAATGGCTTCTTGAGAATACGGATATCTATATGCCTATGGGAATTACAGCTGAAAAAGTAGCTGAGAAATTTGGTATCAGCAGAGAGCAAATGGATCAGATGTCTGTTGAAAGTCATGCAAAAGCCGCAGAAGCTGTGGAAAGTGGCTTGTTTAATGAAGAAATCATTCCTGTAACCGGTTATGATCAGGACGGCAATCCAGTGGTGTTCAAACGTGATGAATGCTACAGGAAGGGAACTAGCATGGAGGCTCTGGCCAAACTAAAGCCATGTTTTAAGGAAGATGGCCTTGTGACTGCTGCAACTTCTTCCCAAAGAAGTGACGGTGCTGCCTTCGTTGTGCTGATGTCTGAGAGCAAAGCGAAAAAGCTTGGTATAAAAGCAATCGCAAGATTCGTATCATTTGCAGTCGAGGGGCTGGATCCGGCGTACATGGGATTGGGTCCAATCTATGCTGTTGAGGAAGTTTTGAATAAAGTAAACCTGACCCTTGAAGATATGGATGTCATCGAATTGAATGAAGCTTTTGCCTCACAAGCCATTGTTACAATAGATAAATTAGAACTGGACAAGAACAAAGTCAACCCCAGAGGCGGTGCGTTGGCACTGGGACATCCGCTTGGGGCAACTGGTGCGATACTGCTTGGCAAATCTATGAATTACCTAAAAAATACAGGTGGCAAGTATGGACTTATTACCATGTGTATCGGAGGCGGTATGGGAGCTGCCTGCATCATAGAAATGGCGGAATAGGGGGAGAGTGGTGGATTTTAAACAGAAAAGATGGAAATATATGGCGGGGGCGATGCTGCTGGCGTTATGTTCCGGGATTGGATATGCATGGAGTGTCTTTCAAAAACCATTGATGGTAAATTTCGGTTGGGGACTGAAGACTATCTCACTCACATTTACAATTCAGATACTGATATCGACCATTGCACCTGTTTTTCTTGGAAAATTCCAAAAGGCATTAGGGATAGGAAATTACTTGCGGACCGGTATTGCGGTTTATGTGATCGGGCTTGTTGCGACAATGTTTACCAGTTCCATCAGCTATTTATACATTGTATATGGCATTATCGTAGGCATTGGTATTGCTATGCTGTATCCCAGTCTGATGGCCTACGCTACAAGTTTATTTCCAGATAAGACAGGACTGGCTTCGGGTATGCTGGCATGCTCTTATGGCAGTGGCGCAATTCTCTGGGCACCCATAGCAACGTTTTTCATGCAGCGTCATGGCGTTCTGTCAGTATTCGGTTTACTGGCAGCCATATTTGCTATTGTAATGATTCCGACGTCATTTCTTATAAGAAACGTACCTGCGGATTTCAATGCTAAGCCAAAGAAAGTTGTTAAGACAAGTGTCAATACTGTATCCGGCAAGGATTATACATGGAGAGAAATGCTGAAAACATCTACATACTATATGCTGATCACAGCACTGACATTAGGAGCTACAGCAGGTTTGATGATCATGGGGCATGCTTCAACAATGCTGCAGGAAGTTCTGAATTTCACAGCGGAAAAAGCAGCGCTTTTAGTTGGCCTGTTTTCCGTCTTCAACGCACTGGGACGTCTTACCTTTGGGTTTGTTTCAGATCGCTTCGGAAGATATAATGTGATGATGTTCTTGTTTGCTGTCATCGGTGGAGCGATGATACTGCTAACAAAGTCAAGTGGCGTAATATTTATCGCTGCATTGTTGGCAATCAGTGCCTGCTATGGCGGATTCACATCTATGTTTTCACCCGTATGTGCCGACAACTTCGGCTTAAAAAATATTGCTGTCAACTATACATTTCTTTATGTTGCTTACGGATTGGCAGGAGCTATTGGACCACAACTTGCAGCCAGAATTAAAACCGTAAGCGGTGGATATAACCTGGCGTTCTTGACTGTAGCCGGTATGAGTGTCGTTGGATTTATTTTGATATTGCTTTTGAAGACCAAGGTAATTACACTTAGATCAAACACTGCAATAAGGAGTTAATTATGAAGAAAATAAGTTTAAAAATCGATGGACACGTTATTGAAGCAAAAGAGGGACAGAGCTTGCTACAGGCTGCATTGGATGCGGGTATATACATTCCGCACTTATGCTATCATTCGGATCTTACTCCTCTTGGCAATTGTAAGTTATGTGCAGTAGAGATTGAAGGTGAGTCGAATATTGTTCAGTCATGTGAAATTATTGTCGAAGATGGCATGATCGTCAATACAAAGAGCGAAGCGGTGAAAAAACTTCGTATGACGGCTTTGGAACTGATGCTGGCAAGTCATCCGAAAGATTGTACGTCCTGCGATAAGTATCTGAACTGCGAATTGCAGGCATTGATGCAGTATATGGGTGTTGCCCATTCCAGACTTCGTGAAATTGATAAGGAAAATACAAGAATTGCAAAATCGGATAACCTGATTAAGAAGGAAATGCGACGCTGTATTCAGTGTGGGCGCTGTGTCAGAGTGTGTGAGGAGCTTCGCGGTGTTAAGGCATTGTCCATCAATAAAAA
The DNA here is from genome assembly GCA_001515955.1 of Clostridia bacterium BRH_c25. The sequence continues at coordinate 14,019 of LOES01000060.1, read as the reverse complement.
AGATGGAGAAACTTATATCAATACAAAAGGCGACAGACCTTTGACGGAAACAGAATGCAGATTTTGCGGAGCTTGTGTTGAAGTCTGTCCTACAGGAGCAATACAGGATGTGAAGGGTGTCTTTTCAAGTGATGCCCCTCGGAATATGGCATTGGTTCCATGTAAGAATGAATGTCCCGCACATACGGATATACCTATGTATATCAGACTTGTAGAGCAGGGCAGGTATAGTGATGCGGTTTCAGTCATAAGGGAAAAACTGACATTCCCCCATTCTCTGGGCTGCATTTGTTCACATGTCTGTGAGTCAGGCTGCAAGAGAACGCATCTGAATAAACCTATAGCGATTAGGGAAATCAAGCGCTTTGCTGTGGAAAATGACAAGAATGAAACCTGGAGGGAAAGAGTATTTAGAAACGAACCGAATGGGAAAAAGGTGGCAATCATCGGAGGTGGTCCTGCTGGAATGACAGCGGCCTATTATCTGACCAAAAAAGGGTATGATACCGAAGTCTATGAACGGCAGGCACTTCCCGGCGGTATACTTTCCTATGGTATTCCCAAATATAGGCTGCCTCAAGATATTGTTGACAATGAGATAGAGATCTTGAAGGAAGAGGGAATAAAGGTCTATACAAATTCCAGTATTGAATCGGTCAATGAGCTAAAGGAAAAAGGTTATGATGCAATATTGATAGCCATTGGTGCAACCAGGGGCAAAAGACCTCCAGCCTATAACAAACAATGGAGCAATGCCTTGGATGCTGTCGATTTCTGCAGAATGTCCTGTGAAGGCACATTGCCGAAGCTGGGTGATACTGTAACGGTTTATGGTGGTGGCAATGTTGGGTTTGACTGTGCAAGAACGGCAAAAAAATTGGGTGTCGGCACAGTACGGATCATATGTATGGAAGCCCGTGATCAGATGTTGGCGGACCGGTCAGAGATTACCGGTGCCTTGGAAGAGAACATTGAAATACTTAACAGCAGAGCCATTCTGAATATCGAGGAGTCCGGCGGAAAGGCGGATGCTTTATCCTTGATAGGCATTAAGAGCTTTAAATTCACTGCAAAAGGACTGGAGCTTGACGTCGAAGAGGGAACAGATACGAAGCTGACCACCGATACACTGATATTTGCAACCGGTCAGCAGCCGGATTTGAATGAGTCCTTTGGTATAGAACTGGTCAGAAGCAGTTTTGTAAAAACGGATGAAACAATGAAAACAAATGTTGATGGGGTATTTGCTGCCGGTGATGTTATCTATGGAACCAAATCCGTTGTGGCGGCTATCGCATCCGGGCGCCAGGCAGCAATGACCATTGATAAATATTTGGGGGGTGATGGCGACATTGAAGAGACCCTACTTGAGAGGGAAAAGCTAAATCCGAATATCGGTACGATCGAATGTTTTGCGAAACTGGAGAGAATCGATTGTTTCAAGGACACCTGCGATGCGAACGCAGAATCTATTCGTTGTCTTCAATGCGACCTGAGACTGGATATTCAAAAAGTCAAGTACTGGGTGGATCCACACTTTAAGGCGGTAAAGGAGGTGACAAAATGATTTGTGAGGCAAACAGCGCTTTGCTGCCAAGTTGGGATGCTTCGGACACTAATGCCTGTGTTGTTGATTATTGCTTGAAGCTCATGGATATTGCCAGGAAGGAATCCTGTGGAAAATGCGTCCTCTGCAGAGAAGGTACATGGCAGGTTTATGAGATCATCAAGGATATAACGAAGGGCAATGCTCAAAGTGAGGATTTTGAACTGCTGCTTGATGTGCTTGGCCAGATAAGGAAAAGTGCAAACTGTGAAATGTCAAGGACAGCAGCTTGTATTTGTATGGATTTGATGAAAACATACGAAGAAGAGTGGGATATGCATATCCGGCGCAAACGGTGTTCAAACTTGGTATGTAAAGGTACTTATACCCTTTACGTGGATCCACAGCTCTGTGACGGATGCGGCAAATGCCTGGAAAGCTGCCCACAAGGAGCGATTGCCGGAGGGGCAGGAATGATTCATGTCATCAATACGGATAATTGCAGCAAATCAATGATATGTGTATCAGTTTGTCCCAAAGGCGCCATCAAGAAAGCAGGTGCAGTCAAGCCTAAACTTCCCGGTGAACCGGTACCGGTTGGCAGCCTTAGTCAGACTGAAGATAGTCAGGAAGGTGAGACTACTAGGCGGCGACGCAGACGGACATAGCAGACTTTAAAAGGAGGATTTGTTCATGAGTATGAATTTAGAAGCTGATGTCATTGTTATAGGCGGCGGTGCATCAGGAATCACAGCTGCTGTAGCGGCAGCCGAGAAGGATGCCAGTGTCATAGTCTTGGAAAAAGGAAGTACCACTGGTGGTGCAGCCAATATGGGAATGGGGATTTTCGCAGTTGAGTCCAAGTATCAGAAAGCTCAATTGGTTGATTTTACTAAAGAGGATGCATTCAATCTCTTAATGAACTACACCCATTGGAGAGTAGATGCCCGACTTGTAAGAAAGTACATAGAACAGTCCAGCAATACTGTAGAATGGCTGGAAGCCATGGGGGTTGAGTTTTTGGGCGCATACAAATATTTTGAAAAATCGACTCAGACCTGGCATGTTGTAAAAACCAGAGGAAGTAACGCTCCGGCGGAAAGAGCGGCATCGAATATGTTCAGGGCATTGACAGAGAGAGCCGAAGAACTTGGCGTTAAGATCATGTATAATACCAAGGCAGCAAAAATTCTAAAGGATGATGGCTATGTCACTGGTGTTGAATTGGTCACTGCCAACGGTGAAAAAGTCATTGCCGAATGCAATGCCGTCATTGTGGCAACAGGGGGATTCGGTGATAATCCTAAAATGATTCATGATATTCTCGGATATGAATGGGGAAAAGACCTTCACTCATTCAGAATACCGGGTGTACAGGGTGAAGGCTTGAATATGCTTTGGGGGGCAGGTGCCGGGAAAACAGAGCCAACTATGGAATTGACTTTCACAACACCGGGGGTTACGGATGTATTCAAAACAATAAGCGAGACAATGCGTCAACCCAATCTTATGGTCAATCTGGATGGAAATCGTTTCATCAACGAAGAGATCATGAACAATACGGTTTATTCGGGTAATGCTATTTCATTACAACGTGAAAGAATGGCTTTTACCATCATTGATGACAGCATATTAGACACTTATAGAAAAACCGGTCTGGATTATGTAACAGTACATCACAATATCAAGACAATTGAAAAATGGGACAAAGAGCTTCAGAGTTATTTAAGCGGTGAAGAGTCTGAAGCTGGCGGCTTAAGTGAACTTCACAGTGAAGTACAAAAGCATCAGGTGAATGTTTTTGCGGCAGATTCATTGGAAGAATTATGTGAGAAAACCGGAATCAATCTTGAAAATCTTAAGGCGACTGTTGAAGAGTACAATGAAGCGTGCACAGCCTCCGATGAAATGTTCTTCAAAAAACATAAATATATGAAGCCTCTGAAAGGTGGAAAATATTATGCTGCAAGACATTTTCCAGCAGGGTACGGTAGTCTTGGTGGAGTAAAAACAAACGATAAGATGGAGGTTCTTGATCCATCAGGCATCAAAATACCCGGACTATATGCAAGTGGAACGGATGCATGCAATATCTACGGTGACAGCTACTGCTTCTTCATGCCTGGAAATACAATGAGTTTTGCTATCAACAGCGGAAGAATGGCAGGTTATAATGCGGTAGACTTTATGGATTCTGATGAATTCAAGTAAATACTGAAAAGTTAAAGCTTCAGGTTTCATTGTAAGTATAAAAAATAAATTCAGGAGGCATGCCATGTTTAAGAATAAGAAATTCGCAAATCATAGTTTAGTATTCATGTTTGTCGGAGTAATTTTCATGTTCTTCTACTCATTTCTTCAAGTTGACCATTTGAATATACTGACACCGTTTTTGGCATCAAATTATGGCTGGGATGACCTTAAGATAACCAATCCGGCGACAGTGGCATCCGTGATAACAATTATATTCTATTTGGTCATTGGTGCTGCGTTTGTTAAGTACGGCGTCAAAAGGATCCTGGTACCGAGCATTATTGTTATGGCATTGGGATGTGCCGGAATAGCAGTAGCAGGTCAAAATTACGGACTGTATTCCGTTAGTCTTTTTCTCATTCGTGTTATGGTAGTGCCACTTCAAATGGGTGGGTTTATGCTGGCTGCAAACTGGTTTATCAAGTATCGCGGGCGCGTTTTGGGCGTCATTACGGCAGGCAGCCCGTTATCATCCGTAGCAGGTATTGGTATCATGACAGCATTAGTGGGTAGTTTCGGTTTAAACGCTTATATGATTATTGCAGGTATTCTGCTCATATTGGCAGCTATGACTATCTTTGGTATTAAGGACACACCGGAGGAAGCCGGCCTGTTCCCGGATGGTGCCGACCATGCACCAGTCTCTGAATCAACGGATGACCGTGAGCCTATTTCAGTCAAAAAGCTTCTGTCTGAAGTGAGAGCATGGCAGCTGATCATCTCGTATGGCATCATGCAATTTGTTATCGTTGCAATGATGGCATATATGGCCGTCAGATATATCAGCTTAAGTACTCCAAATGACATTCCCAACCTTTTTGTCAGCAAAGCGCTGCCATGGCTTTCTTTAGGGGCTGCCGCAGGTATCCCGATGAGTTATGTTATCGGATGGATCGATGATAAGTTGGGTTCCATTAAGGCGTCTTTAGTTCTTAACGTTTTGTTCCTGTTTGCAGTTGTTCCATTTGCCATTATGCCGGTTGGCGGTAATTCGATGCTTATGGCTGTCTGGGCTTTTGGTGTTGCTTGTATGACAGGTGGTGTTCCAACGATGCATCCATGTGTCACCTCCTATGTTTACGGACGTAAGCATTATATGGCAGCCAACAAATGGATCATGACCATTCAAGCCATTCCAATGGCCTTTGCATTGACATTCATGGGAGCACTCAATCAAATGGGTCAACTGACAATGGCATACTATATCATGATTGGTATGCTGGCCGTTTCTTTCATAACCATTCTTACCATGAAAAATATTCCTGATGCAAATGCTGCTGATAGAGAGTATGGCTCCCAAAAAGTTAAAGACCAGGAAGGGAAAGGTATGGCTCTCTAAAGATTGATGATTATTTTTTTAAACGAACAGGCACTTAAGTGCCTGTTCGTTTAAAATTGGAAGGAGGGATAATATGATAACAAGATATAAACATGTAATGAGTCCCATTCGGATTGGAAAGCATATGCTGAAAAACCGAATCATTGCTGCCCCGGTTACATTGCACTCAGCCTCAAATGGAGAGAATTACCCCAGCGAGTCTGCTGTGAACTTTTTTGTTCAGAGGGCAAGGGCAGGTGCGGGTCTCGTCGTATGCGCAGGCGTAAAGCTGTTACCGGTCCAGGATGACGGTGAACATGCAAGCTGGGATCTGTACAAACATAATGCAATGAATAGGCTTGCAGAACTGGCTGAAGGGATCCATTTCTATGGCGCCAAGGCATCTATGGAGCTAATAGGTATTTTTGAGGATGGATATGTTGCATCTGAAGGCGGCTTGCTGATGGATGGCATCACACCGGGCCGTGAAATCCCAGTCAGTGAAATGATGAGATATAAGGAAGGATATGCACATTCAGCGGAAATGCTGATGAATTTAGGGTACGATGGAATCCTGCTCCATTTTGGGCATAGCATACCCATAGCACAGTTCCTGTCGCCACTGACAAATAAAAGGACTGACGAGTATGGCGGAAGTTTTGAAAACCGAATGCGTTATATTGTTGAGATTCTCGAAGCGATTCGGAAAAAGGTCGGAAACAACATGATTATTGAGGTTCGTATGTCTGCCAACGAGTTCAAAGACGGTGGCATTGATATTGATGAAGGAATTAAGATCGCAGAAGTGCTTCAGCGATACGCGGATATTGTACAAGCCAGCTGCGGGATGGTGACTCCGGAGCTCATGTGCCGTACACACCCGTGTGATTTTCTGCCTCCAAATCCAAATGTCCATCTTGCAGAAGCTTTTAAGAAGTCAAGAAGAATTACAGCCTGTGTAACGGCAATCGGAGGCATTGGGAGCCTGGCGGATGCTGATGAAATAATAGCTGACCGTAAGGCCGATTTTGTTGCTATGTCCAGAGCACTCATTGCAGATCCTGAACTTATTTCAAAGAGTATTGCAGGAAAAGCGGAAGATGTGGTGCCATGCATTAAATGCATGCGATGCCACGATAGTACCGTATATGGACATTTCTTACAGTGCTCGGTCAATCCTACAATCGGTATCATGCATTATTTGGATTCCATGATCGTACCGTCAACAGAAAAGAAAAAAGTTGCTGTTATCGGCGGCGGACCCGCGGGTATGTATGCAGCACTTACTGCCTCAAAGCGTGGTCACTCCGTTACTTTATATGAAAAAACGGATAGTCTGGGAGGAACGTTGAAGTTTGCCAGCAAAGTTGAGTTTAAATATTCCCTTGCAAAATTCAGGGATTACCTGATTGGTCAAATAGAAAAGTCACCGGTGGAAGTGAATCTGGGTACGGACATTTCACCAGATGATCTGAAAAATGAAGAATATGATGCGGTCATTGCTACTGTCGGTGCAGAACCTTTGGTTCCGCCGATTCCTGGTATAGAGCATTCCATCTATGCAACGGATACATATGGCATTGAAGATACTCACGGTGATAAGGTGATTGTAATCGGTGGTGGACAGGTTGGATGTGAGACGGCATTGCATCTGGCCAGACTAGGGAAGACAGTCACCATACTTGAAATGCGTGATGAATTGGCTCCGGATGCTTCCAGAACACATCGCGGAGATATATTAGCCGAAATGGGCAACGAACCGAACCTGATCCAAATTACATCTGCCAAATGTACGGCTATCAATCCTGATGGCGTTGTCTATGAAAAGGGCACTGAAAAATTGACTTTATCTGCAGATAATGTGATTTTAGCTGCAGGTATGAAGCCGCGAACAGCAGAAGCAGATGCGTTTGAAGGCATTTCGTCTATTTATTGGAATGCCGGTGATTGCGTAAAAGCCCGTACTGTTGAAATGGCAGTCAGAGAAGGTTATTTTGCAGGCATCAATATCTGAAAATCGCAGCATTGGCGGAGGAATGGGAACTGCCGTAGTAATTAAAATTTGAGGTGACAAAAGTTGAGAAATAAGATAATCAATAAGGAAACATTCAGATCACTATTGAAAGACGACATGACGATTATGTTCGGCGGATTTATGGCTGTAGGAACATCTGATGTATTGATTGATGAGATACTTAAGAGCGGTATAAAGGGAATTACTGCCATCTGTAACGATGCAGGTTTAGAGGACAAGGGGCTTGGCAAGCTTGTAAAGAACGGCCAAATCAAAAAGCTTTATACTTCACATATAGGCTTGAACCCTTTAGTAGGCAAGATGATGTCGGAGGGAACAATAGAGGTGGAACTCAATCCCCAGGGAACGCTGGCGGAGAGAATAAGATCCAGTGGTGCAGGACTTGGTGGAGTCCTTACACCTACCGGACTCGGAACAGATGTGGAAAAAGGAAAGCAGATCATTGAAGTTCTTAATAAGAAATACATTTTAGAAGAGCCACTTAAGGCTGATCTGGCAATAATTAGAGGAAGATCTGCAGATAAGTTGGGAAACGTCGTCTATGCAAGGACAGGCAGAAATTTCAATCCTGTAATGGCCACAGCAGCTGAAACGGTCGTAGTGGGAGCTGATGAAATTGTGGAAACCGGTTTGTTGGATCCTGAAGAAATTATTACTCCTCACATATTTGTAGACTACATTGTAAAGGAGGATATATAAGATGAAAGAATTCATTGCAAAAAGGGTTGCAAGAGAACTTCGAGACGGTGATCTCGTTAATCTCGGGATAGGTCTTCCTACAATGGTGGCTAACTACATTCCTGATGGTATTGAGATATACCTTCAGTCTGAGAACGGACTTATTGGTTTGGGGCCTGAACCTACAGGAGCGGATTTTGATAAAAACATCACAAATGCGGGAGGCCAGCCTGTCACAATTCTTGAAGGGGGTATGTACTTTGACTCAGCCATGTCGTTCTCGATCATCAGGGGGGGTCATGTTGACGTAACTGTCCTTGGGGCGCTTCAAGTGGATGAGAAAGGGAACCTTGCCAATTGGATTATTCCCGGCAAACTCGTTCCAGGAATGGGTGGAGCCATGGATCTGGTAACAGGATCCAAAAAGGTCATTGTAGCTATGACACATACGAACAAAGGTATTCCAAAGATCCTTAAGGAGTGTACTCTTCCGTTGACAGCCAAGGGACAAGTGGACATGATAATAACAGAGATGGGCGTGATGAAAATCACGGAGAATGGCATCCTTCTTACAGAGATAAACCCGGAGTATTCAATAGAAGATGTCAAAAATTCTACAGAGGCTGATCTTATAATTGCTGATGACTTGAAGCCGATGGTGGTTTAAAGGCTCAAGGATATGAAGGGTGACAGGATACGCAGTATCCGTCGTAAGGGGAATGCACCCTACGAACAGACCGAAGGGGTTCGATTCAGAAGAGTCGCCTTGCAGTGTGAACTGCAAGCGATAATCTGGCTTTATCGGTGAAACCGTAACGTTAAGACGACGGCAATACCGAGGGGTATGTGGAGCAATCCGACAGCCCTGTATCGACTCATAGGCAGCCAATTTGGTTGTACTAGGATAGGAGCTTACCATCAATATTAGGGCTTCTATAACACGCCAGAGGACTTCGCAATGAAGTTCAAGATATAGTCAGCACCATTGGAGACAATGGATACAGGCGTCCCCTCGCCTCCACCAAAAATAATATGAATTTACATAGAGAAGCACTACATTTTATTACGAATGTAGTGCTTTATTATATTTATTTTTTAGTCTGAATATCACGTTCAAAATTTACCAATTGCGGTATAATTATTAAAGAGATGCTTGTATAATTATAGTTGTAAATATGAAGAGGTACTTAAGGAAATAGCAATTGACTGGTGTAAGGATAACAGGATAGAATATATCGAGTAGTCAGTGGACAGTAGAACCGTTATTGACTGGTAGGCAGGATACAGAAATGTGTGCATGTAAAACAGAAAACCTGGTTTTGGAGGTATTGTAAATGGAAGATATGCTTAGTCAAATTCTCTCCGACTTGAATAGCTTAAAAGAAGCGGTCATAGAAATTGATGATAGACTTAAGAAATTGGAATGCGGTGGACAAATAGCAGAAGTTGGTGGGATGTCTGAAGAAAAGTCTGGAGCAGGTAATAGAGTTTTTAATACACCTGCTGTTGAAAAACCGGATTATATCTGGAGAAAAGTACTTGATATTATAAAAAAGGAACTTACTGAGGTTAGCTTCAAGACGTGGATGGAAATAGTAGTGCCTCTCTCAATAGATAACGATACAATACGCCTTGGTGTACCGGGGGAATTCGAGAAGGGTATTCTGGAATGCAGATATGCTTCGTTGATAAAGACAGCTTTAAGGAGTATTATTAACAAAGATTATAAATTAGAGTTTTCTATATCAGGTGAAAAGAAGAAAGTTATTTCGAACAAAAGGATAGTTGTCGATACTTTTGAAAAGAGGTGTTCGCTTAATCCCAAATATTCTTTTGATACTCTTGTTATAGGAGAACATAACTACCTGGCTTACAGATATATCCTTGATACTGTGAAAAACCCGGATAACCATCATGGACTGGCTTATATATATGGGAAAGTGGGCATAGGAAAAACTCATTTGATCCAGGCTGCCGGAAATTATATTTCAGAGCATTACCCTGCTGCTAAAGTATTGTATATATCAATAGAAGCTTTTACTAATGCAATGATAGATGCAATACGATATGATAATTCTATGGGCTTTAAAGAGAGAATGTTGAGCTATGACGTGCTGCTTATTGATGACCTTCAGTTCATAACCGGCAAGGAGTTTACGCAAGCTGAGTTTTTTAAAACTGTTTCAGAAGTGCTTGAAAGGGGCAAGCAGGTTGTTATAGCCTGTACCGGACCTCCGCAGGATATGACAATAATGAATGAACGCTTCACTTCAATGTTTGAACTGGGAGGAGTATTCGAAATTAAACGGCCGGATTTGGATACAAGGGTGGAAATATTGAGAAGGATACGAGCCGAAGAAAATATTAAGCTGTCCGATGAGGAACTCAGAACTATTGCAGAAAAAACTTTCGATAATGTAAGAGAACTGCTGAACGCTTATAATAGATATGTAACTTATGCCGAAATGACAGGAGAAAAGATTAAGTAAATATGCACTGATTTACGAATCGTTGAACTGATAAAAAATTAAAATATAGAAAAAACCTCTGCCTTTATAATTATACTTTTTGGTTCAGCAGCAGGGATGCATTTGATCTGCTGCAAGTTAAAGGCTGCGTTTCTTAAACAATTTCAAAGGAGGGAGATAGATGCGCAGAAGACTGACAAGCCTGTTGCTTGTTGCCCTATTAGTGTTTTTTGACATCACAGCTGTTTATGCGGACAGCACTTATACGATTAAGCCCGGGGATATATTGTGGAAAATTGCAGAAAGTAAAGGTACTACATGGGAGAAGCTCGCGGAAGCAAACAAACTCGAGAATCCTCATCAGATTTATCCTGGACAGGTTTTAAAGCTTGTGGGTTAAGCAACTGATTCAGCCCAAGCTGACTCAAAGATCCGTGCATATGTAGGTGAAGGCAGGGGGTGCTACGGTACTATTCAAGTAGAAGTAATACTGGAAGGAAATAAGATAAAAGCTATTCAGGTTCTTCAACAGAATGAATCTCCCGGAGTAGGAGCGGTAGCAACTAAGATAATAGCGGAAGAAATCATAAAATACCAGAGCGTTGCTGTTGATGCGGTAGCCGGATGTACAAAATCGAGTATAGGTGTTATGGTAGCTGTCGAACAAGCTCTGGAAAAATCCGGGGCGAATATAGCCGATTACAGTAAGGCGCCGGATAAGAGCACTGTACAGGCAACAGGCAGGATAGAAAAGAAAGCGGATGTTGTTGTAATCGGTGCGGGCGGAGCCGGACTTGCAGCCGCCGTATCAGCACATCAGAACGGCGCTAAGGTTCTGGTTCTGGAAAAGATGCCTATGGTTGGCGGAAACACGATTATATCCGGTGCTGCATATAATGCGGTTGATCCTAAGCGTCAATCGGCACAGGGAATAGAGGACTCTATTGAGAAGCATTACACTCAGACCTATGAAGGAGGAGACAGGCTCGGAAAGACTGAAATGATAAGAACACTTGTCGAGAAGGCGTATCCGGCGCTCGAATGGCTTGAAAGCATGGGTATGAAGTTTAAAAATGAAATATTTACAGTTCTAGGCTCATTGTGGCCAAGATCCCATAAGCCTGAAAAGCCTCTTGGAACAGGCTACATAGAAACATACATGAATTATATTGAGCAGCACGGCAGCGATATAGAAGTAATGCTCAGAACAAAGGCAACAGAGCTTATAGTTGAAAACGGCAGAGTTGTCGGCGTTATGGCAGAAAATGCAGAGGGTACTGTAACCGCAAATGCAAATAATGGTGTTATCATAGCAACAGGCGGTTTTGGAGCAAATATCAATGCAAGAAACTATTACAATAATACATGGCTGGAGCTTACAGATATAAAAACGACCAATCGTCCGGGGACTACCGGTGACGGGATGTGGATGGCTGAGAAGATCGGCGCAAACCTGATTGGAATGGAACAGATACAGCTCCTGCCAATGGGTGATCCGGAAACAGGCAGCCTTAGCGGAAATATTGAACAGGGTGTTGAAAACAGGATATTTGTCAATAAGGATGGAAACAGGTTCGTTGATGAAGGCGCCAGAAGAGACGTTATGACTAAAGCATTGTTCGCACAGAAGGATAGTTTTATGTGGGTAATCCTCGACAAACATTCCTACCCGACGGTCGATACAAAGAACAACTTCGACGAAACAATAGATCGGCTTGTCGAAGAAGGCAGGGCTTTTAAGGCCGATACACTGGAAGACCTGGCAAAACAGATTGGCGTTGATCCTGCAAACCTCGTCAAATCGGTGGAAACCTTTAACAAGGCTGTAGAAAAGAAAATAGGCGATCCCTTCGGAAGAACACTGTTCGCAGAGAAGATCGACACTGCTCCATTCTACGCAGGGGCACGTGTGCCAACGGTGCATCACACAATGGGAGGTATAGGAATAAATAAAAAGGCGCAGGTTCTTGATAGGAAAGGAAACATTATACCGGGATTATTTGCGGCAGGGGAAGCAACCGGCGGAATCCACGGTTCAAACAGGCTTGGAGGCAATGCGATTCCCGATACTGTGGTATTCGGAAAAATAGCAGGCGAAAGTGCCGCAAAAGCTGAATGAGTACGTGCCGGATGCGACTGTATCTGGCACCTTCAGCTTAATCTTTGTGTGGGTTGTGAAGAAGCTGCATAACAATATATGTAATCACACCTGAAAACAGGATAATAACAATATCGGCTGCGGAGAAAGGAATTGCCGCAATAGGTTCAAAGAAGAATCCATTGCCATATTTGAAAAGCACACCACCCATCAGCACTAGTTCACCGATATACATAATGAGTGTTGTCAACGAGGCAGTTATCGCAGGTATGATCTTGGAAAACAACTTGCTTTTTCCGTAAAATATCGAGCCACAATATATACCTACCGTAATGCCGAATACTATGAAGAATACAGACATAAGTATTGCTGATAAGGTTGAAATATTGATTGTGCCGTTTCTGTAAAAAGCGGTAAAACAAGCGAGTATGCAAAGGCCGATGAACAGCAAAACAGAGACAGCTTGAGCAATCAGCGGACGCTTTTTACCGAAGTCCTGCTCTCTGAGCATTTTTGAAAACCCATATATCACATTCAGTACAGCAAGTATGATGACAATAGCAATTATGTAAAAGTGAATTTTGAAAGCCGTATTGTATGCTGCATAGATGGGTTCGCCGATTGCGCGGAGAACCTCTGGAGTTGCCATGCACAAGCTTAATTGCCATGATTCAAGGGGCATTTCCACATATCCTTCAATCACCTTGATCTGTTCAAACCCGAATTCGGAAGCAAAGAATAATACGGTTCCCAAAAATGAAACGGCAGGTAGCGCGTACCGCTTGAATAGCTTGAAGATCAGCGGCATAAGTGCGGTCGATACAATTAACGCGATACATATGGGTGTGTATGGTATGATATATTTTTTATAATCAGCCACATCAATAGCTCCATTATTCAAATAACTGCCCATCGTTGCAACACCCATGTATATCGGATAAACAGATGCTAAAATAATCGCAAACAGCGACAGTAAATAAAAATTTTTATATTTCATGAATCTCTATCCTTTCATCATAGATAAGATAAGTTTTATAAATATCCTTCTGCCGGATTATAGAAATAATAGGCAATGCTGTTCTCAACGGGATGCTTTACTGTCCTGGTATATTGCATTTAAATGTTCATAATCAAATGAGCCGGAAGAAACCTTATAGCATTGAGTTTCACCGTCAAGCCAAAACACTCCGTTCTTATCAACAAAGAATCTTCTGACACCCTTCCCTTTATAGGAAAAGGTCACATGAAAGGCATTCACTAAGTCCATTTTGTCTGCGGTTTTTTCAAAGCTGAGAGAGTTGAATTTATTAAGCAAGTCATCAATGACCTCTTGATTTGCACCAAACATAGCATAACTTGAGACACCGTAAAAAATTGTTATATCGTCCGCCTTTATCATATCGTTACTTTCCGGCTTTGCACATCCTGTCAGTAACAAGGTAAAAGCCAGCATTATTAAAGATATTTTTTTCAAAACAGCACCTCCTAAACAGTCGCATTCGTGATGATGATTACGGCAATTACCACTACCAATGCACTAAGGCAAAGTGACGATAAAAGCGTAAGCTTTTTATATGATAATATATTTTCAATTCGCACCTTTGTTTTTGCTCCGCCAAAAGC
>LOES01000059.1 GCA_001515955.1 Clostridia bacterium BRH_c25 | reverse complement strand
ATGGTCTGCGCGGCTCCTGCACTCATTACCCCCGGCAGCGTCCAACCATCAAAGCTGATTGCATTCTCCGTTGCCCCTGAAGCAAGTACAATTGCACCTGCCTCTATATTAACGGATTCTTTTCCGCTCCTGACAATCCATATATTCTTATTCTTATCTATGCCGCAAACCTCTGCATTAAGCCATACCTCTATCCCCAGACGTTTGGTTTCTTCAAGCAGGAGTGTGCCGATGTCAAAGCCTCTGGTACCTGCTTTGTGTTCTTTTGAACCGAAGAATTTGTGTATCTGCTTAAAAAGCTGTCCTCCCGGCTTGGAGTTTTCATCTATTACCAGGACCTTTACCCCTGCTTTTGCAGCTTCAATAGCTGCAGACAAGCCTGCCGGCCCTGCTCCGATTACAACCAGCGGCACCTTAATCATCCTTTTCACCCCACTTCCCTACACCATGCTGTCTTTCGATGATCATTCCATCCTTTACAGGTGTAATACATGTCCTTACATTTGGAATCCCGTCCACCACCATCACACAATCTGTACATCTTCCAATTCCACAGTATATCCCTCTCGGACTATGCTTATGCTTTGTATACCTGAATATATTTACATCATTGGCAATAAGAGCGGCTGCAATCATCTCTCCTTCGTATACCAGCAGCTCACGGCCATCAATATATATCTTTACCATTTTCTTCTCTTCCAGGCTCCCCAATATGGAGTGCTCAATAATCCTCCCCATGTTGCCCCTCCTTACTTATACCAGTTTGAGTTTCCTCAAGCCGCGCTGTACTTCTGCCTGTAAGCTTGGGTTTGCCTTGACAAGCGGCAGCCTCAAACCTCCTACATTTATACCCATCAAATTGAGAGCTGCCTTTATAGGTATCGGATTAGTCGTGCAAAAGAGCTTCTCAAAAATATCCAACAGTTCAATATGCCTTCTTGCTGCATTACTGACATTGCCTTCCAAATAGAACTCTATCATTTCTTTCATCATTATTCCTACTACCTGGGATGCAACGCTTACTACGCCATATCCTCCTACAGACAGACCCGGCAAGGTTAATCCATCATCACCGGTATATACTTTGAAATCCTCAGGAGTAACCCTGACCATCTCGGACAACTGCTGAATATTCCCGCTTGCTTCCTTTACAGCTACAATGTTTTTAAACTCTGCAAGCCTGGCTAATGTGGCCGGAAGCATATTACAGCCTGTTCTTCCCGGTACATTATAAACAATTATATCCCCATTAACTGCTTCAGCAACTGTTTTGAAATGCTGATACATTGACTCCTGATCCGGTTTGCTGTAATAAGGTACAACCACCAGCAAGCCGTCCACTCCGCATTCAATTGCCCTTTGACAGTTCTCAATGGTTGAAGCGGTGGAATTTGTCCCGACTCCTGCAATAACAGGCACATCAACACTCATCTTAATGAGCTTGAACAAATTCTCCTTCTCTGCAGCGCTAAGAGTGGGTGCCTCCCCTGTTGTCCCGCATATCACGAAAGCGGTGGTTCCTTCCTTAACCAGCTTATTCGCAAGTTTTGACGCCATTTCATAATCCACCTGCATTTGATTGTTAAATGGCGTAACCATAGCTGTTATCAACCTACCCCAGTCCTTCATGCTATTCCTCCTCCTTTAATACTGTCAACACTTCCATCTTGATCGGTCTGACAGGCTGACGATAATTGGATGGCTTTATATCCTTCAGACCTTTTCCGGTTTTATCCGATAGGATTTTCTCCACCTGTCTCCTGCAGGTACGGCCTTGACATAGCCCCATTCCTGCTCTTGTACAGCGTTTAACCTCATCCATTCCGGTTGCACCGTCGGAAATTGCATCCTCAATTTCTTTTCTTGTTACTTCCTCACATCGGCATATAATAGCGTCACTCATCTCTTGGCCCAACCTCCTCCTCGGCATCTGCATTACATATATCCCAATAAGCAGTGACATCCTTTACCAGGTTTTGCATATGCTCCAGCATTGCTTTCTCAGCCTCAGTCTCATCATGATTTTTCAGTGCATCATAAATTTTCCTATGGGAAACATTATACGGCGACTTAACCTGTGCACGGATATACTCAAAAAGATTGGACTGCTGCCCAAAGTTTGATATGATACTGTATAGCGATTCCAGGACAGTATTCCTTGAAGCTTTGGCAATTGCCCTGTGAAAGTTAATATCGTCGGTAGCAATGCTAAGCTTCTTTGCGTAATTAGCTTCCTGCGTCTTAAGAATCTCATCCATTCTTTTTATTTCAGCTTCAGTTATGTTCTGTGCTGCAAGTATTACAGTCTCCCTCTCTATTGCTCTTCTAGCCTGAAGTACCATTAAAAAATCTTCCAAAACCTTGGTATTGATAAGCTTTTCCAATTCTTCCTTATGAAAATTGATTTTGTTGATGGTCTTTGTCCTCTCCAAGGCCTCAATTCCCTTATTGGTAATATTTCTTCCTTTGGAGCCTTCCTTTTCCACGTATCCCAATTTCTCCAAGTGAGTCAGTATCCTGCCTATGGTTGCCGAGCTGATATAGATGTCCTTCTCTTCCATTTTCTCTACGAGATACCAGGAACCGATTGCTTCCCCTGACTCCTTTATGCATTCCAGAATCAGTACTTCTTTTTCATCTAAAGTATATTTCATTCTCTTTCCCTCGCACCTGTTTTGATTATGCTTCATAATGAATTCTTGATGTTACTATGTACCTGAGAGAACGCATCGCATATTGTCTCATACAATACACAGTGCGTCCTCCCTGTACACATTTATTTCAGCATTACATATTTATCCTTTAGCAGTCATTTCTCCTTCTTTTACATCAACATTTTTAGTCAGAAGTGAAATAACAACAATAAGTACAGCGGAAATAACCAATGCTATCAATACTCTGTTGGGACCCAAAGCTGTAATCTGAGTCAATATGGAACCGACGACAATACCAATTCTGGCTCCCCACGGAGTCACCTTACTGTTCTTTTTCCCCATTTCAAAGTCTTCGTTCTTTCTTTCTTTCCATAAAAGCCCTACCAGTAAAAGCGGTACCAAGCCGCCCCCTGCCATGGAATATGCTCTTGAGAACAAGCCAAGAATCGAACTGGAGAAAATTGCTGCAATTGCCGCAAATACTCCGATTAGGATTGTCAGCAGCTTCGCATAGTTTACAAGCTGCTTGTCAGTTGAATTAGGGCTGAAGGGTTTTATAAGGTCGTTTACTATAAGTACCGATGCAGAATTAAGATTGGAGTCTGCTGAAGACATCCCTGCAGCCAATATAAGTG
The DNA here is from genome assembly GCA_001515955.1 of Clostridia bacterium BRH_c25. The sequence continues at coordinate 11,810 of LOES01000059.1, read as the reverse complement.
CGAAAATCATAGCTGTAATAAATGGAGGTACATAATTCATCATAAACCATGGCATTGCATCATCAGGCTTAAGTCCCTGGTTCAAGGTCAGTATAACCATTCCCAGAAGTGCAGTAAGCATTACCATGATGATTGCTATAATTCCACTCCAAAGCATACCGTTTTTAGCTGTTTTACTGTCTTTGGCAGAAAAGCATCTCTGCCAATAAATCTGTGCTACCAGAATTCCCACACAACCGGTTACAAACATAGTAACCAAGCTCAAGGGATTACTGACATCAAAGGTCCAAAGCTCTGCTTTTCCTATTGCCTGAAGCCTTGTACCCAGTTCAGCCATGCTCCAGTTTACCGGTTTGAAACCATAAATATAGAAGGCGACTCCGAATACAACACATAAGATTCCCTGAGCAAGATCTGTCCAAACAACCGAGTATATGCCGCCCAATGTTGTATATACAATAAATACGAAAGAGAACAGTAGTATAATCGGTATCGGATCCGCGCCCGTAGCAATGTTGAAGATGTTTCCGAAAGCCTTGCCCTGACCCCCTACCCAGGCGATCATGATCATTGAAGCAAGTACTCCGGACATAGCTCGTGTAATTTTGTCCCTTGAAATCAGGTCATCAATCATTTCAGGGAAAGTATTATAAGTAAACCGTCCTGCCAAGCCTGCAAAGAATAATGCAAAAATGATTTTTGAGCCCTGTTCGCCAAGTACGAATGCCATCCACGGGAGACCTTGTGCGTATCCCTTGCCTGCATGTCCTACAAAGTTACCGACGCCCATAATGGTAGCAAACTGTGTAAAGAAAATCAAGTACATGGGAAAGCTCTTACCACCTATTGCGTAGTTGGAAAAGCTCATGCTTGCCTGATCTTTAACTCTCCAGGAAATGTAAAGGAACACTCCACACATAACAATCGTTATTAACCACAACATTGAACCAATGCCCATTTGCAATCCTCCTTTATTTATATTAGAGCTTTGAACCTTATATAATACTCACCTCGCTTTTCTGTTCAAACCTCCTAATATTTAATTCCTCCATGTTATACGGCACATGAATGCCACTTATCATATCACTTATCAGCTTTCCGGTAATAGGAGCCAATGCTATGCCGTCTCCCTCATGACCTGCAGCTATGTAAAAGCCCCTGCTGTTTTCTACCTCTCCTATTATCGGCTTTCCGTCGACCGATGCGGGACGCAGCCCTGCAAAGCTCCTTATCATGTTTACATTTTTCATAATCGGAAAGAAGCTGACAGCTTGTTTTACCAGTATATTCAAGGCGGTCAGGTTCGTCTCCGTATCAAACCCTGCGTTCTCCCTCGTGCTTCCGATGAGATAATTTCCGTCTGTTGTCTGTGAAAATGCAAAACCGATTCCAAGCCTGCTGTGTATATCATCCTTTTTCTTGTTCAGTTCAGGTTCCAATTTGGAAACAATATATTCCGCACTCCAGACATTTGTCTCTCCGATTGGTGGAATTTGTTCCGTCACGACAATCTGTCCCTTTTTAGGTATAATTGGAATATCAATACCTGCCATTTTACCTATTTGTGGTGCCCAAGCCCCTGCTGCGTTAACAATCTGCTGTGTCTCAACAACTTCTCCATTGCCGAAGGCAATTCTCCAATAATCCTTAAGAGGACTTATCTCCTTTATAGCAGCCCCTTTAACACTTACAAGCCCCATCTTGTTGCTCTTTCTCAGATACCCTCTCATAACCTTTAATGGGTTCACCTGAGAATCCTTATTGCTGTAAGTGGAAGCTATAATACCCTTCCTCACATGAGGCTGCCGTTTCATGACTTCATTCTTATCAATTATGCTGACGTCCAGCCCGTATTTTTTTTGTTGCTCCACAAAATCCTCCATAATCGCAAGCTGCTGGGCATTCTCAATCAGTATCATACCACCCTTTGATTCGAATTCAACGTCGATTTCCAGCTCGCTGGAAAGAGCTCTATACATTTCCATGCTCTCAAATGCAAGCTGAAGAGATATCCCCGGTTTCTTCGACTGCAGCAGTATCATATCGTCACATGCTCCTGAAGCACCTGCCCCAAACTGTTCCTTTTCTACCAGCAACACTCTCTTTCCGCTTTTTAACAGATAGTATGACGTAGATAGCCCAATAATCCCTCCACCAATGACGACAACATCAAATACCTTATGCATTGCTGTAACTCCTCTCTGTTAGCTTATCCGAATGCCTACTCATCATATGATGAGCAGGTCTTGTCTTTAGCATAACTTGTTTATACAGAATTGTCAATAAATTTAAAAAACTTTTTACTGATCAATTTTTTAATTCAGTGAAAAATATTAATAATGAAAATTTACTTATTGACTTTATCACAATTGCAACTATATAATAAAATTAAACTACTCATCATGTGATGAGCAGTGTATGGTAAAGGGGGATTATTATGAAAAAATATCGTGTTGCAGTTGTTGGAGCACTGGGTGCCGTTGGTAGTGAAATGCTTAAAATATTATCACAAAGGAAATTCCCTATTGAAAGCATCAAGCCTCTGGATATCAAAGCAAATGAAGGAAAGACAATTTTATTCAATAACCAATCTGTAGAGATAAAAGAAGCAAAGGAAGGAGCCTTTAAGGATGTAGATATAGCACTTTTTTCTGCAGGTGGGGATGCAAGCCTTGCTCTGGCACCCATTGCCGTAAAAGAGGGTGCTGTTGTAATTGATAACAGCAGTGCTTGGAGGTTGGATCCCACAGTACCTCTTGTTGTTCCCGAGGTAAACCCCCAGGCTCTTAAAAACCACCGGGGGTTAATCGCAAATCCTAATTGCTCTACAATTCAGATGTTGGTTGCACTGAAGCCTTTGCATGACGTATACAGGATCAAGAGAATAATCGTATCTACCTACCAGGCTGTTTCCGGTACCGGGCAAAAAGCTATTGATGAATTGGACCGTCAGGTAAAAAGCTATTCAGAAGGGGTAAAACCTCCTGTTGAAGTATATCCGTATCAGATTGCTTTCAACACCTTGCCTCATATCGATATTTTCCTGGATAATGAATATACCAAAGAAGAAATGAAAATGGACAATGAAACGAAAAAAATTCTTGACGAATCAATCAAGGTTTCGGCAACAGCTGTCAGAGTGCCTGTATTCCGCGCTCATTCTGAATCCATTAATATTGAAACCGAGAAGCCGATTGACGCAAAGGAAGCAAGAGATATCCTTAATAATGCGCCGGGTGTCAAGGTGGTTGATGATAATAAAATCAACTTATATCCTTTGGCAATTGATGCAGAAGGAAAGGATGACGTACTTGTAGGAAGGATACGGAAGGATTTTTCCATTGAGAATGGCCTTAATCTATGGGTTGTAGCGGATAATCTCAGAAAGGGTGCTGCTCTTAATGCTGTCCAGATAGCAGAAGAACTTGTAAAGCAAAATCTGATTTAGGGGGGAGAATTTCTATGGGAATTATTGTCCAGAAATTTGGGGGCACCTCTGTTGCTACAGAAAATGCACGGTTATCCTTGCTCGGACATGTAAAAAAAGCAAGGCAGCAAGGCAATGATGTAGTTCTGGTCGTATCAGCCATGGGCAGAAAAGGTGAGCCTTATGCCACCGATACTATTTCCGGTATGCTGGAATCCATAAGCCCCAATATAGACCCCGCTAAAAGAGACTTGATATTATCCTGCGGAGAAATCATAGCCTGTTCGCTTATCGCTCATTTTCTGGATACATATGGTATTGAAGCAGAAGCACTGACTGGTTTTCAAGCAGGCATTCTGACAACTGATGACTTTAACAACAGCAATATTCTCAATATCGATACAACCAACATTAAAAAATACATAAGTCAGGGCAAAGTCCCCGTTATAGCGGGCTTTCAGGGAATCACCCGGGATGGCAGGATAACGACCCTAGGGCGGGGCGGCAGTGATACAACTGCGGTTGAACTGGGCGGTTTCCTAAAATCAGAAGTGGTTGACATCTTTACCGATGTACCCGGAGTGGCTTTTGTTGATCCCAGAGTATATCCTTCCTCTGAATATATCAGCCACATTTCCTATACCGATATGTACAATCTGGCAAGCCATGGAGCCAAAGTGATTCATCCCCGGGCTGTCGAAGCAGCAAAAAAATTTAATATTCCGGTACGCGTTCGCGGAACTGATTCCTCTGGGAATGGTACTCTTATATCTGAGGAGCCTACAAAAAACAATAAATGCATTGTTGGTATCGCTCTTGATAAACAAAGTCAGGATACAACCTCTGCATATATATTGTTCAACCGGAAATTTGCGCTGCTTGTAAAGGAAGAGATTGCAAAAGCAATTTCGGAAGAATCCATCCGTGCACTTGATGTCAGCTATTTTGAGGACTATATTGCAGTATCAATGAACGACTATCATATTGCAGACAATATTGAGACAATACATAATCTTATATGATTCCAAGAACAAGGGGGCATTTTTGTCCCCCTCTATTTATCTTATTTCCGCATCCTTGCCTGATGATATCCTTTAGTTCATATGCTGTATCCTGTTTCTTACATATCCTATTCCCTTAATCCTCTCTTCCACGAGTATACCCTATCCCCCCTTCATTTCCATATCATCTATTTGCTTAACTTTGATCAATTATTTAAAAACTTCAATATTCACAATTCATGAGTTATGGTATACTACATTATAAGGTATTAATTATGAGATAATAATTATATAGTAACATATGAAAATAATACATATGTATATGGGAGGTTTTTATGAACATAAATAGACTACGGGAATTGAAAATAGGCGATCTGACCGCCAGGATGCCTATTATACAGGGAGGCATGGGAGTTGGAATATCTCTGTCCGGTCTTGCAGCAGCAGTGGCAAACGAAGGCGGTGTAGGCGTTATTGCCGCAGCAGGCATAGGTATGCTGGACTATGATTTTTCCACAAAATTTCTTGAAGCCAATATTACACGGCTAAAAAGTGAAATCAGAAAAGCCCGTGAGAAGACAAAGGGCATAATCGGTGTGAATATAATGGTTGCGCTGACTAACTATGCAGAGTATGTAAAGGCTTCCATTGAAGAAGGTATAGATGTAATCTTCTCGGGTGCCGGTCTTCCTCTCAGCCTTCCGCAGCACCTTGAAGGAAAGTATGATACAAAGCTGGTTCCTATAGTATCCTCGGCACGTGCAGCAAGTGTTATATGCAGGAAATGGCTGGAGAAATACAACTATCTTCCGGATGCTATTGTTGTGGAGGGCCCTAAAGCTGGAGGACATTTGGGCTTTAAAGAGGCTCAAATCTTCGATGATGAATACTCTCTGGAAAAAATAGTTCCCGAAGTTGTTAATGAAGTAAAGATCTATGAAGACAAAGCTGGAAGGCCGATTCCTGTCATAGCTGCCGGGGGCGTATATTCCGGTGAGGATATTTTAAAGTTTATGAAGCTTGGTGCTTCCGGAGTTCAGATGGCGACTCGCTTTGTAACAACAGAGGAGTGCGACGCCTCTATAGCTTTCAAGAATACTTACATTAACTCGAAAAAGGAAGATGTGACTATTATAAAAAGTCCTGTAGGCATGCCGGGAAGGGCAATCAGAAACACCTTCACCGAGGATATTTCAAAAGGTATGAACAAACCGTTCAAATGCCCGTACCATTGTATAGTCACATGTGATTATAAGAACAGTCCCTATTGCATAGCTCTTGCACTGACAAATGCGCAGAAAGGCAATCTTGAACACGGCTTTGCCTTTGCAGGAGAAAATGCATACAGATCGGATAAAATCGTATCTGTCCATGAGCTCATGGAAACAATTCAACAGGAATATGCAGAAGCCTCAAATAATGATAAGCCGCTATAATGCGGCTTTTTACTTGATAACGGAACAGAAAACCGGAGCATACATGTCATAGCCACATATGAATATGCTACATAAAGCTGTTTGTCCTTAATGAAAAGGATTTTCTCCGGAAAGTATTTACTTTAGTCTCTTTTGGTGCTAATATATTATCAGAAACTGAATATAATCTTCAGGGCAGGGTGAAATTCCCGATCGGCGGTAATACAGCATATAAGCTGTTAGCCCGCGAGCGAAAGCAGACCCGGTTTGATTCCGGGGCCGACAGTAAAGTCTGGATGGAAGAGGATGCATTTTTTGAGTATTTGACATTCCCTGAGATTATTTTTCAGGGAACTTTTACATTTTTGGAGGTCTTTAAAATGGAAAACAAAACAAACAAATTAGTACGACTCGCTGTACTTTCAGCACTTTCCATAGTGCTGGTAATGCTTGTCAAGTTTCCGATCATACCCTCAGCACCTTTCCTGGAGTATGAGCCCGGAGATGTACCAATGCTTGTAGCCGCCTTTATGTACGGCCCTGTTGCCGGCTTACTGATGACTGTTGTCGTATCCACCATACAAGCATTTACTGTAAGTGCGGCAGCCGGTTGGGTCGGATTGGTGATGCATGTGCTAGCTACCGGCACCTTTGTAGTTGTATCCGGTTATATCTACAGAAGATATCATACCTTCAAGGGAGCCTTTGCAGCATTGGCAGCGGGCTCAACAGCCATGGTACTGATCATGATTCCAATGAACCTGTTTTTCACAGTAAGGTTTTATGGAGTTCCTTATGATGCAGTAGTAGCAATGCTTCCGACTGCAATACTCCCCTTCAACCTTATCAAGTCCCTGGCTAACTCATTGCTTGTAATCCTGGTTTACAAGCCATTAAGCAGGTTCTTGAAGGGTGCTGAAAAAGTACAAAAAAATGCGGTATAGCTAAAGAAGAAAACGTAATAGGTGCCAGACACGACGGATGGACGGTTATTGCAAGAAGGTTTCCCCATAACCAACTAAACGTCGTGCTTGGCATTCACTATGTCAAGCACGACAGTCAGACGGTTTTATCAAAATGCATGCCAATAACTAACAAATCGCCGTTCCGCATACGTATTCTTAACAATGATAATTATTATCGGCTTTTAACCCAATATTTGCACATATTTAAAGTTTGACAGTAATATAGCAATTTTGTATTATAATAGCTGAATAAATGAAAGTGGAGGAAATATCTATGAAATCACAAAAACTCATTACATTAGCTCTTGTTGTTGTACTTGTTTTGAGCCTTGCAGCATGCGGCTCAAGTGCACCTGCAGCAGCTGAGCCAACTGCTGCGCCAACACCGGAACCTACAGCAGCACCTGCAGCAAGCGAACCTGCTCCTGCCGCAGCAAACGGCTTCAAAGATGGATCATACAAGGCATCACAAGACAAATATGACGATTATGGCTGGAAGGGACAGATTGCAATTGAAGTAAAGGATGGCAAAATCAGCAGTGTTGATTTTGACTACGTAAACAAAGACAATAAGTTGAAATCAGAGGATCAGGGCTACATAAAAGCAATGGAAGACGCGTCAAAGGTAAACCTTGCAAAGGCTATGGAAGAGCTTGAAAGCACACTCCTTGGTAATCAGGATGCAACAGCTGTAGATGCAATAAGCGGTGCCACAACTACAAGCAATGATTTCAAAAGCTTGGCAGAAAGCGCACTCAAGGACGCGAAATAGAATATTATAAATCCGGAAATAAGCGGAGTACTAAGAAATTCTTAGTACCCCGCTTTTGCCTATATATAAAGCTAAGCTTCCTCCAAGGCATGGAGCAGCCTATAAATTTCCCACCATTTTCCCACTAAAATTCATTTAGTGATAAGCGGGGGGCAAGAAATTTATATATTTCCACACTCCGCCAACCTTAACTGCAACCAAGCCGTTTTGATAGCCGGAACTGCTAACAAATTCTCTGTCGATTGACCCCGTTTCGTCTTCGGGGAAGGTTTCAAGTCCTGCCTGCACCAATAACATTCGAGAAGCATAAAACCAACCTGCGTAATTAGAATATTTCTCCACTAGTGCTTGATAAGCACTGTGATAATTATCGCCAATAGGATAGAGCACCACTATAGCACCAGGTGCATAGAAACCATAATTAGACATAGCATTTGCAATAGCTGATACTTTTTCAGAATCATCCATACCATTTGTTATAGATTGAGCTACAAGATTTTTTGCTACAATCCAAGCTTCATAATCATCGGGCGAAAAAACTAGCGTGCTTAATTGTGGGAACTGATATGCTAGATAATACTCATGCCCCTTTCTCTGATAAAATTTATCTGATTCATCTCTACTAAGGAGATTAATTTTTATATATTTATCATTAATATGCTCTACGACCGCTAAATTATTGTTTTTAGTATTATAAGTGCTTGGAGGGCTGATACTTCCTTCAAGCGTGAACGTAATAAGCTCTTTATTTTTTGCACTGCCATTCTTAAAATAATAAAATCCTTCATCACTCCATAAATCATCAATAAATATAAATCTTTCTCCAGTTTTTGCTTTATAACAGCTTAAAGCACCTACCACTTTATTTTTTTCTTTATCCTTAACCGTAATAAAATATTTATCCCCAACTAATGAATAAATTGAATTCCCTTCAATACTTTTTAAATTGTTTGATACTATTCCATCATATTTCTTGATAACTTGTTCAGTGGGTACATATAATTCGATTTCACCCCTTTGAACTAAAGTCCCATTATAATTAAAATCTTTTGATATTAGTTTGTAATCATAGTCAAAATATTTCAGTTCATCTAGCATAATAGCAGTTTCTCCGCCAATACTATATGATTTTACACGTTTTCCATTTAAGTAAACTTCTTTATCAAGCTCAATAGCATATCCTATATGAGTGCCTATAGGTTTTAAATCGCCAGGCACAAGCTCCCCTATTTTGTCTTTTATATACCATTGGAGAGGATAAGCAGAGTCAATTGTTACATATGTATTCCTTTCTTTTTTTCTCAGTTCTTCTGTTTTCAAGGAGCTTTTGAAAACTATAGTTTTGTTTTCTTCAGCTTTTTCTGAACCACTTAAATTTAGCGATACCAATTTTCCATTGTCAATAAACTTATCATAACCACAAAAATACGCATAGTTACTTGATTTGGTTATAGTTACTAAATAGTCGTTTTTATTGTGTTCAATTTTGAGAATCTTATAATCATATACTGTTTCTTTGCCTGAAAGCACCTTATCAATTTCAGATGTTTCTAACATATCTTGAGTACGCTGTCCCAAGAATATGGCATCAAAAACTTCTGAAGGGTATTCAAGAATATAACTTGTTTTTCTTATTTTATCAAAGCTATGCATATACTTATCAATAATATATGGCTTTGAGTCACGTCCTGATTTTTTCATTTTAATGGTATCACCATCGATATCAAAGCCTGACATTAATTCTTCCATATCGACTCTCACATAACCTCTAAGCAATAAACTATTCAACATTGAATTCACTGATTGAGGTTTGTGTAGATTCATAATAATTAAAATTGCTTGTTCTCTGGTTATAATACCATTATTATCAAAATACCCTTTTTCAACCAATTGTCCATTTTGAAATTTAGGTGGTTCCATTGCGTCCATGATCCCCGATATAAAAACTCTTTTTATTGCATCTTGTGACCGGCTAGAAGAAATGTTTAAATCTGACAGTTGATTAAAATCTTTTTCTTCTTCGCTATATGTAAGTGTTTGGACATAATTTGTTATCATTTCTGCCATTTGTTCTCTAGTTATACTACTTGCCGAATTGAATTTATGATCGCTTGTACCGTTTACAATTCCAAGCATGTTTGCTGCAAGCACATATTTATTATTAGTATCAGTAAAGTATTCTGTAGAAGTAACTTTAGATAAAAAATTATCAACTGTTAGCCTATCAAATCCCCAGTTATCTTTTATACTCTGTGGAACTGTAAAATTTTCACTATTTACGGCTTCGAAAATTGCTGTTACAAATAATTCCGAAAATTCTTCTCTTGTAATTGGATTTTGATAGTTATTTTGTATATTTAATGGCACATAGTTTAATTTTATTGCTTCCTCAACTTTTTCGTATGCCCATACTGATGGCATTCCCATTTTCCTGGTATTTTGATAATCTATATTTCTCTTATCAGATTCTTCTTGAATCTTCTCATTTTCTAATTTGAATTCAGCGGACCTAAATATATCAGTTATCGACCCCTCATAAAATGTAAGAGTTACATATTGTGGAGTTCCATACTCTGGTAACCATCTAAACCATACCGTTTCTTTTATCTTTTGCTTAAATTCCTCAAATCCTTCTTTTAAAACCTGAAGTTCATATTGTTGAAGAATACTTTTTATTTCTTCAAGACGCTGTGCAATAAGTTTATCTCGAACTTCCTTCTTTATTTCAGGGTAAGTGGTATATACCGGACCCTTGTAACTCAATCCTGTTTCAATTTTTCCTTCTTGCTTTGGTGCTATTTCACATATACTTTTAGCGGTATCTAACATATATTTTATATATTCGTCTTTTTCTTTACTTTGAGATGAAGCAGCTACTGACATTAAACTAGAAAATACAATGGCAAAAACTAGTAATAGATAAAATACTTTTCTCATTATTGATCACCTCATATTATTTATTTAGAAGATAACTGCATAAATCGCACAAAGAAGCTTACATTGAATTCAGATGTGCAAAACATTTTCCTTGATTCATATCCATTTCTGCTAGTGCAAAAGCAGATGCACTTACTGCTTATGCAAATGATAAGTCTTTTTTGCAGCATATATAGTACTTATTAACATTACTGATTTATAGACAATTCAGAATGTTAATAATGTACTGCCTTATTGAATGTCTCTGGCTACATAAAAGCAATGCTTCATCAACCACTTAATTTACTTCTTTTCAGCTTAAGAATCCAGGAGGTTAGGTCTAGCAATAAAACCCCATTTACCGTTTAAATTTACTGCTGCTATTCCTTCTGAAAAATCCCTTGCATCTGCATATTGAAATTTAATGATCTCTTTAGCCTCTTTATCAATATATCCCCACTTATTGTTTTTTAGGACTACTGCCAATCCCTCATTGAACTCCCTGACATTCTCGAAGTGCAGATTAATATAATACTGTGCATTATCCGCATTAACAATTGGCATACCTGCTAAAATAAAAATTAAGCATAATAAAACACACACCTGTTTCTTCATAATTTTCCCCCTATTTGCTTATGTAATTTTTGCTAGTGCTCGCAATTGTTGATTTTACCATAAAATTGTAAGCTTGTGCATTATTATTTTCACGCCCGGCAATAATTAATCTGGTAAAATCATAAGTGTGTCAATCTTAAGCTTACCAACATAATAAACATACTCCTTGAGTCTCTTACACTTACCCCCGATTATTGTCTTATATCTTAATATATTCCATGAATTGAAAAGAGAAATGTACAAGACCATTACATTTCTCTTTTTTATATTCAGTATTTTATTTCTCCTGACTATTTGCCAAAGTATCTCCTCACTAAACCTTCAAAGGCTGCACCGTGTCTTGCTTCGTCCTTGCACATCTCATGCACCGTATCATGGATTGCGTCATAGTTAAGCTGCTTTGCTTTTGTCGCCAGCATTTTCTTTCCGCCGCAGGCGCCATATTCGGCTTCAACTCTCATCTCCAGGTTCTTCCTTGTATCAGAGGCCACAACCTCACCAAGAAGCTCGGCAAATTTCGCAGCGTGTTCTGCTTCCTCAAAAGCTATTCTCTTATATGCTTCAGCTATTTCCGGGAAGCCTTCCCTGTCCGCCTGGCGGCTCATAGCCAGGTACATGCCCACCTCGGTGCATTCTCCCATGAAGTTGGCCTTAAGCCCTTCATAAACCTCGGGGTCTACATCCTTTGCCACGCCTATC
>LOES01000058.1 GCA_001515955.1 Clostridia bacterium BRH_c25 | reverse complement strand
GCAAAATAACTGCCCCGTTTTCCTTGATCCGGCAGGAAATTTCCATAAGCATCTCAAGGTTTTCAACAGAGCAGGGTCCTGCAATAATAGCAAAATCCCCATCTCCTATGGAAACATCCTTTACCTTTACTACTTTTCTATTGTTATTCTCTCCGGCAATATACCTGAGTTCCATTTTTTGTCCTCCTTACCGTGACAAAACTCTTTCACAGCCTTGTGAAAGAGTCCACCATATGTATCTATGCTCTTATATATCCTTCAAGGTTGCATTAAGCGCTTCAAGCTCAGACTCCAGAAGTGTCTTGAACCTTGTCTTAAAAACCTGAACTTCCTTCTTTAATTCTTCATAATCCCTATTAACCTTTATAACACTGCTGTTTGCGTCTTCAATAATTCTTCTGGCTTGCTCCTCTGCTTCTTTTATAATCATATCCGACTTTTTCCTTGCATTTGCAACTATATCTTCAGCGGTGGTCTGTGCAATCAATAGAGTATTCTGAAGAGACTTTTCCATACTGTTATAGCTTTCAATCCGTTCATTATCAATGGATATCCTGTCTTTAAGCTCACCATTCTCTCTGTATATTCTCTCATAATCTGCTATAACCTTATCTAAAAATTCGTCAACTTCGCCTTCCTTATAGCCCTTGAAGCCCTTTTTAAATTCCTTGTTGCGTATATCCATAGGAGTTATCATATTCCCTCAACCTCCATTAAAGGTATTTCTTAATCATAATTTTTATCCTATCTTTTTTCGTTGTCCCCGATACTTCTTCGAGTACTACCCTTCCTCTACCCCGTATAGATATTACATCTCCTTGCTTCATTTCCTTGGAAGAACCGGAGGTATCCTCCCAATTGACCTTCACCTTGCCGCTTTTTACCGTTTCCGCCGCCTTGGCCCTGGAAACCCCGTAACCGGTTGCTATAAGGCTATCCAGCCTAAGTGACGCAACAGTTGAAGTTATTATCTTTACCTTTTCCTCTGTTTTCTGTGCGGTCTCCGTTTCAGACACACTTACTGCAACACTTCCGACCTTGCTGAGATTGTACAGCAAATACTTGGAAATATCAGACATACAAGCTATATATGCCCTGCATTCATCAAAAATAATATCTCCAACCTTTTCCCTTTTTATTCCGCACCCTAAAATACTTCCAAGAAAATCCCTGTGAGAAAGCTTCCTGCTGCTTTTATTCCAGGTTATGGAGAGTATTGTTATAGGAATATCTTCTTCTGTTAGCTTATAGTTTTCATCACAAATCACACATACGGCTCTTTCACTATCTGTTATGCCACCAAAAAAAGCATAGTATATGCTCTTATGCATACCAAGTATATCCTCAGCAATTTTCTGCTGTCTTGGATCTAAAAAATCTGTGTGCCTCAAGGCATATCCTGATGAGCAAGCCTTTACATATTCCAGCAGCTCATTCACCAGCACCCTGTCTTCATAATCCTTATACCTGTCCAATATCAACCTGTTATCCTTCACAAAGCTACCTCTTACAGGAATGTATATATGAGTGTAAGTACCAAAGGCTTTACTACATAATAAAGTAACAACAGCGATATAATAGGAGAAAAATCAATCATGCCTGTATTAAGCCCGAATTTGCTTGTAAGCCTCTTGACAGGCTCAAGTATCGGGTCGGTCAATTGGTAAATCAGCACTATGATCTTGTTGCTTGGATTAAAATTAAACCATGACAAAAAAACTCTTATTAGTATCATAAAATTAAGAAATTCAAAAAAGTATGATACAGTTGTTGCTAAAACAATTTTCATATAACCACTCGCATTCTTTAATTACTTGAGAATTAATTATTTAAGCCAGCTGAAAATACCTTCCAGATCAAAGTCCTCATCGCCAATAGTGTTTTTGATATTGCCCAGTACATCGACATTAGACGGAGCAGCAAGCACTATGCCGTTTGAAACCTTCTGTATAGTGCCGTCCAGCGCATATACGGCACCACTGATAAAGTCAACCATTCTCTTAGCTACATCCTTATCCATTTCTTCAAAATTTATAATTATAGGTTTTTTACTTTTAAGGTCATCACAGATGGATTGAACCTCATCATAAGAGGTAGGTTCAACCAGCACCACCTTCATTGGTGAAGTCGCAGAGTGTATGTTCACTACATTATTCTTTTTATGTACACTTGTAGTTACTGCTTCTATCTGAGGCTTTACTGCTTCAAGCTCTTCATGGTCTTCTTCACCGGCTTCCCCTATTCCCATGAAATATAGTACTTTGTTTAATATGTTGGACGACATGAATATACCCCCTTGTTAAATATTATAATTCCTTGCTCCGAAAATACCTGTTCCAACCCTTACCATATTGGAACCCTCTTCAATTGCCACCTTATAGTCATTCGTCATTCCCATGGATAAGTACTTCATTTCTACATTAATAATATCAGCTTCTGCCAAGCTATCATACTTTTCCTTAAGCCGTCTGAATACTGGTCTTACAAGCTCAGTATCCTCATAATACGGAGCAATGGTCATAAGTCCCTTTACCCTGATTCCGGAAAGCTGTGACAGCTGCTTCACAAAGCTTTCGGTCTCCTCATAATCAATACCGAATTTGGTATCTTCCTGTGCTACATTTACTTGTACCAGCACATTTCTTACCAATCCGGCCTTTTCTGCTCTCCTGCTTATTTCCTCTGCCAGGCTGATGCTGTCAACAGAATGAATTAGTTCTACTTTATCTATTATATATTTTACCTTGTTGGTTTGTAAATGCCCTATCAGGTGCCATTTAACATTTCCTTCAATATTTTCATATTTAGCCATTATTTCTTGTACTTTATTCTCGCCAATGTTTTGTATTCCACACTCAACAGCATAATTAATACGATCCGGGTCTATCGTTTTTGTCACAGCAATTATTGTTATGCTGTCAGGGTCTTTGCCCGTTCTTATGCAAATATCCCTTATGTTATGGGATATATTCGTTATATTGTCTCTGATTTCCTGCAAAGTAAACCCCTCCTATATTTTATCGGTCAAAAGCTGGTTCTCCTTAACTCTATTGGTAGTAGTAATAACTTCATCAAATATCTTCAAAGAGTCATAGCCTGATTTAAAATCCGAATCCTCCTTAACGAGATTCCTCACAAGGCAGGTTTCCTCTTCTTCAAGCATAACCGCAACGGGAACAAATTTGACCATTCCACTCTTTATAACATATACTCCCTTGATATTATCCTTGACTATTATTGCCTTGCCGGGAACTGTAAAGCCCTCATTATAATCCCTGATAATATCCATCTCAGTAATCCTCTTTTTATAAAAGCCATTGACATGCTCGGTAATCTTCACTATAACCAGACAGGTACCTCCCTCCGGCTGCGATACTTCATAAACCTCACCGTTAACCTGAGCATTCTCAAATTCACCAAACCTGAGCTTGATTTTTTTTCCAACCTTCAATCCCGCTGTCTGCTCCTCGCTGATCAAACTGCAGGTATACCATTCAAAATTGTCAACTAACTTGATACCCTCCGAAGCACCTTTGTCTGTTTCCTGCTTCTTTCCATCCAGAGTATTCATTATCTCCTTGATGCTATCAAGCTTGAAATCCTTGATATTCAAAGGACTCAGTATTTGCTCATAACCATCCGTACTGTAGCTTACGACTCCAGGAGTCTGAGCATATATAACATCAATGCTGTTATCGTATATACCTTCCAGTGTATTCTTTTCCTTCTGAAGCTGCTCCAAATTCTTGCCGAAGAAGCTTCCACTTCCATATATCAAAGACTTTTTGTACAAATTAGCTGTCAAATCATTTTTCACACTATCAAGCTTTTTGTAATCCCCGGATCTGGCAATATTCTTAAGGTCCGCCACCTTTTCATTTATCTGGCTTTCTATCTTATCCTTGTCCTGTGAGAAAAAGTTGTTGTTGATATCAGACTGCTTGATTTCTTTTATCCTGTCATCCAGCTGTTGTATCTTTATTGCAATATCTTCATCCGCTTGATTATTCTTGATTATCTCCAGTACCTTTCTCCCATCCGAGACCTTGTCGCCTTCACTGACCTTATAGCTTATTTCTACACCCGCAGGCAATGCTATAGTTGATTCATTCCTGACAATTAATGCCTTGGTTCGTATTGCATTCTCTATTGAGTTATATCTTACTATTTCAGTCTCAATATTGAAAAACATGAATCTAATTAAATATGATAAACAAATAATAGAAAACAATACCGGGAATATATAAACAGATGTTATTTTACTCTTTTTTGCTCTCATGGTATTCGTAGCTCCTTACCTTGTCTGGTACAATTAAACCAATTTAAGCTCTTCATATTAACATAATCACATATATATTTCTCCATGAGTTCATATAATCCTGCTAATAATCCTTCTAAAAATAAACAAATTATAAAAATAGTGCTAGCTTCCTATTGAAATAGTTCTTAAGGATGTATAGATATTGAAAATTCTGGTATAATCCAAATACCGGCAAAAAAATTGCCGCAGAAAATTGCAGAAAATTGCCGGTAAAATATGGTCTTGAATTTCGAATGCTTTTATGTTATATTTTATAAGTATCACAAATGATATCACATATCTGGGTGTGGCGCAGCTTGGTAGCGCGCTTGAATGGGGTTCAAGAGGTCGCAGGTTCAATTCCTGTCACCCAGACCATGAATGAAATATAAAAAGCTCTACAGCCTTAACGGTTTGTAGGGCTTTATTATTTTGTTTAGAAATGATACAATTTTTATTAATATGTATCTATATGTTTTGCAATAAACAGCTTACATCGAAATTCAAATATTGCAAAAGCATATACCTTGATTTCATAGGTTGCCTGATTCTTCCTTGAAACTTCTTTAATGCAACCTATCTAGATTCATCATTTGTTATGGGCGTTACTAACAAATTAAAGTCACCAAAATCGATTATTTCACTATATAATAAATAGGTTGACAATAGAGTAAAGGGCAGGGATGCCTGCCCCTCCTCATCAAACCGGACGTGAGGTTTTCCCTCATCCGGCTTTCCGACATTCTTCACCTTCAGCATGCGATTATGCAGCAAGTTTCTGCAGTCCCTTTTCATTTAGGAGTTTCCCAATCTTCCCTATTCCAGAATAATAGCCTTTCTTTCCACGCTTTTTATTATCCCAGCGGGTGAATAGGCTTTGTATATACCAGTCTATTTTATTCAACCAACCCCATGATTTCTCTGTTGTATAGTAGTTTCGCCATCCTCGAATTTTACGGTTCATTATTTCTATCAGCTCAACAATGTCCATTTTCAATGCTGTTCTGTTAGAAAGTACTTCCTTAATCATCTTCCTCATTCGTTTCATGGCCTTCTTACACGGATATTGGTAAAGGACATAGTACATCTCGCCACTTCGTGTTTCTGTTAAATATCTCTTGTGGTGCATACCTAAGAAGTCAAATCCATTCTGACCATTCCAGGTACTTATTATTCCGGTTTTATCAGGATGCAGTTGTAAT
>LOES01000057.1 GCA_001515955.1 Clostridia bacterium BRH_c25 | reverse complement strand
TTCAAATTTCGCGTAAATGTTTCCTTGATTGTTATTGAATTCGCAATTTGCCCAATGTAAATACTTATGTGCGTTCAATATAGTATTAACTACCAGAATTTAAGCGTCAGCCTATATCCTAAATCAGTTCATATATTTTTGGCACACAAATTGCAAAGATATGAATGAAAGAATGACTTGGGAGGCGATAGGATGAATAGTTGTATAAATAATGGTTTTACTTGAAAAAAGTAGAATGAAGACCTGCACAGTCATCATTCTACAAAAGTGTGAGTGTATATGAAAAATCATATACAAAAGAAGTATAAAGCAAATTGTATTTATACGCAATACAAAAATAACGATTGGAAGGTGATACAGTATGGGTAACGTGTTCGGATGCTTAGGATTTTTAAATAGAGTTTCTGTGTTAGCTGATCCACCACCCTTTGGGCCTTATGAAATGTTAATGGACTTTGCATTAATGTCACTGTTGCTTTTTATCGCACAATTCATGAGAGCGAAAATAAAACTGATTCAAAACCTATATTTACCTTCTTCTCTTATTGCAGGTTTTATGGGATTGTTTCTAAGCAACCAGTTTTTAGGCATTATACCCTTCAGCGGCAAAATGAGCAGTTATGCTTATATGCTGGTAGTTGTGCTGTTCGCCGGTTTATTCATCGGAAACAGCGAAAAACAGTCCATTAAAAAGGTTGCAAATGAGGTAGGGGATACTTTTACATTGAATATGGCCACAGAATTCGGCCAATTTGGATTTGCCATTCTAGTCGGCGGTTTCATACTATATCAAATGTTCCCGGAGGTACACCATGCATTTTCCATCCTGTTGCCTGCAGGCTTCGTAGGAGGACACGGCTACGCTGCAGCCATAGGTGGGACCTTGAAGGATGCAGGAGGCTGGGAAGAAGCTCTCACTATAGGGCAGACCTTTGCGACAATCGGTCTTTTATGTGGGATACTTGGCGGATTGGTACTGATTAATTACGCCACAAGGAAAAAAGCGACAAGATTTATCAAAACAATGGCTGAACTGCCAAAGAGCATGCAGACTGGACTGGTTCCATTGGAAGAACAGACACCTATGGGAAACCAAACTGTCAATCCGATGGCTATTGATCCGTTATCATGGCACGTTCTGCTGGTATTAATCGCAGCAGCCGGAGGATATTATGCAACGAACTATGCCAAGGTGCTCATTCCGCAGGTTAGTTTGCCGATGATGTCCGTTGCTATGCTCGCAGGAGTATTGTTACAGTTTGTGATTAATAAGCTCGGGATGGGACAGTATGTTGATAAACGTATTATTACGAGGATTGGAAGCTCTGTAACGGATTACCTTGTAGCCTTTGGGGTAGCCTCCATCCAGATATCGGTTGTAATTCAATATGCCGTACCTATCGCAATTATGTGCCTGCTTGGTTTGGCCTTCTGTCTGTTTAATGTATTTTTTATCGGAAGAAAGCTGTTCCACAACTTCTGGTTTGAAAGATCCGTATTTATTTATGGATGGTCAACCGGTGTTGTTGCCATGGGTGTTACATTGCTGAGGATCGTTGACCCTGAATTCAGAAGCAAGACACTGGAGGATTACGGGACAGCCTATGTGTTTATCTCAATTGTGGAATTGTTCATTGTATCCCTGACACCTCTTTATGTCTTAAAGGGTTTTGGGTCTGCAATGATAACCGGGGTAGTACTTATCGCCATTGCCATCGCTTTATGGCTGGCTACAGCTATGAAGTATGGAATTAACCGTAGTAAAATGAGTGATCTGAGAGAAGGAGAAGCAGAAATCATTGAGCAGTATAACAAAGATAAATATGTAGAAGTGACTGATAAATATGCAGCAGTGACTAAATAGAAAAAACTCAAGTTATTAAGATGAACAGATAGCCTAGGGAATACTCTCTAGGCTATCTGAATACTGATAATAGCGTTAAAAAATAGGAGGATTACTATGTTTGGTAATAAAAAGAAAAGTATTATAGTATTTGTGTTAATGCTATGCATTCTGATTACAAACAGCGGTATCAGCAATATCTGCTTGGCAGATGCTAGTCCTTCGGCCGGTATCTTTAAGGCAGCGGCTGTCCAGTTTAATCCCCAGCTAAATGAGCGTGATAAGAATATTGATGCATTAGTTGCAGTTGTAACAGAAGCGGCACAGGAAGGGGCTAAATTGATTGTTACACCTGAAATGGCCACAACAGGTTATTATTATCCGGACAGGAAGGCAATTGAGCCTTTCGTCGATACAATACCCGGAATTACAACTGAAAGATTTGAAGAATTGGCTCAGCAAAAGGATATTTACATCGTTATAGGTATGCCTGAGCTTGATAAGGAGACAGGCTTGTTCTACAATTCGGCGGCTTTGGTTGGCCCGGAAGGTTATATCGGAAAATATAGAAAAACACACCAATGGGAGACGGAGGAGCATTGGGCGGCATGGGGGGACTTAGGCGTTCCTGTTTATGATACAAAGCTGGGGAATATAGCCATTAACATTTGTATGGATTCGGCATACTTTGAAAGTGCAAGGCTGGCAGCAGTAAATGGAGCTGACATGCTGGCATTCCCTACAAATTCATCTGCTCAGGCAATATCCGCGCTTCAGGCAAGGGCTGTGCAAAATGGCTTGTATGTAATCAGTGCAAATCGTTCCAATACGGAAAATGGCTTTCACATGATCGGCGCCAGTGCCGTATGGTCTCCAAAAGGAGAGAAATTGGCAGAGGCGGCATTTGTTCCGAATAAAGATGAGGATATCAATGAACCGACCATAGTATATGCCGATATTGATCCTGCACTATACAAAAATGAAGCAAAAGAAAGATTAAAGGAAAGAAGGCCGGAGCTATACAAGGATTTGATGCTGTATGTGGCACCGTGGGACTATACAAAGACTGCTGCCGACAGGGAAGTGACGGCTATTTCTTTACAATATGAGCCGGTAATAGGAAAAAAGCAGGAAAACATGGATAAAATCAAGAAATTGATAGCTGATGCCCAGGTAAAAGCAGAGGAAAGCGGCAAAAAAATTGATTTATTTGTACTACCTGAAATGTCGGTGACAGGGCCAATAAGTGACGGCAAAACAATCGGGGAATCAGCTGAAAAGCTTACAGGAGATACTGTTATGTTCTTCAAGGGAATTGCCAAAGACAACAATACCCATATTGTTTTCGGGATGATTGAAAAAGAGAAGGAAGACTTCTATAACACTGCTGTTTTAGTAGATCCAAAGGGTACCACAGCCGGCAGCTATCGTCAGACGCACTTGAATTCCAATGATGCAAAGTGGGCGAAGGCTGGAGATGAAATTAAAGTTTTTTCAACAGATATCGGAAGAGTAGGAATCATGATCGGGTATGATGCTTTATTCCCGGAGGTAGCCGGATTAATGGCAGTAAAAAGGGCGGATATAATAGCCATTCCTACGCGCTGGAATGGAATATTTGACAGAAGAATCGAAATCAATAGAAGCATTTCGGCCAATCAGTATCCCGAGGGGGCCTGGTGCCTATGGGATTCTATAGCTATGAGCGCACAGGCATATACCATCGTTTCAAATTTTATAGGAACTGCTAGTGGTTATATAGGAAACAGTGCATTATATGCATTGGATCCGCTCTATGGGCTGGATCAGCCAATTGCAGCATCCAAGGACAAAGAAGAGGCATTGATGGTGCATTTTAATACTGTACAAAGCAAGTGGTGGTTTAATCAGGAAAATCTTATACATTCAAGAAGAACGTACTTTTATAAGCCGCTAATCCTGAATAAATAGAGTATCTTTGATAACATAGAACCGAATGAATACTTATCTGAAAGCATAAGAGTTATTTGTACAGACTGTAAGATAAGTTATACTGCGGGAGTATTTGTCTTACAGTCTGACAATTTACCCAATGTAATGCCCTAAGTGCGTTCAATATAGAATAGGAGAGATAGGCAGTGTACAAATTTAAATCAGAAGCATTGGACAAAGAAATTTCGGTTGGCGGAAATAAAAGTATTCTGGAGGTATTCAACCAAGAAGGAAGGGCAATATATGCCCCTTGCGGCGGAAAAGGGACATGCGGTAAATGTAAGGTTAAGGTCTCGGGGAAGATTAACCCTTTATCCGATGAAGAAAGTAAATTGTTAACCTCACAGGAGATCAGCAATGGAATAAGACTTGCCTGCAAGACCCATGCAGAGGGAGATATTGAGGTGCAATTAATTGAAGACAAATTGACAAATGGTGCAAAAGGAAAGCTGGGGAGTGGCATTCAATATGCAGCAGATCCTTTGATCTGTAGAAAAACCGAGAAACTGACAGCACCTACACTTGATTCGGGGGAAACCGTGATAGATATGTTAAGAGGAGTCTTGGGTGCTGTAAAGCTTGATTTGAATATAATACGGGAGATATCTCAGAAGATAGATTACACAGAAGAAGGAAGCTTTGTAGTTTGGGACAATAAAATAATAGATATGGCTTTTGGGAAAACGGATAATCAACTGTATGGGATTGCCGTAGATATCGGGACAACTACCGTTGTATGCTATTTGATGGATTTGCGGCAAGGAAGACAGGTTGGGGTGAGTTCTATGCAGAATCCGCAGGTAGGTTATGGTGCTGACGTAATATCCAGGATCCAATATACGATTGAGAACCCGGAAGGGTTGGAAATTTTGAGAACAAGAATTATCCGGGGTATTGACCTCCTAATCAGGGAAGTATGTGAAAAAACGGCGGTACATAAGCAAGACATTTACATGGGGGTGTTTGTCGGGAATACAACTATGGCACATCTGTTCTGGGGCTTCGACTGTTCCAGCCTGTCCAGGCTGCCTTTTAATGCGGTGACTCAGGATATGATAGTGGAAAACAGCCAAAATATCGGGATCAGTAATATGAATAAAAATGGAAGGGTTATTTTCCTTCCCGGTATAGCAGGATTTGTAGGTGCGGATACGGTTGGTGCGATGATTGCCGCAGAGCTGGTTAATTATGATGAAAACAGCTTGCTGGTCGATTTGGGGACCAATGGAGAGATTGTTTTATCAACCTCCAGGGGCAGATATGCCTGCTCAACGGCTGCAGGTCCTGCTTTTGAAGGTGCAAGAATCAAGTACGGGATGCAGGCCTTTCCCGGTGCCATAGACCATGGGGCAGTAGAAGAGGATTTAGAGTATACTACCATAGGAGATCAGCCTCCCAGGGGAATTTGCGGTTCAGGGCTGATCGATATTGTGAGCGGCTTGCTTGAGGCCGGCGTGATATCGGAGGACGGAAAGATTGCAGAGCCTGAGGAGCTGAAAAGCAGTAAACTAGCCGGAAGAATCATGAAAAGCGGGAGGACAAAAGAAATCCTTATTGTAGATGAAAGTCTTGAAAACAATCAGAGCCGGATTACTCTGACTCAAAAGGATATTCGTGAGCTTCAGCTTGCCAAGGGAGCGATCCGGGCAGGTATTGATATCCTATTAAAGGTCAGCGGGTTAACTGTTGATAATGTGGACAGGTTATTATTAGCCGGGGCTTTTGGGAATTTTGTAAATAGAGAAAGTGCCCTGAAAATCGGATTATTTCCTGATTTTCATCCTGATAAGATTATCCCCCTGGGTAATGCGGCCGGGGAAGGGGCAAAGAAAGCTCTGTGCAGCCGGGCCGTATTAAAGGAAATTGCACTGCATTATGCACAAACAACAAAACATATCGAAATATCAAGTCATCCTGATTTTGAGAAAGCATTTATGGAGGGTATGTACTTCAGATAGGGGAGGGAGTATAAATGAGGTTAAAGGCATTTGCCTGTGATGTGTTGGCAAGAGAGTTGTATTACTGGTCGGCCTTAAGCGTTCATATCATTGACATAGAGTTAATCAGCTCAGTAAATCATGAATATCCTAAAAGGATACATAAGCTATTGCAAGAGAAAATTGATGCCCTGGAAGGAGCAGAGCAATTATATGACTATATTCTCCTGGGGTTCGGATTATGCGGCAATGTATTGGAAGGGCTGGAGAGCAGAGGTATACCTATAGTGGTTCCGAGAGCACATGACTGCATTACGGTCTTTATGGGTTCTAAGGAAGCTTATGATAATTATTTTAATTACAATACCGGCACGATGTATTATGTTGATTCCTGGATCGAGAGGAATGGCTTGAAAAAAGAGCGGAGAGAGCTTGATAGTCTAGGCTTGGGAGGAACTTATGAGGAATTAGCTGCGAAATATGGTGAAGAAAATGCGGAGTATCTGATCGGAATCGCCAATGGTTGGAAAGCTATGTACAAAAAAGCATTGTATCTCACCAATGACTTGACAGATAATGATTTTTCACAGGAAATTGAAGCATTGGCTAAAGATAGGAATTGGGATTTTGCTCGAATGAAAAGCGACCATTCTTTGATAAAAAGAATGGTCTCAGGTGATTGGGAAGACAGCGGGTTTTTGGTTATTCCCCCTGATTCTATGATCCGGCAGTCGGTAGATAGCAGAATTGTAGATTATATATGTGATCATGAATGCAAACAAAGATCGTGCAGCGGATGAAAAGAATTAAATTAACGATAAGTAAAGTAACATTGGGATAATGGAGGAATTGAACATGATCAGAAATTATTTCATGAATATAAGGAATATACGATTCATATGGATCTGTCTTATTACCGTGATACTGAATATTATTTACCGCAGTCGGCTGCTTGAAATGAGCGGAATGCCAGAACAGATAGCTTTCCTTATCATCCAATTACTGACTTGCGCAGCAATAGCCGGTGGTTTTGTGCATGCAAGCTCCGAAAAAACCGGAGATGATAAAATCAACAAACTGCTCCACTATGATTTTTCGAGAGTCGAAGACGAGGAAAAAAGTCAGGTGGCAAAACTGTCCGGCAGGCTCAGAGCTCTGATAGCCGACATTTACGGTATGATCAGGATGGCAGAGGGGACAGGCTTGATACTTGGTGAAGACTTATGCAGTATTGAAAATTCTTCCTGCCAGGTAGCCAATGCAATGGAGGAGGTTACATCAGGCAATAATCATATCGTAACCATGGTAACAGATTCTATAGAAAACATATCGGAAACGAACCAATACATGGAAAGCATCAGCAGAGATATCAAAGCAATTTCTCAATATGTCACAAAATCCACAGAGCTGATTGAGGTAGGGAGTCAGGCCGTAGATGCACAGAAAAAACTGGTATCCGATACGGTATTAAAGTTCACGGATATCAAAAGGATGACGGAGCGGTTGGAAAATGTTGCTTTTGAAATCAATGACATTGTCCTGTCAATTTCAAGCATATCACAGCAAACTAACCTGTTGGCTCTTAATGCCGCTATTGAGGCGGCAAGAGCAGGAGAGGCAGGGAAAGGGTTCGGCGTTGTAGCGGGAGAAATAAGAAAATTAGCGGGAGATGCAGGAGGTTCTACTGAAAAGATAAAGGCACTCATAGACAAGGTAAAAAATGAAATTTCTGTAATTGTAGATGTTGTTACAGAAAGCAGCGATACGGTGGAAGGGCAAAAAAAGAGCATTCAGAATACAGAGGAAGCCTTTGAGGTCATAAAGAACTCAGTTCTTTCAATTAACAAGGAAATCCTGACCATATCCGATAAATCCGAGCAGCTTATGCAGTACAGCCATAAAAGCTATGAGGCTGTGGAAAGCATATCTGCAGTTACGGAAGAGACTGCTGCAGGAGCTCAGGAGGTCAGCGCAAGCGTGCAGGAGCAAAGCTCTTCGATCGCCCTTGTCAATGAACGCATAAAAGAATTCAACGATAAAGTCAAGGATATAGCCCAGAAGCTGGAATGCTTCAAGTATCTGAAAATCGCACACACTGAGTATGATTTTGCCGTACTGCAGATGGAAATAGTCAAAGAAATAATAAGGAGAGAGACCGGACTGGCTTCAGAAGGTATTCAGCTTACAAGCAGAGAGATATGGAGAAGTATAGCCGAAGGTAAGGCTGATGTAACGCTGGCGCCTTGGATGCCTCACTCATGGGCGGCAATATATGAGAAGAACAAGTCGAATCTGGAGATGCTGGGTGGAAATCTGGCCGGCTGTAAATATGGAATGGTTGTTCCTGATTATTTGGATATTGACAGTATTTATGACTTGAAAAAATGTGCGGAGAGATTTGGAAATACTATTTATTCCAGTCAGAGAAGGACTAGAGTGGGTGAGCTTACGGCAGAAGCTGTTCAGAAGTATGAACTGTATGATTACAAGATAGATTTCGGCAATGAAGATAGTATTCAAGATATTTTACAAAGGAAAGCAAAAAGCAATGAACCGGTTCTGATAACCGGGTATCAACCCCATAAGATGTTCAGCACGTACAAATTGAAGTTTTTACAGGATCCCGCAGGTGTATTCGGTAAAGAAGAATATTGTGCTACGATAGTGAGAAAGGGATTGCAGTCCGACTATCCTGAACTGTATAAAATACTCAGGGACCTCCAGTTGGATATGAACAGGATGAATGAGGCTCTTTGCTGGATAGACGACGGAATGCCCCATAGGGAAGCAGCATTACAATATATTGAAAAATACCATGATAAAGAAAAGCTTAAGAGATGAATATGATTAGAAGGGATGGGAGCATATGGAAAATAATTGCATCCGATTATATTTGATAACGGGATTTTTAGGGTCTGGAAAAACCACTTTTTTAAAAGGACTTATGGAGCATTTTGCAGACAGGAAGCTCGGGATAATTATGAATGAGTTTGGAAAAATCGGCATTGATGGTACTCTGGTAAAAAAGAAAGGCATCGACATGCTGGAGATAAACAACGGTTCCATATTCTGCAGCTGCTTGAAGGGCTCCTTTACAGAGGGGCTGGTTTCCCTGGCTGAACTGCCTATTGAGCTCTTGCTGGTAGAAAGCTCCGGGCTGTCGGATCCTTCCGATATTGACAGCATATTGAGCAATGTGGAGAAAATTAAAGGGAAATACTATGAATACGCAGGGGCTATATGTGTTGTTGACGGAGTACATTTTCTGGATCAGGTGGAACTGCTTACGGTAATTGAGAGACAAATTACAGGCAGTGACCTGATCATAATCAATAAGACAGACTTGATCACGGAAGAAGAGACTTCGGAAGTCGAAGAGAAAATACATATGTATAACCCCGATGCACAAATTGTGAAGACATCCTATTGCCGGTTATCCTATGATTTTTTAGAAAAGGGTTTTTTACTCAGTAAAGCATGCTGTGGAAAAAAGGAAAGTATCAATGTCCCCGGGAACAGGCCTTATACGCTGACGTTAAGAGCAGATGGTGTCTTTCAGAAAGAGAAGCTCCTGAAATTTCTGAAGGAGGTTTCGAAATACACCTATCGGATCAAAGGCTTTTTCCTGCTGGAGGAAGGCTGGCATCAAATTGATACAGTAGGCGGTATAGTCGATATAAAACCGGCTGACAAGCAGGAGACTCCTTCAACCCTGGTCATCATATCCAGTGTCGGATTGCCTGTTATAAGGAAGACAGCGGAGAACTGGGAGCTTCTGTTCAAGGAAGCAGTAACCCTGAGATAGGAGGATGAGGCGGATGGAACCGACTATTTTGAATGAAATTCCCTTTAAGGTGAATCTGGAGCAGTTGTTCACAAGATTAAAAATGAAGCAGGACAGCGAATATGCAGAAAGAGTAATTGAGCTGGCGAAGGAAGCTGAGAGCATAGGAAAGCCAAAAGCTATATTCAATACTGCATATATTGAAGAAAAAGGCAATGATTTTATTGTCGTCGAAGGTGTCAAATTTTCAAGCAGGATTTTATGTGCAAATATCGGTGATGCCCAGAAGTTATTTCCTTTCCTGGCTACCTGCGGTGCAGAACTGGCAGAATGGGCTAAATGCAAAGAGGATATGCTGGATGCTTTTACCGTGGACATACTTCAGCAGCTGGCCTGTAAAACTGCAGGTGAAGCAGTCTACAGAAAAATAATGAAGGACAACGGTATGGAGCATATTTCAAAGATGAATCCCGGATCACTGGCAGACTGGCCTTTGTCAGAGCAAAAAAATCTGTTTCAGCTCTTTAAAGGCAGAGAAGCACAGGTAGGAATAATTCTGACGGATTGTTATCTCATGATTCCTGTAAAATCCGTATCAGGTATCTGGTTTTCAAAAGAAATAAAGTTTGAAAACTGTCAGCTATGTCAAAGACCTGATTGTCCAAGCAGAGTAAGTGACTATAGCCCATGTACCTGTGAGAAATAGTAATGATGATAACACAGAGAGGAGAGAAGGCATTTGGGATATATATTGGGGATTGATACGGGAGGTACATATACAGATGCTGTATTACTAGATATTGAAACACAAAAGGTTAAGGCCAAGGCCAAAGCGCTTACTACGTATGGAGATCTGGCCATAGGAATATGCAGTGCCATTAATAACCTGAAGCATAGTAATAACAAAGAAATAAAAGGGGTATCCTTATCTACAACCCTGGCAACCAACACCATTGTTGAAGGTAGAGGCTGTGAGGCAGGGTTATTATTGATCGGGCATGAACCCATGCCGGATATGCCGACGCAGCTTTGCAGAGCCATAGGCGGCGGGCATGACGTAAAGGGAAATCCCGTAGTGGAGCTTAATATAGATGGGTTATACGAAGCAATTGAATATTTCCGGGGAAAAGCTGATGCTATTGCAATATCAGGTTATTTTAGTATCCGGAATCCCGAGCACGAAAACATAGCAAAAAAAATCATCCAGAAGAGAATGCAGGTTCCCATTGTATGTGCTCATCAGCTTACAACAAGCTTAGGCTTTTATGAGCGTTCGGTTACAGCTGTGCTGAATGCTAAGCTTATACCTATCATCACCGGCCTGATTGAATCGGTAAAGGAAGTCATGAAGGAGCTTGATATTGATGCGCCGCTGATGATTGTAAAAGGCGACGGGACCCTGATGAGTGAAGCAATGACTGTAGAAAAACCCATTGATACAATCCTTTCAGGCCCGGCGGCCAGCATTGTCGGAGGAACTGCCCTGACAGGCTTTTCGGAAGCTATTGTCCTTGATATGGGCGGAACAACTACGGATATTGCAATCTTGCAGAAGGGTGTGCCGCTTATCAGCCAGGAAGGGGCAACTGTAGGCGGGTGGTTGACAAGAGTAGAGGCTGCGAAGATTTATACCTACGGTATCGGTGGAGACAGTCAAATATATATTGGACGTGACATGTCACTGCATATCGGCCCCCAGAAGGTATGGCCCTTGGCAGTTATGGCCGGCCAATATCCACACCTGGTTAAGGAATTGGAGGAGCAGGCAGAGTATGGACGGATAAAAAACAGTACCCAGTTTGCGGATTGCTTTGTCCTTACAAGAATTCCATCTCATAATAATCTGGGCGATGCGGAGAAGCTGGTTATAGAGCTTCTAGAATCAGAGCCCCATTCTTTACGCTTCATTTTAAAGGCACTGAAAAAACAAAGAAGTGTTATTAATCTTCAGCGGCTGGTGAATATGGGAATTCTGTCCAGAATATCTATAACACCAACAGATATTCTTCATGCGAAGGGGATATATAACCATTGGAATACAGCGGCTGCCAAGCACGGAGTCAGTATTCTGGCAGAAAGAATGGGTATGACCCCTGAAGATACAATTGATCTGGTAATGGATAGGATGGCAGGTCAATTAAGTACTGTGGTATTTGAAAGCCTGCTTAATCACGAAGGTGTATCTGTTTCCGAAGGAGAGAGTGCAGTAAAAGACTATTTTGTTTCCAGATTTCTTAAATCCTCTGATTCAGAATTGTTTGATTGTAATATAACTCTCAAATATCCCATTATAGCTATCGGAGCTCCTGTGAAGGCCTATTTGCCAATGGTTGCAGATAAATTGAACGCAGCATTGGTGATCACAGAGAATGCCGAAGTAGCAAATGCCATTGGTGCAGCCACAGGGAGAATTGTGGAGAAAATAAAAATCATACTGAAGCCACTTACTGAAGGGGGAGTAATCCTGCATGCTCCTTGGGAGAGAAAAACCTTCCCTACCCTGGAAGAAGCCAAGGACTATGCTGTTTTAGCAGGAAAGGAACATCTTTCAATAATAATAGGGAATGCAGCTTTAGAGGATTATCAGATAATTGTAGATCAGGAAGACCGGTATATCCAAGCAAATTATGGCCGTGAAGAACGACTGTATTTAGAGAGTATAATAGACTTGACAGCTATTGGTAGACCAAAATGGTAAGAGCATAAAGGAGAACCTTATTATTCACCTTGAGCCCTCGGGGGACCTCTATCAGAGGGCTATCGAATCCCTTAAAGTGGGCAAAGGATCCTAATAGGGAATGAACTGTAAAAATATTTACGTCCCCGTGTATGCGTGTCTGTATTGCGGGGACGTTTTGCCTGCTGTGGATAAAAGCTTTGTGAAAAAGCAGTCAACATAACTATCGAAACATTCAAAACATTCTCCAAAGTTATATTCACAATTTAAGCGATTTATGATATTATAGGAGATACATATAGTGTATATATATTTTACGAGAAAATAACGCAAGCAATACTTGGCGTAAAAATTGATTGATTAATCAATACAATATTGGAAGAAATAACTACAATAGATACAAATTTTCAGGATTAGAAAAATAATATAAGTTAATCTGCTATGACCTCGGAGGCTGTGAAAGATAAGCCCTGCACTAACCCTTATAAATTGTGGTATTTATTTAATTAAATAAATATAAATTAATATGTGGTGGGAGGAATTCAGATGAATGTAAAAGCAAAAGTAACAGAGTTAGACGGGATGCCGCCTTTAGGGCAATCAGTACCTTTGGGTATACAGCATGTATTAGCTATGTTTGCAGGAAACATTACGCCAATCATAATTATCGCAGCGGCACTTAAAATTCCTGTGGAAGAAAAGACTCTTTTACTCCAAGCTGCAATGTTTGTAGCCGGAATTGTTACATTAGTTCAACTTTATCCTTTGGGGAGAATAGGAGGAAAGCTTCCGATAGTAATGGGAACAAGCTCCGGTTTCTTACCAACTTGCCTGTCAATAGGAGCCAGATATGGTCTTTCAGGAATTCTTGGAGCATCTCTTATAGGGGGATTATTTGAAGCAGTATTAGGTCTCTTCTTAAAGCCTTTAAGGAAATATTTTCCACCGCTGGTAACAGGAACAGTAGTACTTGCAATAGGTCTTTCACTTATTCCCATAGGAGTAAAGTATTTTGGTGGAGGAGTAGGTGCTGCAGATCTTGGATCACCATCAAATCTCATCTTGGGATTCATCGTTTTAATAACAATACTTATATTCAAACAATTTACAAAAGGCTTTTCAAGCATGTCTGCTATTCTTATCGGTATTATAGTAGGATATATTGTTGCAATTCCAATGGGAAAAGTGAATTTTGACGTAGTTAGGGCTGCCGGATGGTTCAGCGTGCCTGTTCCGTTTAAGTTTGGTCTATCCTTCCACTGGGATGCTATTTTTGCAATGATGATTATGTATATTGTAACAGCAGTAGAAACTGTAGGTGATATTTCAGGTATTACTATGGGAGGACTTAAAAGAGATGCAACTGACAAGGAATTATCCGGAGGGGTAATCGCAGATGGAATTGGAAGCAGTTTTGCAGCTTTGTTTGGAGTTCTGCCAAATACATCCTTTAGCCAAAATGTTGGATTAGTCGGCATTACAGGTGTTGTAAACAGATTTGCAATAGCAACAGGTGCCATATTCTTAATTCTCGCAGGATTTTTCCCGAAGCTTGGGGCAATAGTTTCAATTATGCCTGCAAGTGTTCTGGGTGGAGCAGCAATAATAATGTTTTCAATGATTGCTATAAGTGGAATTAATCTATTAGTTCAAGAGCCCCTTGATGGGAGAAACGGTATGATTGTTGCTATAGCTTTAGGACTAGGTTTTGGTCTGGGTTCTGTGCCGGAAGTACTTACATTTATGCCGGAGTGGGTAAAGTTATTATTTGGCGGATCAGGTATAGTTATAGCATCAATGGTAGCTCTAATACTTAATGTAATACTCCCTAAAGATGATGTAAATGAAAAAACAAAAGCATCTAAAGGTGCCAAGAACTAGATATAACCGGGTGAGCCTCGGCTGTCTAAAAAGCAATGGAACCGAAAATAATCCAAGCTTAGACAAAAAAGTATCTCATGCGATAATATATTACATTGAAAAACTCTGCTATTCTTTTATAGTAGAGTTTTTTCTTTGCATTTATTTTTATTACTATGTAAAATGCAGAAGTGTTCCTGCAATTAAGATAAAAATAGTTCCAATGATTTGCCAACGTTTCAAATTCATATGTAAAACCCCCCTTCCAATTATTTTATGAAAGAGGGGTTTGGAAAATGTGTACCCGGTACAATATATCCAACTAATTTTTAAAGCTGTGGATAGGTGCGGGTATTCTGCCGCCGCGACTGATAAAAGCCTCGCTGGAATAGCGACTTACCGCCATGATCGGCGATCTTCCCAGGAGGCCGCCGAACTCGGCATGATCACCTACTGTCT
The DNA here is from genome assembly GCA_001515955.1 of Clostridia bacterium BRH_c25. The sequence continues at coordinate 7,328 of LOES01000057.1, read as the reverse complement.
TGCCATATACGGGGATAATCCGGACACCGGTGGTTTTGTTGTTTATTACACCGATAGCCGCTTCATCCGCAATGATGGCAGACAGTGTTGAAGCCGGTGTATCTCCGGGAACGGCGATCATATCCAGGCCGACAGAACAAACGCAGGTCATAGCCTCCAGCTTTTCCAGGCTCAAGGCACTGCTGCCGACAGCTTCGATCATTCCCTCATCTTCGCTGACGGGAATGAAGGCGCCGCTGAGCCCGCCTACATGGCAGGATGCCATGACACCGCCTTTTTTTACGGCATCATTTAGCAGCGCCAGAGCGGCTGTGGTACCGTGGCATCCACAAGCTTCCAAGCCCATTTCCTCCAGGATGCGGGCCACGCTGTCACCCACTGCCGGTGTAGGCGCCAGGGAAAGGTCGACGATGCCGAAGGGGACGCTCAGGCGGGCGGAAGCTTCGTGGGCAATCAGCTGTCCGACTCTTGTAATCTTAAAGGCAGTCCGTTTGATGGTCTCCGCAATCACATCAAAGCTTTCTCCTTTCAAGCTTTCCAGGGCAGCCTTCACCACGCCGGGTCCGCTGACGCCGACATTGATGACGCACTCGGCTTCTCCGACACCGTGGAAGGCTCCTGCCATAAAAGGGTTATCCTCTACGGCATTGGCGAAGACCACCAGCTTGGCGCAGCCGATACTCTCCTGCTCCCTTGTAAGCCATGCAGTCCTTTTAATGATCTCACCCATATCCCGGACAGCATTCATATTGATTCCTGATTTTGTACATCCCACATTGACTGAGGAACAGACGGTTTTTGTGGCAGCCAAAGCCTCCGGTATAGAATCCAGAAGAATCCGGTCTCCTTTTGAATAGCCTTTCTGTACAAGAGCGGAAAATCCCCCGATGAAATTGATTCCGAGGGTATCAGCCGCTTTATCCAGTATCTCGGCAAAAGCAACGTAGTTATTATCGCTGCATGATTGCGCAACCAGTGAAATGGGTGTAACGGAGACCCGCTTATTAATGATGGGAATACCGAATTCTGTTTCTATATCTTCACCGACTTTGACCAGATTTTCGGCATAACGTGTAATTTTATCATAGATCTTTCTTCTGGAGCTGACTCCGTCACTATCGCAGCAATCCAGAAGGGATATGCCCATAGTGATGGTCCGTATATCCAGCTTTTCTCTATCAATCATTGTGATGGTCTCCAGGATGTTTTGGAAATTAATCATATGTGTTATCCCCCAGATTAAATTTTGTGCATGGAATTAAAAATATCTTCCCGCTGAATCCTTATAGAGACTGCCAGCTGTTGCCCTGTCTCTTCCAGTTTACCCTTCAGACCCTGGAAATCGGTATTCATTTTCTCCAGATCCACCAGTACGATCATGGTAAAAACACCCCCCATGATGGTTTGATTCATGTCCAGAACATTGACATTGGTTTCTTTGAATACGGTGGTAACATCATGGATGATACCGACCTTATCACCGCCAATGACAGTTACAAATGCTCTCATGCTCCTTTCCCCCTTCCTTTTTATAAATTTCGCTCCGGAAAAAACAACAGAGGCTAAATTCAATATGATTTAGCCTCTGAAAATGGATTTTAAAAGTGAAATACCTATCACAACAAATTAAAATCCCCTGTCCTTTTACCTGAGAGTTTCGCCGTTTCCGGCTTTCCCCTTCGGTGCTCTTATGAGTCTCTCCAGAGGTACGTCCAATAGCAGTGAGAGTTATTCCTCCTGCCACCTTCATCCGATACTATGAAATTAATAGCAATTATAGCATACGCGGTCGGATCAATTCAACTATTATTTAGTGCATGTGCAAGGGAAGACGGTTAGATGGTTATCAGGAATGAACCGGTCAATAACTGACTAAACGTCTTATCGGCAGCAAAAATCTTCCGGATTTTAATTATATGTAATTATAAATTAACTATTGACTTTAATAATATTAAACAGTATATTTAATATTATTAAAGGGGTGATACATGTGGCTATCGAAATTATGCCTGATTGGATTGTAAATTTAGATGATGAGGATATCAGCTTTATAAAAAAGTTTCTGATGGCTTCCGGTTCGTTAAAGGAAGTAGCAGGAGTATATGGAGTAACCTACCCGACGGTAAGGCTGCGCCTGGACCGCTTAATACAGAAGATACAAATAAGCGAGGATACTGCTAATGAACCGTACATCTCACTGATAAAGCGTCTGGCTGTGAATGAAAAAATAGACTTTGATACAGCTAAGATTCTGATTTCAGAATACAAAAAAGTAAAAAAGGAGAATAAATAAATGATAATGCCTGTAAAAACAATTACTCTATTATTATTTCTGATCGGTATTTTTGCACTGCAAATATTCTTTTCGAAAAAAGAGAGCAGATGGTTAGGCCTGATTCTGCCTGGCATAAATGTGCTTTTTTCTGTTATAGCCGTTTTGGGTATGGCATTCTATCTTAATGAGCCGCTAGGACAAATCGTTATGCAGATTCTATCTGTACTCGTAATATACAATATTCCAACATTCGTTTTGTTGGCGATATATTTTGCCTGTCGAGAAAAACGGAAAAAGAATAAAGAAATTGATAAAATGAATATTCAGGACCTCGAATAATGAGGACGAATTATCAGGAATTTCATGGATATAAGGAAGGAATTAATAAGGCATCAATTGAAATATATATTAAAACAAAGGAGATGAAGTTATGAACAGAACAAAGCTCAAAGAAGCCGAAGCACGTTTTTTCACGCGATACCCCGGTGGCTTTTCTGATCCATTGATGCTCGAAATTGCAAAAAAGCATAAAGTAGAGAAAATGAACAAATTGGCACAGGATAGCTTCACAATTGAGACTTTCAAAAATCCCGGCGTAATAGTTGATTCCATGAAAAAGATTGTCAGTCAGTCCTCTATGGTTTCTATTTTCGAAAAACCTAAATTTAGGGATTTGGCGACAACTATCAGTGACAATGAAAAAGAGCGTTTATCCCATGGATTGAAGGAATTTTTACATGGGGATCAGGAGTCCGGCTTCAGGCTGATGTCTGAGCTGCTCAATGAATACAAACTGGCCAAATGGCCGTTGTTAACAGTATGTCCCATTTATTACAGACCGGCTGTGGAGGTTTTCGTCAAACCTACTACCGCTAAAGGTGTTATTGAGTACTTTGAATTGGAGGGACTCAAATACAGTCCCAAACCGACCTTTGAATTTTACCGGGCATATCGGGAACAAATCAATCAGATAAAGAAGGAAGTTGATGCTTCGCTGCAGGTTGATAATGGGGCTTTCTGCGGTTTCCTTATGATGTCTATAGAGAATTCCGCTGACTCGGAATAGGCAGATGAGCAGATAATCTGCAAACGACTTCCATGAGGCAGGTGGGAGGTAAAGATATATTAGAAATACTTATTTCCTGAGCATACGCATTATTCCAAAAGGCTCAAAATAGATGATATATATGGAATCAATAACCTTCATGATTCCATATTTTTTTCTATAGTATTCAATTGCCCAGCATAGAAAGTCCTCCGTAGTCTCAAGGTATTCCGCGAACTCCTGCTGTGTTCTTGCTCCATACTCATATCCTTTTATAATATCATTCAGTGAAATGATCCTTTTTGCAGCCCATCTTCTTGCTTTCTCTTCCTGCTTTCTCACGACGGTCATATCGGCAGCCTCATCGAGCAAATCTCCTGAAGATGTATAGTAATGCCCAAGCTCTTCGGCAACGATACAAGCTTCCTCTTTAGAATTCTCTATATATTGTTTATTGAGTGCAATGATTGGAGATATATCGTAATCTTCGCAGTATAGTCCCTTGATTCGTTTAGGCAGAGAAGCATACGTGACTTTAATGTCATGCTGCAGGGCTTCTTCCTGTAATAACTCAAGCTTGGTCAACCTGTATGCCATATTAGTCTCCTTTCTTCTCCTTCACCATTTGTTTCTGTTTTCTGTAGGTCTCAAGAAAAGCCCTGACAGCGATTTTTTCATCCTCTGTAAGCTCATCTTCATAACCGTCGGTCTTATGGGCAGCTACTGTTCTGACGCCATTATCCCTTGTGGCAGAGCCGGTATTTTCGGGAGAGGCTGCAGGAGAGTCCGGTTGGACCGCATTTCCTTTGAAAAGAGCCGAAACCTCGACGCTAAGAGCCTGGGCAAGCTTTGACAAGGTTTCCAGGCTGGGGTTATACCTTCCGGCTTCCACATCAGCCAGATAGGACCTTGAGATCTCTGCATGGGCAGAGAGTTCTACCTGTGTCATTTTCTTTGCTTTTCTAAGCTCCTTGATTTGGGTTCCGATATCCATTTTTTCTCTCCTTCATGTACGGTCATACCGACTATTAATGTTATTATATATCGCAGTAATGGTAAAATCAAGAAAAAAATTAGTAAGCCAGCCAGAAATATAAGTAAAATGTCGTAAATACAAGTAGTATTGAGCTGGTTTAACCATATAAAGGAAAAACGGGTATAGCAGACTTTTACAAAATGTCGGAAATACAATACAATATGATTGTAGGGTCGAGCCGACAAACGTCGGAGATACAAGATGAGATAATAAAATACTGTAGAATTTGAGGTGACTGCCGAATGACGGATAAACTAAGGGACTTGGTGTTGAAAAAGGCTTTAGAATTGGTTGAGTGTGCTGAGAAGATCGGCAGACAGGATTTCTTTGAGATCAGCATCAAGCACATTAACGGTGAGCTGATAACAAAATTGGAGTGCACAAACAAGGACAAGGTAAAATAATGCCGACCGAAGAGCGGAGGCACTATACCGGGATAACAGTTCCGGTATGGTGCCTTTTGTATTGTACAGGGAGGGAAGGGGATGGATGAAGATATTAGAGAGCTGGTAGCAGATTATTATGAAGCATTAAAGGGTGTCAGGCAGCTTAAGGCAAAAGCGCGGAAGCGGCAGGAGGCCGGTTATGCAGATCTGGAAATTCTATGCGGCATGGAGAAGGATCTGGAATGGGTGATTGTATACATGAAGAAAGGATATATGCCGGGGGAAGGGAAAAGACATCACAAGGCCTCAAATGCCTTTTGGCAAAAGTGTTTTTAAGTCATCAACGGGGGTCGAACCCTGTTTATGTTAACATAAACCATACATAGCGAAGGAGGTTGGTCCATGACATTGGTTGATATCAGAAATGCGGCAGCACAAAAGCTCAGCACTGGATTTCCCGGTTATTGTCTGTATTATGACGAATTGCCTCAGGATTTTTCCAAGCCCTGCTTTTTAGTGCAGATTATCTCGGTATCAAAGACAAATGAAAATGTATATCAATTCTCAAAGGCATTGGCAGTCAATATCCGGTATTACCCCGACGGGGATATCGGTACAGGGCTGTTGGAAATGCAGGACCTGCTGGAGGGGTTGTTCGATGTGGTGCTGCAAGCCGGTGACAGGACAGTAAACATTGACAAGACAAAAGGAGAAATCATTGAAAAGGTGCTGCATTTCACTTTTGACCTGAGCTATATCGACAGCAGGGAGGATACGGATAACGGCTTCGAAACGATGCAAACATTAGAAATGAAGGAGGAATTTTAGAATGGGATTGCCACAGATTTTAATTGAATTCAAGACAAAAGGAACAACAGCTGTAAAAAGGAGTGCAAGGGGGATCGTTGCACTTATACTGAAGGATGACACCGATACATCCTTTGTCACCAAGACATACGGCAGCATTGCAGAAGTGGATGCGGCAGCCTGGACTGATGCAAACAAGGATTATATTGAAAAGGCGTTTATGGGGGCACCGTCCACAGTGATAGTAGAGAGAGTGGCAGCAGCGGCGACTGAATACAATGAAGCGCTGCTGCGGCTGAAGAACAAGAAATGGAACTACCTGGCGATACCGGAAATCGGGACAGAACAGATAACCTCAGTATCGACTTGGATTAAGGGCGAAAGGGATACGGATAAAAAGACATTTAAGGCGGTACTGCCTTCTTCAACCGGTGATCATGAGGGGATTATCAACTTTACGACGGCGGATATAAAAGCCGGGAGTAAAACTTACAGCACGGCTGAATACTGCTCAAGAATCGCAGGAATTCTGGCCGGGATGCCTTTCAGCAGAAGTGCGACCTACTACGTGTTGTCCGAGGTTGAGAGCATTACGGAATCTACTGAACCGGATGCGGATATCGATGCAGGCAAGCTGATCCTTGTGAATGACGGGGAAAAAGTCAAAATCGGCAGGGCTGTCAATTCCCTGGTTACGACTACGGCAACAAAGGGTGAAGCTTTCAAAAAGATCAAGATCGTCGATGCGGTGGATCTGGTCCGGGACGATATCAGGGATACCTTTGATGCCGGTTATGTCGGGAATGTGGTAAACAGCTACGATAATAAGGTTCTTTTTCTAGCGGCAGTCAATGCCTATTTTAAGGAACTGGCCAGAATGGATGTACTGGATTCCAGCTATGACAATTTGGCTTTAATCGATGTTGAAGCCCAGAGAACCTATTTGGTGGGCAGGGGAATCGATGTAACTGAAATGGATGAGCAGCAGATCAAGGAAGCCAATACCGGAAGCTTGGTGTTTGCAGCAGCTGCGGTCAAATTCCTGGATGCAATGGAAGATTTGCAGTTCACAGTAGAAATGTAGAATGGAGGAGGAATATAAATGGCAAGAAAAGTACCTGGAAACAGACAAATCAACGGTAGATGGGGGCAAATCTGGTGGGACGGCGAGCTGGTCTATGAAATAGAGAGCTTTGAAGCAAAGGTCGTAGCCAACAGGGAAGATGTGCAGATGGCAGGGGAGCTGGATATTGAGAGCAAGATTACAGGGCTCAAGGGGGAAGGCACTTTAAAGGTAAAGAAGGTGTACAGCAGAGGGCTGGAAAAGCTTGTGAAGGCCTGGACCCAGGGCAAGGACACGAGAAGTCAGCTGATTGGGAAGCTGGCCGACCCGGATGCATATGGTACCGAGCGGGTTGTCATAAACAATGTTTGGTTCAACGAAGCAACAATCATGCAGTTTGAGCAGGGACAGAAGCTTGAAAGGGAGTATCCCTTCGGGTTTACACCTTCTGATGTGACCTTCCCGGATCTAATTGCAGTGCAGGAGGGTTAAGCCAATGAAAAAGCTGAGCACGAGGGAAACGGCAGAAACCCCTAAAAAAGTGACCCTGGAGGAGCTGCTGGCCAGGGCAGCCAAGTCAAAAACAGCAAAGAAGGAATCAAGGGAGCTGCATGTCAAATCCCTGGGTGGCACCATTACCATTGAGAAGCCGGACAGGGCGGTATGCCTTGAAGCCCTGGATATGGATAACTCTGAAGAAGCGGATGAATATATCG
>LOES01000056.1 GCA_001515955.1 Clostridia bacterium BRH_c25 | reverse complement strand
AAGTTATGGATTATCAATTAGACAGATTGAAAGATTGACAGGAATTAATAGGGGGATAATCCAAAAAGTATAGTGTGACGATAACCCCGTCCCCTTGTCACCGTCCCCTTGCGTACATAAAATCTTCTATAGTCGCGCTTTACATGAATCCCTTTTAATGAAGTTAGTCTCCAATATGATTCTTTTGTCAGGCATGTTTCCTTCAATTAAATCAAAAAGCAAACGGGTGCTTGATGTTCCCAGAGCATATATGGGAACATCAATAGTGGTAAGTGAAGGGGTTATGAACTGAGATATCTCATAATTGTTGTGGCCGATCAGCGAAACTTGGTCGGGTATCTTTATTCCAAGCTCTACCATAGCTTTGTAAGCTCCTACGGCTTTTATATCATCAGTTGCAAAAATAGCGGTAGGAGGATTTGGATTTTTAAGAAGCTTCATGGCTGCTTCATATGCATTTCCGGAGGAATATCCGCCATCTGCAATCAGGGAATAGTCAACAGGTATTAACGCTTTTTTATGAGCTTCAATATAACCGCCCAGACGATCTTTGCTTACTACATATTTCAATGGAGCGTGTATGCATCCTATCCTTCTGTGCCCGAGTTGAATCAAGTATTCCACAGCCTCTCTGCAGTCTTCGAAATTGTCCGTATCTACCGAGTAGATGCTTTTCGCAAGCTCCTCATCGATTACTCTGCCAACCAACACAAAAGGAAATCCAATGCGTTTCAATTCCTCAACCAACCTGTCATTAATCCTTGAACCTAACAGCAAAAGGCCTTGTACGACTTTGCTCTCAATCATGGACATACATTTTTCAACTTCCTTATTTTCATCGGAAGAGCTGCATAATATAATTTCATAATTCTTATTTTCGGCAGTCTCTCCTATTGCCTGAAGCACTATTGAAAAATAAGGATTGCCGAATGCCTGATAGGAAGTTCTTGTGGCAACCACTCCTATTGCTTGAAAACAACCGGAGCCGAGGCTTTGAGCTAACCTATTGGGTTTGAAATTTAACTTTTTGATAGCATTTAGAACTCTTTCCCGTGTTTCGGATTTTATATGCTCACCATTGTTGATTACCCTGGAGACAGTGGTGATCGATACATTTGCCAGACGGGCCACATCTTTTATATTTGAACTCACTGTTAATGCCCTCCTATCTATCAATATATAAGATTATAGCATTTTTATGAAATTATGCAATCACATCGAAACCATTTTCATGCAAACGCACGTGGTTTCGGTATGAGTTGATAAAAATATGATGAAAACAATGCCTGGAACTTTTTTTATTAAATAAGGGGGTTGATTAATTTTGCCATATTTGCTATAATAACCACAAAATGAAAATGCTTTCAATATAAAATACATAGTAATATCAACTGTTATTATATAATTTACGTTACAGTATGAAAGCGTTTTCAAATATTCGACAAGAATAAGAGGTCAATTATGTCAGACATTATCGAAAAACTCATTATGCTTTACGGTAAAGAAAAAGCAGCTTATTGTTATAATGAAATTGAACAAAAGATAGCGAATTTTACAAAAAAGAACCAAAAAAAACCTAATTGCGAACTTGATGAGAGAGATATCATCATAATTACATACGGCGACCAGTTTTGCGGAAGGGGTAAAGCGCCTCTGAAGAATTTGGGAGAATTCGCAAAAAAATATCTTACAGATATGGCATCATGTATACATTTACTGCCTTTCTTTCCGTATTCGTCAGATGACGGATTTTCGGTTGTTGATTATAAGCAAGTCAGGGAGCAGCTTGGAAATTGGAAAGATATCAAGGATATAGGAGCAGATTTCAAATTGATGTTTGATCTGGTCTGCAATCATATATCTTCAAAAAGTGAGTGGTTCACCCTTTACATTTCAGGGGATGAAGAATATAAGGATTTTTTCATTGAGATGGACAGGAATACCGATTTGTCCATGGTGACAAGACCAAGAACCTTACCCCTGTTAACGGCTTTTAATACTTCGAAAGGCACAAAGTATTTATGGACGACTTTTAGCGAGGATCAGATAGACTTGAATTTTAAAAACGAAAAGCTGCTACTCAAAATAATTGATATTCTGCTTTATTATGTAGAAATGGGAGCTGATGTTATACGGCTGGACGCAATAGGCTTTTTGTGGAAGGAAGTTGGAACTGCCTGCATACACCTTAGGGAAACTCATGCCATAATCCAGCTTTTTAAGGAAGTACTCAGTCTGGCTGCACCTGGCGTAATGCTTGTAACCGAAACAAATGTACCCCATAAAGATAATATTGCTTATTTCGGCAATGGACATAATGAAGCCAGGATGGTTTACCAGTTTCCTCTGCCTCCGATTATGCTATATACTTTGATTAAAGAAGATGCATCAATACTGTCGAAATGGGCCGGTACCCTCAGAACTGAGTCTGATGAGACGACATTCCTGAACTTTCTCGCTTCCCATGATGGAATCGGAATAAATCCTGCGAGGGAAATACTGAAAGAAGAAGATATAGATTTGATGGCTAAAAAGGTTGTAGAAAGGGGCGGGTTCGTATCATATAAAAATAATGCCGACGGATCTGAAAGTCCTTATGAATTCAACATTTCATATTTTAATGCACTGAGCGACAACAGTGATCCTGAGGACATAAATATAAAAAGATTTGTTGTCTCTTATGCCATAGCTTTATCCTTGGCAGGTGTTCCCGGAATATACATCCATAGTTTGCTCGGCTCCCGGAACTACTCTGAGGGGGTTGCAAAAACAGGCAGATATCGGATAATAAACAGAGAAAAATGCGATATCGACGATATTGAGAATATGCTTGAGGATAAAAACCATATAAGATATAGGGTTTTCAATGCTTTCAGCCATATGCTAAAAACAAGGAGAAGTCAGAAGGCTTTTCATCCGAATGGATCGCAGGAGGTCATACTGATGGATGACAAGTTATTTTCTCTTGTAAGGGCATCTGTAGATAATAAAGAGAGAATAATTGCCATACACAATATATCCGGAGACCGCAAAAACATAGCCCTGAATCTGCAGGAACAAAAGCTTGAAGCAAAACGGGCGGAAGACGTAGCCAATAACCATGAAGTCAGAGTATTTGATAATATTCTAAGTTTGGAGCTTAACCCCTATGAATTTGCCTGGATCAGATTATACAGGTAATGCTATTTGCTTTTGGAGTCTAACTTTATATTACAGGCAGGTGAAAAGAAAAATATGATAAGACTCGCAATAATAGGCGCCGGAAACAGAGGGATGGAGGTTTATGGAAAGCTGGCCCTCAATTACAGGGATGATGTTAAGGTGGTATCGATTGTTGAACCTTTGGATTTAAAAAGGAAAGAGTGCGCAAGACAGCATTCAGTACAAGATGAATTGTGTTTTAAGAATTATCATGATTTTTTTGAAAAGGATAAACTTGCAGATGCGGTGATTATCGCCAATCATGATCAAAGACATTATGAGCCGGCTAAGCTCGCAATTTTGAAAGGCTATGACGTGCTTTTGGAAAAGCCTGTAGCTGTGGATGCTGCTGAAATCAGAGAATTGGCGGGACTTTCAAAGAAATACCCCGACAGGTTGTTCATGGTATGCCATGTTTTGCGGTACGCTCCTTTCTTTCAGGAGCTAAAGAAGCTGGTTGACGGAAAAAGCATAGGCAGGATTGTAAACATACAGCATAATGAGAATATAGGTTACTATCATTTTGTTCACAGCTATGTAAGGGGTAATTGGAGAAAAGTATCAGAATCAAGTCCTCTTGTGCTTGCAAAAAGCTGTCATGACATGGACATTTTATTGTGGCTTGCAGGCAGCAGCTGTAAAAGCGTCTCGGCATTCGGAGGAGTTGCGTATTTTAACAGGGAGAATGCCCCGGATTACGCAGCCCCTATGTGTAAGGATTGCAAAGAAATCAACAGCTGTCCGTATTCAGCCTACAAGATATATCTGGATCCGGAAGTATGGCCCGGGAATGTGGTGGCACCGTTGAAGACCCGGGAAGAGCTTGAACTTAAGCTGAAAGAAGGACCCTATGGGAGATGCGCCTACTATTGCGATAATGACACGATTGACCATATGTCCTCAGCTATTGAGTTCGCAAACGGAATCAGTGCGGTATTCAGTTTATCCGCATTTACGGCCAATATCAGCCGGACAATCAAGATTATGGGAACCCATGGGGAAATAAGGGGAGATATGCTCTCAAACCAAATCGAGATATCAGTATTCGGAAGTAAAAAGGATATTATTGTGCCGCCGGTTGTAGAAAGCGGACACGGGGGAGGCGATTTAATGCTTTTTAAGGAGTTTGTCGACTGCATGAAGGATAAGAACAGAGAGTGTCTGACAACTGTGGAACTATCCCTTGAAAGCCATTTGATGGCCCTCGCTGCGGAAAAATCCAGAATAACGAAACGAACTGTAGATATGGATGAAATGTGAAGAGACCTTGATGATTGAGAGTGAGATTGAATGCTTCCCATGGAAAATATATATCAAATCATTATCCGGATGCAATGTACGAAAACTACGATGCCCTTACGGGGGAGGGAAATGATGATTCATCATACACCTGGACATCCGCATTATATTTGTTGTTAAAAGACCTGTTATAGGTTTTAATAAATAAATAGGAGGATTGTTTTATGAAAAAGGTCATGCCACTATTAATTGCTGCTGCCTTAGTGCTTGTAACCTTATTATCGGGCTGTAGCGGCAATAATTCAGATGTTCCTGCCAGTACCCCAAATGCAGGAGAAACTGCAAGTGCACCGAATACCGGCGAAAAAGCAGAAACGAAGACACTCAAGGTAGTGTCGCAGATGTTTTACGACCCTCTGCAGCAACAGTACGTGAAAGAGAATATACTTCCGAAATTCAAAGAGGAAACAGGGATTGATGTAGAGCTTCAAGTAGTCGCAAATGCTTCTGAGCTTTACAAGACCTTGGAGGCACAAAAAAATACCGGGAAATGGACGACAGACCTTTTAATAGCACATGATTCGGCAGCTGTTGATACAGTAAAACAGTATGGGGCGGTCAAAGCCTATGACCAGCAACCAAGCGGTACATTCATTACCCAGTTCGACGACAATTTTGTTGTTGACGGCAAGCGTTATTATATCCCCCTTCAGGCAGACGTTTATTTGTTGATAGCCAATAAAAAAGCTCTTCCGTACCTCGAAGAATTAGGATATGAGGTAAATGACCTTACATGGGTGCAGCTTGCTGAGTGGTGTAATAATATAAAGGCAAAGACAGGCACAGCCAGATATGTTTTCCCGGCACTGGCCGGCAAATTTACAACTTATGAATTCAATGCGATACAGTTGGCATATGGCGCGGAATATGTGCCGGTATTCAATACCCCGGAAGCAAAGGAAGCTTTTGATGTTATAATAAGCATGAAGGATTCCATACTGCCCTCATCACCTACCATTGATTTCCCGACGGTTCCACTTGCATCCGAAGAAGCATGGATAACAATATTCCACCAGGCTTATGCAAATACTTCATACAGCCAGGCTCCGGATAAATTTGTCGTCGCTCCTGTTCCGAAAGGAAAGGACGGAAGCAGAGGAACAATTGCCGGTGGCCACGGAATAGGCATTGTTGCAGGTTCTCCCAATCAGGAAGCTGCTGAAAAATTCGTTGAATTCCTTCTTAGGGATGATATACTTTATGATGTAATGAACAATACAGGTCCATGGGTACCTTCGAAACAGGAAGTAATCAACAAGCTTGGCTCAAGTCCTGCAGATGTTATCATGAAAATGGGTCTTGAAACTCTTTCGGGGGACACAAGAATTGAAAGGGTTCGTTCCAGTGAATATAATGACTGGGGACAAGTGAAAAAGTTATATGAGGATACTTTTAACGATATACTTTCAGGTAAAAAAATCAATCAGGAATATTTGGAGGCAAAGCAGGCAGAGCTGCTTAAAGCCAAGAAATAGTCATATTTTAACAATATACATAATACTTGGCTTAATGTTTCAACATTAAGCCAAGTATTATAAAGGCTGGTGAGCTTATGCTGAACAGAAAAAACCTGAACATGGAAAATCGGTCTGCATATTTTTTACTATTCCCTGTGATAATTTTTTATGCTGTATTTTGGCTAAGACCGGTATACAGCGCTGTACTGGAAGCATTTGCAGATGCATCGGGAGGCTTTTCGATCGCAAATTATTCGAGACTATTGATGCAGTCCGATATACGGAATGCATTTATCAATACGCTGGTATTTACAGCAGGTTCGATGGTAATACAATTTTTCCTTTCAATAGGAATTGCATTATTTCTCAATAAAAAATTCAAGTTTTCAAACATCCTGCTTTTTATTACACTGATCCCAATGGCCTTTCCTCCCGCAGCAGTCGGTATATTGTGGAAAAGCGGTTTTTATAGATTGGGATGGATGAATTCATTATTGTTCAAGCTTCATCTTGTAGATGCCTCAAATCTAATTGATTGGATGTCTTTTAAAGGCTTAAATGCAGTGTTTTTTCTAACCCTGGTTGATACATGGACCGTATTGCCGTCGATTGTAATAATAATACTGGCTGGGCTTCAGAATCTGAATAAGGAATTTGAAGAAGCAGGCTGGGTATTTGGAGCCAAACGCTTTCAGACAATAAAGGATATTGTACTGCCCATAATCAGGCCAACCATTGTCACCGCCATGATTTTGAGGCTTATCTCGGCAATTCAGGTCTGGCTGATAGCAGTAATGATTTACGGCTACAATACCGTTCCCTTTCTTGTTGAAAGAATCGCATATAATATCGATGTTATTACCTTTGCAGAATTTGCAAAGAAGGATGCCTATGCCCTGTCCGTCATAGTAGTGGTTATTGTAATGACAGCAGCATATTTTTATATCCGGATCAGTAATAGGTCGAAAAATCAGGAGGTGAGATAATGCCTGCTGTATTTATCAAAAATACAATTCGCAGAACAGTTTTCACACTTATAGCCGTTACAATTGCTTTGGCTGTGATAATCCCGGTAGCATATTTCGTAAGTATTTCATTTGCCTCCAACTATGAAGCATATCAGTTTCCGGCCAGGATATTTCCGTCCTTGTCCTATAATGCCAAATTTATCTATAATGCTTCAGACGACAATTTTTCCCTCCATATCGAAAAGAATGGTATTTATGAATCGGTTAAAACGGACAGCGATTCAAAAAGCTTTCGTACCTATTTGCTGAACCAGCTTAATGTAAACATGGAGGAAGAGCATATCCGGAACCTCATGTCGGAAGCGAAAACTTCAAATGAAATCGACCTGAAATTAAAAAAAGATATTTTCAGAAATTATAAGATATTTTTTATTCTGGCTGACGGAAGCATTGCCGCGCTGGTGAATTCACTGCAAGCCGCCGCATGGACAATTGTCATATCCCTCTTGCTCGGGGGTACTGCAGGATACACCCTTGCAAGGATGAATTTCAGGTTCAAGGAGACCCTTAACCTTTCTCTGCTTGTAGTAAGAATGTTTCCTGTTGTTGCAATATCATTACCCATGGTTATATACATAATGAAAATGAATGTCTATGATACGCCTTTTTCTCTGGCATTGGTTTATTCCGTTCCCAATATAGCACTTACCGCCTGGATTACAAGCTCGATCTTCAAAGGTATCAACGTTGAGCTCGAAGAGGCATCCATGGTTTTTGGAGCCGGCAGAATAAAAACCTTTCAGAGAATAACGGTTCCATTGGCTTTTCCCGCATTGGTGGCATCATCATTATATGCTTTCCTGGCAGCATGGAATGATTCGATTGTTGCCCTGATAATGACAAATGAGAATCCAACCCTTGCCCTTGTTGTTTACAGAACGGTCGGGTCTTCAAGTATATCCAATATCCCTGCCGCCGGAGCAATTATACTTCTTATTCCGTCTTTGGTATTCACTTTTATTATCAAAAACTATATCAATCAGTTATGGGGCAATGTCCAAATATAAGGGGGGGAGAATAATGGCATATTTGGAGCTGGAAAAGCTTAAGAAAACTTATCCGAACGGATTTACTGCGCTAAAAGGAATTGATCTCAAAATTGACAAAGGAGAATTTGTGGTACTCCTGGGACCGTCAGGCTGTGGGAAAACAACCACCCTCAGGATGATTGCCGGTCTCGAAAAGGTAACAGAAGGCGAAATTATTCTTGATAATAAGAAAATTAATGATTTGCAGCCGAAAGACAGGAATGTATCCATGATTTTTCAGTCATATGCGGTATGGCCTCATATGACGGTTTATGAGAATATCGCATACCCTTTGAAATTAAGAAAATATTCCAGGAAGGAAATAAAAGATACTGTCGACAGAGTTGCCGGAATATGTGAAATAGAAGGAAATCTGAACAGATATCCGGGGCAGCTGTCGGGAGGACAGAAGCAGCGCGTTGCCGTAGCAAGGGCTATAGCCATTCAGTCAAAGCTGTTCCTTATGGATGAGCCGCTGTCCAATCTGGATGCCAAGTTAAGGGTATCGGTCAGAACCTTTCTGAAGCAAATACATCTGGAACATAATTCTACAACAATATTTGTCACACATGACCAGGCAGAAGCCATGGCGCTGGCAGATAGAATTGTGGTTATGAATAAAGGGAACATTGAACAGATCGGAGATGTCACGGATGTTTACCACGACTGCGAATCGTTATTTGTCGCTAATTTTATGGGTACTCCTCCTGCCAATTTCCAGGAAGCTGAGGTTATTTGCGAGGATGAAAATCTGTATGCAATAGCCGATGAATTCAGGCTTAAACTAGATGGGCCATCCAAGGATACAATAAAGGGGAATTACATCGGAAAAAAAATAATAGTGGCAATCCGCCCCGAGAATGTCAAACTGAACGGCGACCATCCCTTTGCAAAAGCCCGGATTGAAATTGTTGAACCCCAAGGTTTTCATACGATACTCGGTTTTAGAGTATGCAATACAATCTGGAAGCTGCTCAGAATGGATGACAAGCAATTAGAAAAAGGAGAAAACGTAGCCTTGTCGGCTGATCCTTTAAAAGTAATGTTCTTTGATAAGGAAACCGGCAAGAGAATAAGATAAGTAAGGTGCCAGTGAAAGCTCCGAAAAATTGGCCTAAAAAAGTGAGTTTTCTGTCTGGCTAAATAATTCTTTTAAAATGGCATGTTTACTCCATATAGGTAACTCCTTCCCAGGGGTTACCTATAATTTTGCAGCAGCAATACCATAAAAAGCTACACAAATATAAACCAAGCTTATCGGATAATAAGGTCGCTCTGATAATTGAACTGCTTCTCACACAGCTCTTTTGCCAGATTTATGAATGCTATTGAGGCATGTGAAAGATAACCGTTCTTTTTATATGCAATAACATGCTCTCTTTTTGCATCCACATCCGTCAGATGATAGTAGGTTGATTGCCATTCGGCCGACGTATTTCTTTGCATGGCAGCCGAGACAAACCCCAATCCTATTCCCCCTGTTACAAATGACTGGATCGTGTCGCTGCTCCTGCTTTCAAAAACAATACTGGGCTCGAAGCCAGCCTGCTTGAAAAGGGAATCTTCAATGGTGCGAAGTCTGTGCCTGGACTTCATCAGAATAAAACCTTCATTCTTAAAATCAGAAAGCCTTACGCTTGCAAACCGGCCTGGTTCTGTTTTGACTGTTGTATTAAAAGGGTGATCTGGCGGAACGGCAAGCAGCATTTCTTCAAAAAACAAGTGCTCATACTTAAGATCGTCAGATGAAATCGGCAGGGTAAACAATGCGAAATCAAGGTCGCCCGTTAAGAGTCCACGTTCCAGATTGGCAGAGAAATCTTCCACAACATTTATTTTAATATTAGAATAGAGCCTTTTAAACTCCAGCAATATCTTTGAAAAGTAAATCTGTCCGTTATATTGCGAAATGCCGAAGGTAATGCGTCCATCATGATTCTGCTGGATATCCTCCATTTTTTTCTTGATCTGTGCACTCAACATCAGAACTTTTTGCGCGTCCTCTACAAAAAGCTCTCCTGCTCTTGTGAGAGAGGTTTTATTATTGTGCCTTATGAACAGCTTTACTCCGAGTTCGTCCTCAAGGCGCAGGATTGACTTGCTGAGAGCCGGCTGACTGATATAAAGCAGCTTGGCTGCTTTTGAAAAACTTCCGGCTTCAGCTATGCTTAAAACATATTCAATATCACGGAGCTGCATATAATTCACCTTCTTAACTGGCGCAATTTTCCATATCAAATGCTTATACGGGCTATTACTTATAGGTATTTAACATTTTACACAATAACTAATATAATTATAATTAATAAATTTGAATAAGGTTTATACAAATAGTGCATAAAGCTCAGAACTGTGATCTATTCAGTATTATTATATATATTAAAGGATTACAGTGCATAAATCAAGGACATGTAATAATTAGTAGCGGATTTTGAAACTTTATGCAGTCTGTATAAACTTTTTTATTAATATCTGGTTTTTTAGGCCTAAAACATATAAAAGAGGAGGAGGAAACATGAAACGCAATATTAGTTTTGTACTGGTCATTATGATAGCATTGTCGTTAGCCCTTACAGGCTGCACCAATGGAACACCTTCAGGAGGTTCCGAACCGGCGTCGGCCGCCGCTTCCGGTGCCCCGGGAGAAACCGCAAGCGCCAAGGATTCTTTGCTGTGGGGTGTTAACGCCGAACCGTCTTCACTTGATCCCTCTACCAGCAAGGATACGGTTACCCACATGATGATGTATCAGATCTATGATGCGCTTATTAAGGAAGATCCGGCGGATTATACCAAGCTTGTCCCGGGTCTTGCCGAGAGTTGGGAGTTTAGCGACGACAATACCCAGGTTACATTCCATCTCAGAAAGGACGTAAAATTCCATAACGGTGATACCATGACTGCCGACGACGTATATTTCTCGCTTCAAAGATCACTGGAATCCAGTTTTTCAAGCGGTATAAGCGAAGCTATCGATCACTTTGAAAAAGTAGATGACATGACTGTAAAATGTGTTCTCAAATATCCCTATGGTCCGATACTTGATGTTATGACCAATATGACCTATGGTATTGTAAGTAAGAGAGCTGTTGAGGAAGCAGAAGCTGCCAGTGTGGATTTTGCAAGAAATCCGTGCGGTACCGGTGCCTATAAGATTGTAGAATGGAGGAGCGGTGATGCTCTGGTTCTTGAGAGGTTCGACGATTATTATGATGGTCCGGCCCATATTAAAAATCTTTCATTCAAGCTTGTGCCGGATGCGGCTTCCGGTGCTATTGCCCTTGAAGACGGGACTCTTGATGTTTATTATATTGTTGCACCCAGTGACTATGACCATTTAAAGAACACCAAGAATATTGCATATGTTGAATGTCCCGGCGTTGGCCTTCATCACATTACATTCAATGTCACCGACGGTATTTTTACCGATAAAAGAATCCGCCAAGCCGTAGCCTATGCGCTTAACCGTGACGATATCGTAATCGGAGGGGCCGAAGGCTACGCTAATGTTGCAGATTGCCTGGCTCCTACATCGGTTTTCGGTTATATTGACGATTTTAAGTGGTATGAGCAAGATCTTGACAAGGCAAAGGCTTTATTGGCAGAAGCAGGATATCCGAATGGCTTCGATGTTGTATTCAGCATGCAGGGCTCGGATACATATATGAAACCTGCCCAGGTTGCTCAGGACCAATTGAGAAAAATAGGCATTAATGTGACCTTTGATAAAATGGAACGTGCCGCATATCTTGAGGATGTCGGCAACAAGAGAAAATTCGCAGCCAGTCTTCGTATGATCAATGCCACTGTTCGTGACGCAGACAGTGTACTTACCAGAAGGTTCCACAGCTCAATGCTTGGGGGCGGCAATAATTACTCAGGTTACTCAAATCCTGAAGTAGATTCACTGATTGAGGAAGCAAGAAAGGCTTCCGACCGTGATAAAAGGGTTGAGCTTTACAGACAGATTTATGAGATCCTTAAAGAGGATGTGCCGCTTATCCCCATATACACAGATACCGTTAACATGTTCTACAATGCAAAGCTGAAAAATTTCTACGCTCATCCGGTATATAGGTATGCGGTCGGTAAAATGTATTTTGAACAATAATTATCTGATATGTTTGCAGAGGAGCTAAGACTCCTCTGCAATCTTGCTGGAAAGGAGTAAAAATGGTTAAATACATTATCAAAAGACTTTTTCTGATTATCCCGGTTATACTGGGAGTCTCCTTCATTATATTCTCAATCATGAATTTAACTCCGGGTGACCCAGCAATTATGATACTCGGCGAGGGTGCGAAGCCGGAACAATATGCTGCTCTCAGGGAGCAAATGGGCCTCAACGACCCATTCTTCATCCGTTACCTTCGGTATGTTTTAGATGCGGTAAAGGGTGATTTCGGCAAATCGTACAGGACAAACATTCCTGTTCTTCAGGAAATTGCAACCCGTCTTCCATATACCCTCAAGCTTGCGGTGTCAAGTGAGCTGATAGCAATTTTTTTCGGATTGCCCATAGGTGTTCTGTCGGCGGTAAAACAGTATACAAAGACGGATAATATTGCTTTGGGCACTTCACTGCTATTGACTTCAATGCCGTCATTCTGGTTTGCCATGATGCTTATCCTTTTGTTTTCCCTCAAGCTTCGTCTGCTTCCTTCCCTGGGAATAGATACCTGGAAGCATTATATTCTACCCGCTATTGCGACCTCTTCAAGTACTTTGGCCTCACTTATACGTATGACCCGCTCAACGATGCTTGAAGTCATACGCCAGGATTATATCAGGACTGCAAGGGCAAAGGGCGCACCGGAGAGAAAGGTAGTTTTTGGACATGCCCTGAGGAATGCCCTGCTGCCGGTCGTTACTATCATAGGTGTTAACTTTGGCATTTCACTGGGAGGCGCCATTGTTATTGAGCAGGTTTTTGCCATACCGGGCCTGGGACAGCTTATGGTCAACTCCATAAGGGCAAAGGATACCCCTATGGTAGTCGCCGCTGTCTTGTTTGCAGCCATCATTGCGAGTATTATAAACCTCATTGTCGATATTTTCTATACCTATATTGACCCAAGACTTAAGTCACAATATACGACGATAAAAGCAAAGAAGGTGACATCATGACAAACGCTAAAGTAAACGCTCCGGGTGAAAAAAGCAATGTTTCCGTAAAAATCCATCAGTTTAAAAAGAAAAGCCAGTTTAAAGCCGTATGGATGCGTTTCAAGAAAAACCGCCTGGGTATGTTTGGCCTGATCGTATTCTTACTTATGATAACAGTTGTTTTGGGTGCCGATTTATACCTTGATTATGAGAACCAGGCAATTGCACAGCAATTGTCCGTCCGGTTCAAACCCCCTTCCGCAGAACATCTTCTCGGTACCGATCAATTCGGACGTGATGTTTTTGCGCGTGTTGTTTACGGCGGCAGAATATCCATGTTTGTCGGTATGGCGACCATCGTCGTATCATTAACTGCCGGTGCGATCATAGGTTCCTGTGCTGCATACTACGGCGGCAAAGTCGATAATATACTGATGCGTATCATGGATGTATTTCTTGCAATACCGAATATATTAATGGCAATTACCCTGGTTGCGGCTTTAGGCTCCAGTATATTCAATCTGATTCTTGCGATGGGGATTTCACAGATTCCCAGGATGTCAAGAATTGTACGCTCATCTGTTTTAAGTGTAATAGGACAGGAATATATAGAAGCTGCCAAAGCTTGCGGCACCGGTGACGTAAGAATTATATTCCGGCACATACTTCCAAATGCCATGGGTCCTATTCTTGTACAGGTAACCCAAACTGTAGCCAGGTCGATTATTACTATTTCTTCTCTCAGTTTTATAGGACTCGGCATTTCAGAGCCGACTCCCGAATGGGGCTCAATGCTATCAGAGGCGAAAAGCCAGCTCAGGTATTATCCATATCTGGCTGTTGCTCCGGGTATAGCGATAGTGATGACGGTTATGTCGCTCACATTGGTTGGTGACGGCCTGAGAGATGCGTTGGATCCAAGATTGAAGAACTAATTCCCAGCAGTTAGGAGGAGAGAAATATGGCTGAAAATTTAATAGAAATAAAAGACCTGCACGTAATTTACCGGACTGATGACGATGAAATATATGCCTTAAACGGTGTCAATTTGAACGTTGAAACGGGAAAAACCTTGGGACTGGTCGGTGAGACCGGTGCCGGTAAAACTACAACCGCATTAAGTATTATGGGACTTTTACCGGACAGGGTAGGCTTTGTAAAGGGTGGTGAAATAAATTTCGAGGGTAAAAATCTTCTTAAATTCTCCGAAGCAGAAATGCGGTTACTTCGTGGAAACGATATTTCAATGATTTTTCAGGATCCGATGACCAGCCTTAACCCTATACATACAGTTGGCGAGCAGATTGCAGAGGTTTTGAAGCTGCATTATCCCGAACTCAGCAAAAATGATTTGGAAGCAAGAGTTGGTGAAATGCTGGAGATGGTTGGCATACCTGCCGACCGCAAAGGCGAGTATCCGCATCAGTTCTCCGGCGGAATGAAGCAAAGAATAATCATTGCCATAGCACTTGCCTGTAATCCCAAGCTCTTGCTTGCAGATGAACCGACAACCGCTCTTGATGTCACGATTCAGGCACAAGTGCTGAAGCTGATGAGTGAACTGAAGGAAAGACTGAACACCTCCATGATATTGATCACTCATGATCTGGGTGTAGTAGCTCAAATTTGTGATTCGGTTGCTGTCATGTACGCAGGAGAAGTCATAGAATACGGTACAGTTGAGGATATTTTTGAAGGCCGGCGACATCACCCTTATACAGTAGGTTTGTTCGGATCAATTCCCGATATGACTAAGAAAACAGACAGGCTCAATCCAATTGAGGGTCTTATGCCAGACCCTACATCCCTGCCGCCGGGCTGCAGATTTGCAGAACGCTGTCCCCATTGTATGGAAATTTGCAGTAAAGCTTCTCCGGATATGGTAATAAAGGATACACATCAAATAAAGTGCCATCGCTTTACCATTCAGGCGAAAAACTTGGAGTAATGAAGAAATATGTAGTATATGGGAGGAAAATTAATGGATGTGCCTCTAATTCAAACAAAAAACCTTAAAAAATATTTTGATACAAAAAAAGGGCTGCTCCATGCCGTAGATGATGTCAATATAAGCGTTAATAAAGGAGAAACCCTTGGAATTGTCGGTGAGTCGGGCTGTGGCAAATCTACTCTGGGAAGGGTTATCCTCAGGCTTCTGGAACCCACCGGAGGTGAAATAATTTTTGAAGGGCAAAATGTCCTATCTTACAAAAATAGACAAATAAAAGAAATGCGCAAACAGATGCAGATTATTTTTCAGGATCCTTTTGCTTCGCTTAACCCGCGTATGACAGTCAGTGAAATTATAGCTGAGCCTATTAAGGTCTTTAAAACGATCAAAAATAAGGATGATATCATCATGCGTGTATTTGAATTGATGGAAATTGTAGGTTTGGCCGAGCGTTACGTAAATACCTACCCTCATGAGCTTGACGGCGGGCGCAGGCAGCGTATAGGGATTGCACGAGCACTCGCATTGAACCCCAAGTTTATTGTCTGTGACGAACCGGTTTCCGCACTTGATGTTTCTATACAGGCGCAGATATTGAATCTTATGATGGACCTTCAGGACAGCATGGGTCTGACATATATGTTTATTACTCATGATCTCAGTGTTGTTAAGCATATAAGTGACAACATTGCCGTTATGTATCTGGGGCAATGTGTTGAGATGGCATCCACCGACGAGCTTTTTGAAAATCCGCTTCATCCTTACACCAGGGCGCTTCTTGATGCGATTCCGATTCCAAGCCTCAAGAACAGAAAGCAGTTGAACATTATAAAAGGAGAGGTAAGCAGTCCGATAAATCCAAAACCCGGCTGCCGCTTTGCTCCTCGTTGCCCTAAGGCAGATAAAGACTGCATGCAGCCAGATCTCAACCTGAAGGAAATAACACCTGGTCATTTTGTCTCCTGTTCGCTATACAAGTAGAGTAAAATCCGATCTGTTGTTTACGCCGGGCCGGAAGGCCAAGGGCTTATTAATCATGCTCATATTCACGCATATATATCAGACAGGATATACAATTGTAATCCTGAAGGGAAGGGGGAAAAACATGAGGACTTTTCAATTAATAAAGGTTAAAGCTATATCACATTATGAAAGAGGAGTAGAATACGGGGAGCAGGCACGTGAGAAAATCAGAGCCGGAATAGAGGGTTACCGTAAACTGTTTTCAGATACAAGCAATATGAGCTGGGTGGATATAAAGAGCTATGCTCTGAGCTATATTCCTGTCATTGAGGAGGTATTTCCCGAAATAGTGGAAGAGGTAAAAGGAATATCAGCGGGTGCAGAAGTTGGGCTTGACGAGGTTATGGTGTTGAATTGCCGCTATGAGATAACAAAGTTTCCGCATCCTAATGAATGTACATCCTTCGCAGTACTGCCGGAAGCCGGCAAGGATGGCGGTACTTACATAGGGCAGAATTGGGATTATCGTGCAGGGATTATAGACAATATAGTAGTGATCCATATAGAAGAACAGGATGGAACACGTATATTTGGGCTTGCCGAGGCGGGCCAGGTAATAAGAAATGGTTTCAACAATCATGGAATAGGCTTATGTGCCAACAATCTGCAATCAATTTATGACAGCAGGGGAAGAGGTATACCGGTTACCTTTCTCAGACGCAAGGTCTTATCTTGCCGAAGCTTTGAGGAAGCAAGGAAATTAATAATTGATGCAAAGCGTTCAGTGTCCTGTAATTTTATGCTGGCATCATCAGAAGGTAAGGCGGTAAATCTTGAAACGTATCCGGGGGGGACTGACTTTCTCATGCCTGTTGACGGAACAGTCACCCATGCAAATCATTTTGTGATCCGGCCGGAAATCCATGCTTTAGAGACCAGCCCAAGGGGTGAGCGGCTTGAACAGCTATTGAGAGAAAAGCAAGGGTCAATAGATATTGCCCATATTAAAAAATGCCTGTGCGACCATGAGAATTATCCAAAGGCAATATGCCGGCATCCGTCCAATGTCAGCATACCACTGGGGATCAGGGATATCACGGTAGCGGGTGTTATCTATGATTTTAACGGCGGTATTGCTTATGTATGCGCCGGTCCGCCCTGTGAGGGAGAATTTATTGCATATGAATTGTAAATAAAGACTGCAAATCGTCAAAATTATACCTTAAATTATATAAGGAACGACCAATTTTTCAGACAAGTTTTCTCAAATGTAGCAGTGCTTATATTAAAAGGGAGGCTGTATTTTTAACAGAATAAGTTGTTTGATATCGGTCTGAGTGCATGAAAGGAGAAAAACACATGAGGACTTTCCAGTTAATCAAGGTAAATGCCGGGAACCCTTTTGAAAGAGGTTTACAGTATGGAGAACAGGCAAAGGATAAAATCAGAGCAGGTATTAAGGACTACAGGAAACTTTTTGCCATGACCGGAAATAGAAGTTGGGAACAGATAAAAGAGTACGCAATGTCATATATTCCATTAATTGAGGAAACAATGCCTGAGCTGCTGATGGAGGCAAAGGGAATTGCGGCTGGTGCCGGAGTGGAAATAGAAGAGTTTATGGTACTGAACTGCCGTTATGAGATTACCAAGTTCCCCAGTGATAATGAATGTACAACCTGTGCAATTCTGCCGGAGGCTGCCGAAGGAGGAAAGACCCTTCTGGTAAAAAACTGGGATTATCGCGCCGGTATTATTGATAATATAGTAATATTGCATATACAGGAACCTGACGGTACACGGATAATCGGCCTGACAGAGGCCGGACAGCTGATACGGGAGGGCTTTAATTCCCACGGAGTGGGACTGTGCAATAATTCACTGCAGTCAATTCATGATAGCAACGG
>LOES01000055.1 GCA_001515955.1 Clostridia bacterium BRH_c25 | reverse complement strand
GTCTCAGTATGATAAGGATGTATCTGAAGCAGAAAGACAGAAAAAAGAGGTAATTGCAAAAGCAATAGAAGATGCGGCGAACATAAAGGCCAGTGCTGATAAGGAAGCAATCCAAATATATGAGGAGTCCTTAAGGAAGGATATAGAGTTCTACAGATTCATACAGAGAACGAATACTTACAAGGAAATGAAGGATACAACTGTATTCATTGACAAGGATAATGACTTCATGGATTATCTGAACGGGTACAAAAGATAGGCGAAAGCCTATCTTTTTTTAAAAGTATGTAAAATTTAGTTGCAAACTGAGCATAATATGTGTATTGTTAAATAGTTACATTAAAAGATAGGATGGTATTAAATGGAGACGTTAAGATTCGAAGATTTAAACTTGTCGAGTGAAATTCTAAAGGCAGTAGAGAATAAAGGTTTTGAAGAGGCAACTCCGATACAGTCTCAATCAATTCCCTACATACTTGAAGGAAGGGACATAATAGGCCAGGCTCAAACCGGAACTGGGAAAACAGCAGCTTTCGGTATACCGATTCTTGAAAGGCTTAGTCACGAAGAAAAGGCAATTCAAGCGATGGTGTTATGTCCAACAAGGGAGCTTGCCATACAGGTAGCTGAGGAAATCAGAGAACTGGCAAAATATAAGAGAGGCACAGAGATTCTTCCCATATATGGGGGGCAGCCCATAGACAGACAGATAAAGGCTCTTAGGAGAAAACCCCAGATTATCGTAGGTACTCCGGGCAGGGTCATGGACCACATGAACAGAGGTACTCTAAAAATTGATCATGTCAAAACGGTGGTTCTGGACGAGGCAGATGAAATGCTGGATATGGGCTTCATAGATGATATTATTACCATATTGAAAGCTGTTCCGAAAGAACGACAGACATTGTTGTTCTCTGCGACTATGCCCAGACCGATTCTGGAGCTAACAAAAAGATTCCAGAAGAATCCTCAGCATGTGAAGGTAGTACATAAGGAACTGACGGCACCTAAGATAGAGCAAGTCTATTATGAAGTAAAGGAAAAGACCAAAGCAGAGGTATTGTCAAGGCTTATTGATATGTATAACCCCAAGCTTTCACTGATTTTCTGCAATACCAAGAGAAAGGTTGACGATCTGGTGGCAGAGCTGCAGGGTAGAGGATATTTTGCCGATGCACTTCACGGAGACCTGAAGCAGGTGCAGAGAGACAGGGTAATGGCTAAATTCAGAAGTGGAGCGGTAGATATTCTTGTGGCTACTGATGTAGCTGCCAGAGGTATTGATGTGGACGACATTGAAGCTGTATTCAATTACGACCTTCCACAGGATGAAGAGTATTATGTACATAGGATAGGACGAACAGCCAGGGCAGGAAGAGAAGGCAGGGCATTTACCTTTGTGGTAGGCAGAGAAATATACAAGCTCAGGGACATACAGAGGTATGCGAAAGCTAAGATTGCTCTGCAGAAGGCACCGTCTTCAGAGGATGTGGAAGAGGTAAGGACCAACTTGTTCATGGAAAGAGTAAAGGAGAACATGGAAGAAGGCGGTCTCAGCCAGTATGTTGCTGCTATTGAGAGGCTTGCGGGAGAGGATTATACTACTATAGATATTGCAGCAGCACTATTAAAGATGGCCATTGGGAACAAAGGCAAGGAAGCTCAGCCGGAGGAGAAGGATTTTGAAAACACCGGAGGAGAACCCGGAATGGTAAGACTGTTCATTAATATCGGCAGAAATCAGAACATAAGACCTGGCGATATAGTAGGCGGCATTGCAGGGGAGACAGGAATTCCCGGAAAGCTCATAGGAAGTATAGACATATACGACAAGTATACCTTTGTGGAAGTGCCGAGAGAGTATGCCAATGATGTTATAAAGGTTATGAAGGACAATCAGATAAAAGGCAAGAGAATAAACATAGAGCCTGCTAATGCAAAACATTAGGTGGCCTTATGGGAAAATTTATAGTTGAACAAAGCTTTTGGGAGCTGTTCCCTGATGCAAGTATAGGGGTAATAGTTGTGAAGGATATTGATAATACTCGAACCAACTCTGATTTTGCAAATATGCTGGAGGAAGCTTCGAAGCAGGTGCTTATTAGCCTTGAAGGTGCAGAACTGGCGAAGCATCCGGTAATAGCAGTATGGAGAGAAGCCTACAAGCGGTTCAAGAGCCCCAGGGAGAACAGGTCCTCCATAGAAGCCCTTATAAGAAGGGTTTATAACGGTAAGCAGGTAGGTACTATAAACCCTTTGGTGGACATCTATAATTATGTTTCTTTGAAGTACATGCTTCCCTGCGGCGGGGAAGACCTGGATGTGGTCAAGGGTGATATAAGGCTTGCCAGAGCAGTAGGCAATGAGCTTTTTGTTCCCCTGGGAAGCATGTCAAATGAGCCCCCTGCTGAAGGGGAGATAATTTACAAGGATGAGGCCGGTGCCCTATGCCGGTGCTGGAACTGGCGGGAGGCCGACAGGACAAAGCTTAGGTCGGAAACAAGAAATGCCTTCCTATGCATAGAATCCGCCGATGCTTCAAGAAGAGAGGTCTTTGAAGCTGCAGTAAAGGAGCTGGCTGAGCTGGTGAACAGGTATCTGGGCGGAAGCTGTCAGGTATCCTTTATAGATATTGGTAATAAGGAAATATCATTTTGATCAAAAAAAGGGAGTCAGCCGATGAGGTCGACTCCTTATGTGTTATATATCATGTGGATATAAGATCTGATTTACGGTATAATTGGAATAAATTATAAAGGACTCTTAAAGAATAGTCCTGAAACAGTGGGGTGATTATATGCCGAAGGTATTAAAGGCTGATGGAATGAACAAATGCATAGGGTGCTTCACCTGTATGCTTGCATGTGCGGGAGTGAACAGACAGAACCATTCGATTTCCAAAAGCGCTATAAAGGTAAGAACCAGCGGAGGGCTTAAAGGCAAGTTCATTGCTGATGTATGCATAGCCTGCAATGACGACAGAGCTTGTGCTGAAGCTTGTCCGACCGGCGCTCTGGAACCGAGGCCCGGGGGAGGAGTCCTGCTGAAACAGGAAAAGTGTATAGGCTGTAAAAGATGTGTGGAGGCTTGTATAGTAAGTGCTGTATTTTTTGATGATACCATAGGGAAGCCTATTATCTGCAAGCACTGTGGGGTATGTACAAGGTTCTGTCCTCATGAATGCCTGAGAATGGAGGAGCAGGATAATGATATATGAGAAATATGTTAGGGTGCTGTATATTGATCTGAAGAATAAAAAAATCAGGATAGAGCAGAGGGAAGACTTGTCCGGATACTTGGGCGGGGTGGGAATAGCTTCGAAGCTTCTGGAGGAAAGCATAAAGCCTGAGCTTAGCCCTCTTCATGGAGAACAGCCGATAATCCTTGCAATAGGTGCGGCTTCCTCAGTATATCCCGTAGTGACCAAGACTGTAGCAATGTTCTACTCGCCTTTGACAGGAGAGCTTGGAGAATCCTACGCAGGAGGGAGATTAGCCCTTACAATGCTGTTGGCAGGCTATGATGCAATTGTGATACAGGGGAAGGCGGATAAGCCGGCCTATATAACACTAAACAGGAACAACATTGAATTCAAGGATGCAAGGGCCTTGTGGGGAATGTCCTCGGACGAGGCAGGCAGGGTTATAAGGGAAAGAGAGCCGGGAGGCGGAAAGAGAAGCATTCTAAGGATAGGTCCCGCCGGTGAGAATATGGTGAGCTTTGCCAGTGTGTGCGTGGATACTTACAGGCACTTCGGCAGACTTGGCCTGGGTGCAGTCTTTGGCAGCAAGAACCTTAAGGCTGTGACAATTATAGGGGACAGGAGCATACCTGTAAAGAACTTCAAGGAGTACTTCAAGGTTTATCAGGAAATATACAACAAGGTTACCGATACCGAAATAATGTCCAAATATCATGATGCTGGAACTCCTGTAAATGTTGAGCCCTTGGATGAGATGGGGGGGCTTCCTACCAAGAATCTTATACAGAACAGATTTGAGCATGTAAAGGATATATCAGGGGATGCTTTTGTAAAGAACAACCTGGTCAGGAAAATGGCGTGTACGGGCTGCCCTGTGGGGTGCATACACATAGGACAGTTCAGGAGGGAGTTCGACAAGGGCCATGATTATGAGTCTGTAAGTGTAGGTTACGACTATGAATTGATTTTTGCTCTGGGAAGCTTCCTGGGTATTAAGTCCACCGATGAGATACTCCAGCTTATAGAGGTAGTAGAGCAGCTGGGGCTGGATGCCATGTCCACAGGTGTTGTCCTTGGCTGGGCAACTGAAGCTTACAAGGAGAAGGTCCTTGGGGATAGTGATACTATAGTGCCGCTTGAATTCGGCAATGCCCGGAATTATATAAAGGCTATTGAATACCTGGCAAATAAGGAAAATGGCTTCTATGAGACTCTATCCAAGGGATCTTACGAGGCATCCCGGAAATATGGCGGACAGGACTATGCCATGACCTTTGCAAAAAACGAAATGCCGGGTTACCATACAGGCTATGGAGCATTGGTTGGTGCTGTAGTAGGTGCGAGGCATTCACACCTTTGCAACGGGGGATATTCGATAGATCAAAGCATGGGGTCTTTCGACAAGGAGAAAATAGTCGAGGGTATATTCAATGAAGAAAAAGAGAGATGCATGTTGAATTCCCTTACCATATGCCTTTTTGCCAGGAAGGTATATGACAGAAAGACAATACTTTCTGCACTTAATGCAATAGGTCATGAGCTTACAGATGAGGACCTGACGGCAATTGCCGACAGGGTATACGCGACAAAGCTTAGGATCAAAGAGCGTTTGGGCTTTGAACTTAAGAATGTCAGGCTGCCCAAAAGGTTCTTCGAGACCCCCGGCCTGTGGGGCAAGCTGGATGAAGGTATTGCCTATGAGCTTATTGATATGTATGATAAGAAATTGAAGGAATTTATGAATAAATAAGAAATGGGCAATGGATAGCCATATTTATACAAGTGTCATTCTGAACGAAGTGAAGAATCTTTTGTAAGATACTTCGCTATCGCTCAGTATGACATATGAGTATGTCTATAGCTAATTGCCTATTTCATTTCTGTCGTCAGATTGTTGATCCATTTTTTGGAGGCTAGTCTTGGTATTCCTATTATCAGCTTAATTACCTCTTCTACCTGTACCAGCGCATAGACCCAGTATATAGGAAGATGGAACACAAGTCCGCCCAGGAAAGCCAAGGGCACACCCACCAGCCAGACACCGCAGGTATCCAGTAACAGGCAGAAGGTCGTATCTCCTCCGCTTCTGAGTATTCCGACTATATTTATATAATTGAAAACCTTGGCCCACATAAAAAGGCAGAAGACTATAATATTTTTATGGGCATAGTCAAGTACGATAGGAGAAACCTTATATGGTATAAGCATCCATCGGGAAATCAGTATTACAAATATTCCTGTGAGTATAGCAGCAGCAGGTCCGATTATAGCAAACCGCTTTGCATACAGGAAGACCTGTTTATCATCTCCGGAGCCTATTTGGTTTCCTATCATTACAGCACAGGCACTGCCGAAGCCCATGAATACTACCCATACGATTCTTTCTATGGTGCTTGTAATGTTTATTGACGCAATTACCTCCGTACCCATTCGTGCATACGCAATTGCGTACATTGTCACCCCCAGAGCCCACATGGACTCATTGAGAATAACCGGCACAGTAACCTTGAAGAACTGCTTTACAAAGCCGGCAGTCAAGTCAGTCATTTCTCTTATAGAGGCAGCTGTCACATCCTGTTTTGAATAAACAATCCAAAGCAGCATAACCATTTCCAAAGCTCTGGCAATGACCGTGGCTACTGCTGCACCGGCTACTCCCATCCTGGGAAATCCCATATAGCCGTTTATAAGCAGATAGTTTAGAACAGTATTGGTTCCCAGTGCAATTACACTTACAACCAAAGGAGTTTTTGCATTGCCGATGCTCCTTAAAACGAAGGAGTAGGCAAAGGTAACAGCTGTAATAACGTAACTGAAGAGTACAATCCTTAAGTATTGGGTTCCCAGCTGAATTACAATTGGATCCTTGGAGAATATCCCCAGTATTTC
Organism: Clostridia bacterium BRH_c25; assembly: GCA_001515955.1. The sequence continues at coordinate 1,119 of LOES01000055.1, read as the reverse complement.
ATTGGGAAAGAATAAGCCGCCTATAGAGAAGAGAAACGCACCTGCCCCTCCGGTTATTATGCAGATTCCCAAAACCTTTCTTATATTTTTGATGTCCTTGGTGCCCCAAAATTGCGCTGTAAAAATGGAAGAACCGCTGACAATGCCAAAAAGCAGAAGATTCAGGAGGAAGAAGTACTGGTTTGCAAGTCCTACGCCTGCAATGGCAGTCTCCCCCAGACCCCCTATCATTATATTGTCAACCAGGTTCAAAGATGCCAATACCAGATTCTGCATAGTTATCGGCAGAGCTATCTTATACATTTGTGAGAAGAAATGTCGGTCGTTGAATAAATAATCCAGCTTCATAAATCCCTCCGTTGCCTTTTGTCAATTATCCTTATAATTATATATCAACAAGGGGCAATATTGAAGAATATTAATATTGTATTACAGTTCATATTTGCTAATTGACAGTAATAAACTGATAAGGGTATACTGTTTAATGGAAATGAAAAAAATGGAAAAGGAGGTCGCGGATATGAGAATAGATATAGTGGTAAAAAGAGAGTATGACAATTTAATACAGCGGCCTGCTTTATCAGTTGTCAAGGACTGATAGACTGTTTTTGGTTGCGGGCTGTTCTAGGGAGGGGACACCGTGACTGTACACAGGATACAGCATCAGGGAAATACATTTTTACTTAATGATTTCACTGAAAGCTGTAAGGTTAATTAACACTTGGTCATGGAATATATATGTTCCATGGCTTTATTTATTTTATTTGAGGGGGTTTTACATCTTGTCCGGAATCAAAGCTTTACTAAGTCCCTATAGGGGAATGCCCAAAGAAATCTATGTCATATTTGTCTCGCGTATAGTGAATGCTATGGGTTGCTTTGTCATGCCGCTTATGACAATAATAATGACTGACAGGATAGGCTTGTCAAAGGAGGCTACAGGCTTTTACCTGAGCCTGAACAGCTTGGTCTTCCCTTTGGCTTCCATGGTTGGAGGGAAGCTTGCTGACTCTTTCGGCAGAAAGTCTCTAATAATCATATTTGATACCATGGCGGCTCTTTTGTACCTGTATTGCGGATTCATGGAACCGTCAATGTCGCTTATATATTTGATTCTGG
>LOES01000054.1 GCA_001515955.1 Clostridia bacterium BRH_c25 | reverse complement strand
TCTGCAACACGCATGCAGGTATCGATACGTTCACCAACCGGTGCGGGATTCTGCGCATTTATAATCAAGCCCGGCTCAACAATGATGTTGAATGCACGATATATACCTGCATTTGAAGGAATACCCGGATCAATCAGTGCTTTCAGGCAGTAGAAGACCGTTGCAAGCAGACCATTATAGGTTACATTAATCGGGCCTTCCACCTGTGCATGAGTACCGGCAAAATCCAAGTCCATCGTATCACCATTGATGCTGATCTTTATGGATATTGGAATCGGATCGGGGCACGCAACACCTGCATCATCCATATAGTCGGTAAATTCATAATCACCATCCGGCAACTTGGAAATACCTGCACGCAGTCGGCGCTCTGCGTAATCCTGCAGTTCATACATACTGTCAATCAGCAAATCCTTATAGCGGTCATAAGCTTCCAGCAAACGACGCATGCCAACGCGATTTGCTGCAATCTGCGCCTGCAAGTCTCCATAACGTTCTCCTGGAATACGGCTGTTTGCCATGATAAAACCAATTACGTCTTCCTTGACATTATCGTTCTCACATACACGAGAGATTGGAATTTTGATACCTTCCTGGAATATGCTTACTGCATCCCCGGAGGTAGAACCAGGAACTTTGCCGCCGACATCACTGTGATGAGCCAGGTTTGCAACCCAGCCGACCAGCTTCTGTCCTACAAAAACCGGAGCAACAATGGTAATGTCCGGAAGATGCGTGCCGCCACCGCTGTATGGGTCATTACCGATAAACATATCACCATGTTTAATCTGTGCAAGGGGATATTTTTTGTATACCTCTTTAATTATGCTGAGCAGAGATCCCAGGTGCATCGGTACGTGCTCTGCCTGTGCAACCATGTTGCCTTCGGGATCAAACACGGCAGTAGAAATATCTCTGCGCTCTTTTATGTTGGTAGAGTATGCGCTCTTGATTATGGCAACACCCATCTCTTCTGCAATAGAAAGCAAAAGGTTGCCAACAATTTCAACCGTTACAGCATCTATTTTATGACTCATGCCTTTGCACCTCCCTGATAGGTTGCTTTTATGTTATTAAAACCATCGGTATATGCAGTCCACTTCGGAGGGATAATCGTGGTGGAGTCCATTTGTTCGACGATTGCAGGACCGCAGATGGTGCAGCCCGGCCTAATATCAGTTCTCTGATATACATTGGTGGGCAGATACGCCTTTTCACCATCGAACAGTACTTCCCGAATTTCGATTGCCTTCGGTGGCTTTGCATTAGGGTCAATCACGCTTTCAGTAAGGTCCGGCTTTTCAATAGTACCTACTGCACTTACGCGGTAGTTTACCATCTGAATGCGCATATTCTCGTTATAGTAACCATAAGTACGGTTATGCTCTTTATGGAACTTATCTATCATATCCTTCATGACTTCTTCCGTCATAGAGTCCCCAACCTCAATGGAAATCTCGTAGTTCTGACGCTCGTATCGGCATTCAATAGTACAGGAGAAACTCCTGTCCTTTTCAGCAACCTTCTCTTTGCCGAGCATATTATTCCCCTCATCGATCAACTGCTTGAAGATGCCCTGCACAGTTGGAAGATTTGCCTTTTCTGCAATCATTACGTTAGAGCGGCTGATGTCAAATTTGGTATCAGCCATCAAAAGACCCAAAGAGCAAAGTGTACCTGGAGATGGCGGAATAAGAACTGTAATAATACCCATCTCCTGTGCAACCTCACATGCATGAAGAGGACCTGCTCCTCCGAATGCCATCAGAGTGAACTCTCGAACATCGTAGCCACGTTCAACAGATACAACACGGATTGCACGGATCATGTTGGAGTTTACAACCGAAATCACACCGGCTGCAGCTTCCTGCAGGCTTAGAGTAGATTTATCACAAACGTGCTCTGCCAGAGCTTTTTTTGCCAGTTCAAAGTCAACTTCCATTCTGCCGCCCAAGATACACTTCTGGTTGAGCTTGCCCAATACAATGTTCGCATCGGTAACAGTAGGAAGTATGCCGCCTCGCATGTAGCATGCAGGACCCGGAGTTGCGCCTGCACTTTTAGGTCCGACCTTCAGTGCTCCACCCTCATCTATCTGTGCAATGGACCCGCCACCGGCACCTACGGTAATAATGTCAATCATAGGGATACGGGCAGGATATCCCTCAACCAAACGCTCGTTGGAAACCTGGTTTTTGCCGTCTTCAATCAAGCTGACATCTATACTGGTGCCGCCCATATCAAAGGTAATAATCTTATCGGTGTTACATTGTCCGGCAATATAGGTTGCGCCTATAACACCTGCACTTGGTCCGGAGACTGCAGTTTTAATAGGGCAGTCGATGGTCTCGGCAATAGAAATAACCGAACCATTAGACTGGGTAACATAAGGAGCTGCTTTGATACCGGAATCTATAATGGACTTTTCGAATCTATGTACGTACTTTTCCATAACCGGCCCGAGATACGCATTCAAAACAGTGGTACTCATACGTGAGTACTCACGGAATTCAGGCACCAACTCAGATGAGATGGAAACGTATACTTCAGGATATTCTTCTTTGATAATTTCCTTTATACGCTGCTCATGGGAAGGATTAATAAAGGAGAATAGGGTGCAAACTGCTATGGCCTGGGCCTTTTGTTCTTTTAAGTATCGGACTGCCTTGCGAACATTATCTTCATTAATAGCCGTTTTTATAGTTCCGTCATATAGTATTCGCTCTTCCACTTCACATTTTAGTCCGGCAGGGATTAGGCTTTCCGGTTTTGTTTTAAGAAGATCGTACAGGGACGGACGCTTCTGCCACCCAATTTCCATCAGGTCTTTGAACCCCTTTGTGGTAATCAAGCCAAGGCGGGCGCCCTTCTTTTCAATCAGCGCATTGGTTGCAACGGTTGTGCCGTGTGCAAGATAGCTGACCTCTTCCGGTTTTATACACTGTTCTGTCAGAACATGTAAAATACCACTTACAATTGCCTTGGATGGATCTTCCGGAGTAGAACTATGTTTAAAATGCAGTAATTTTCCTGTTTTAGTATCAAACATAGAAAAGTCGGTAAAGGTACCACCTACGTCAACACCAATCATGTAGCCCATAATATCACCTTTCTTTACTATTTCATTGTTTAGCAACATATCATTCTATAATCAGCTTGTTATTTGATAACAGCCAGTCAATACTTTTCTCATCCGCAATCCCGGGTACATATCTATATTGGAGAGCAGTAAACTCGAAGGTGTACCACCCTTTATAGCCGCTGTCTTCCAGAACATCTATATATTCTCCGATTGGCAGCTGACCTTCTCCTAGCGCAAGATGTCCCATCGGGGTAGCATCCAACAGGTGAACATGTGCCAGTTTATCACCCAGCAATCGGGGGTAATCATGCACATTCTCTTCGGCCAGTGCCATCTGTCCAGTATCCACCATCCCTTTAATGTAATCTGACGGAATTAAATCCAACATTCTCTTAAGATGAAAAACATTGTTCACAATATTGGATGAATACCTTGACAGTGGTTCATATACGAGTGTAATGTTTTTACGTTCTGCATGTGCAACGAGTTCTTTCATTGCAGAAAGCGAACGCTCCCAAGCCGTCTGAATGTCCGCATCGAAATAGCCGCAACCTGCGGTAACCAACACATATGGTGCATTCAGTTCAGCTGCTGCGTCTATTGCAGTCTTAAAATACTGTATACTTTTTGTTCTCAGAGGAAGCTCCTCAGCTGCAATGTTGATCGGGTAGGAGCACTGCTCCGGTGTGATGCAAACCACCTTCAAGCCACGATCTTGAATCTGCTGCTTCGCAGTGAGCAGTGACTTTTCATTTAATGTATCCAGACAAAAATGTGGAGCTGCAGCCCAAACCTCAATATTCTGAATACCAAGTTTTACGGCTGCATCCAAAAAATGTGTAAAATGAAACCGAACATAATGATAATTCCCCATTGCTATACGCGATTTTTCAATTCTAGCCATTTTTCTCCCCCGTAATAATAAGCTTTTGCACAATTGCATCTGGAATTTTTATACCATGTCCAAACGCTCCTCTTACCAAACAGTTTTTTGCTGCCAGTACTGAACCAGCTTCCAAGGCCTTCTTGAATGTTTCTTCAAGGTAAATCGGATCGGTATCCAACCTAGTTGGATTCTCTTCCATCACCTCTGCCACGCAGACTAAAAAGCCTGCTGCAAAAGAGTCGCCCGCCCCGAGTGTATCAACTGCTTCCACTAGTTTTGGCGGTTGAAAAAGCATTAGTTTCCCGTCATATAACCATGCACCCTTACTTCCCATAGTAGCTGTCACAATTTTACAGCCTAAATCGTGAACTTTTCTGCAAACCTGTTGAGTTTCCTCCTGCGACATAGAACCACATGATAAAAAACCAAAAGTGATATAGGGACAGATGCGTACAGTGCGCTCCCAGTCCTTCCACTTGTTCGAAAAATCGTAAGAAATCGGAACATTCAGTTCGTGAAGAAATTCGAGTTGATCATCAAAGTAGCTGTTATTACTAGTGTGAACCAAATTGAAAGTACGGATATAATCCTTGTCCGCATCCTTCAGAATAATTGGTTTTTCCTTTGTGATGCCTCCACGGTTGCTTCCTATAAAAACACGATCTCCATCCACCAGGCTCACCATTGCATATCCGTTTTCCCCTTCGTATTGACGGCAGCGCACATACTCTACCTGGAGTACATCCAGTGTATTGATAATATGCTGTGCGATTCCATCCTGCCCGAACACACCGATATACGCCGATGGAACGCCAAGCTGTTTTGCGTAAACTGCAAAGTTCAGAGCCTGACCACCGGGATACATTTCTCCCGAATGAAGATAGATATCACAGACATTATCGCCAATTCCCAAGACCTTCAGCAATGTATCTCCTCCAAACATTCTACCGCTCATCCCCTTCCCGCTTTCCAAACAGGAAGGGAAATGAACGATTTTTTAAAAGTATTGACTATCTCAGAGCTTGTACCTTTTCATAAAGTCCTGGCGTGCCCCAGAAGCCTTCTGCTTCGAGCTTGGCTGCGAGAGGAGCCATTTTGTCCATAAACGCCTTAAGATCAAAGTCTACGAACTCGACACCTTCTTCGATTAGTTTCTTTTTGTCTTCTTCCCACTTGGTATTAATAGTAGTGTTAAACTGCTCTGCAGCCTCTGCTGCACACTCTTCTATAATCTTCTGCTGTTCGGGAGTCAGACGATCCCAGGCAGCTTTGGAGAAGCTTAATGCTTCCAGTGGGTACGCGTAGTTAACCTCAGAAACATATTTGCAGGACTCATAGAATTTGCAGGCGTAAAAGCTTTCCTTAGTACACTCTCCAGCATCTACAACGCCCTGCATTAATGCGAAAGGATACTCAGACCATGAAACGATTGTTGGTACTGCGCCCATAGTTCTAAAGTTTTTCTCCCATATGGGAATATTTGGAATCCTAAATTTCACACCCTTCAGATCATCTGGTGTTATTATCGGCTTTTTACCAAAAATGAGCCTCGGGTTTTTACGGAAGTTATAATTAATAACATGTATGCCTTGTTCTTCCAATTGTTGAAAAGCTGGTTTTGAAGCTTCAGAGTCCAAATATTTAAACAGATGCTCATGATTTTCAAAAGCAAATGCCATTGAGATAATATTGAAGTCTGCAGAATAGGTTCCAAGGGTATCAATTGCAGTCATAACAGCCTGTTGGAGATCAACCTGAACATTTTCCAGCATGGTAACCTCGTTACCGAGTTGCTCTGCAGGATAGAATTCGAACTTTATTTCTCCGTTTAGCCTTTCATTCGCTAAATCAGTGAACAACTGACAGACAGTTGCAGCGGGCTCACCGACAGCACCTGCGTTGCCAAGCTTGTATACCATTGGTGCTTTGGTGGTTGTTTCTGCAGGTTTCTCAGCAGCAGGAGCAGCAGGGGTTGAACTAGGAGTCGTAGCAGTATTCGGTAAACAACCTGTAAACAGACTAAGACAAAGTACCAGAGACAAGATCAATACTAATTTTTTTTTCATTTCTATCCCTCTTTCTTTTTTATTTATATCGCTCCCATTAAGCCGGGCAGCCAGAGTGTAAGGCCCGGGATAAAGGTTACAAGCAATAACGTTATTACCAGTGGAATTAAGAACTGAACGGTATATTTCAACGACTTGTCGAAGGAAACACCGGTTGCTTTTGCAGTTACAAACAATGATGGAGCCATTGGAGGTGTAATTAAGCCAAGAGTCAAATTCAAAACAGCAATAACGCCAATATGTACCATATTAAGACCAAGTGCTAATGCAAGACTCATTAGCAGTGGCGCTATCATAATCAAAACCTGCATCGAACCAATGAAACAACCCATAAAAAGAAGAATCGCATTTAACAGCAGCAAAACCAAATAGGCATTACCCAAAGATAACATCACAGCAGCCATATAGTTCATTAGACCACTTGTAACAATCATCCAGTTAAAGATAAGTCCGGTTGCACATAGTGCCATAACCATTGCGGCAGAGGACAGTGTACTGCGTAGAGCTCGTGTCAGCATTTCAATGGAGAACTTTTTGTAAACTATCGAAATTATGACGCAATAGGCTGCAGCTACAACGCTGCATTCAGTCGGAGTGAAAATGCCAGACATAATACCACCTATGAGGATGATGGGTCCGCCTAATGCGGGAAGTGCTTTTATACTATAGGTCCATCTTTCACCCCAGGTTGATTTTGTAAGAGTCGGAGCTTTGATGTGCAGCTTCTTTACTGCGAAAACGATCCATACCATCATTGAAAGGCCCATTAAGACACCCGGTACTATTCCGGCTATAAACATTGCGAGCGTTGAAGTTTGCGAGAGAAATGCCCAGATAACAAAATTGATGCTCGGTGGAATGATAGGGCCGATTGCCGAGGATGCAGCAGTTACCGCAACAGAAAAGTGCTCATCATAACCAGCGTCTTTCATTGCTTTTACTTCTATGGTTCCCAAACCACCTGCATCAGCCAGTGCAGAACCGGACATCCCTGCAAAAATCATACTTGCCAGAACATTCGCATGAGCAAGTCCACCGGTTAAATGTCCAATCCACTTTTCTGCAGCAGAAAATATCCGGTCGGTTAGCCCAATTTCATTCATAAAAATACCCACGAATAAGAATGCCGGCACTGCCAACATATTAAAATCAGAAAGAGAATTTGCCGTTTTCTGTGCAAACATAACAAAGCTCTGTCCATTCATTACAGCGTAGAACAAGCTGGAACCAGCCATAGCAAAAGCAATTGGCACTTCTGACAGAATCAATATAACAAATAATACAAAGTAAACCCATAGCATCGGATCAATCAAGTGCAATTCCTCCTTCTTCCCGTACAGGCATCAGCAGTTTCTCATCTTTTGTAACTATATACTCAATCGTTTTGAATGCACTCAAAACTACAAGAAGAACGCCCATAACGATAATCGGCAGTGCATAATAATATGCCTTGGTGAAAGGCAGCCCTCCAAGTGGAATTAGTTTTTGCTGCATTTTAAATAAACTCAGTCCACCTGGTATATAAACAGATGATGTTATTAGTACAATCAAATTCGTTACATGGTGCATCAGCACTTTAACAAAATTAGGAGCTTTCTTCATGCAGAATTCAATTACTGCATGTTCGTTATTCCAATAAACAATCGTATTGCCGAGTGCCATAGACCAAATCATCAGCGCTGTCACCAATTCATCAGCACCGTAAATGGGGTTCTTAAACACAAATCTCATAACAACCTGTAAAAACAAAATTGCCATAAAAGCAGCCACAATATATCCTGTAAATGTGCTAAGATTATTAATACATTTGTCGATAGCTTTATGTACTTTTTGAATTGCTAGCTTTAAAGGTGTATCTGTATTGCCCATACCAATCCCCCCCTATGATTTTTCAAAGTATGCGACTGTCGAGAAAAATTCTTGTCTTCATGGCATAACTTCCATTCACCTCCCGCTTATCTCAGTAATCCAATTCGTTATTAAGCACTTATATATCTTTATGAGTACTTATATATACTTATATATCTAATATATAGGAATTAATACCGCTTGTCAATTCTCTCAGGAAAATTTCTCCGGCAGCATGAAATATAAGTTGACATAAAAACTCATAAGCCATACAAATACTATATACTAATAGTATATTGGATTCAAGAATAATGCATTTAACAGCTTTTCTAACAGTTTATTACTGAAGCTATATATGAAGAATTGTTTCATTTCCTATAAGCGAAATTTTATATTTACTAGAATTGGCAAAACTATATTAATACGCAATTGCATAAGCACTTATATTATGTTATAATATCTTTTATAATGATAGGAAGTGGTAAATTATGCTAAACAAAAATGATGTTGTTCCACTCTATAAGCAGTTGCAGGAGGAACTTCGCAAACAGATCCAATCGGGAGAACGCAAGCCTCGGGAGAAAATCCCTTCAGAAATTGATCTTGCTGAACACTACCAAGTGAGCGTGATTACCGCTAGAAAAGCAGTAAGTGAACTAGCTCTGGAAGGATTAGTTGAAAAGAAACAGGGAAAGGGAACTTTTGTTGCTGCACAAAAATATCAGCGCAATTTGCAGCAGGTCATCAGCTTTTCTGAAGCTTGCCGCTTAAATGGAGCAATAGCAGGCAGCCGTTTACTGGAATGCAAGCTGATCAATGCTGATCAGAAAGTACTGCGCGAGCTGGAAAGACCGGATGGAGAGCAAGTTCTCTTTATTTCACGTTTACGCTTTATTAATGGAGAGCCAATGGCAATTGAGACCAATCTGTTCCCGATTACTTATTCTTTCCTTCTTAATGAAAGTTTGAATGAAAAGTCTCTGTTTGATGTGCTTAAGAAACGAAGCGGTACAGAAGTGGCGATTTCCCGCAGAACTCTTGAAATCTGCCGTGCTACGCAGCAGGAGGCTCAACAACTTATAGTTGCAAAAGGATCTCCCCTGCTTTTGATTCGCTCGATTGCTTACTCCACAGAAAACCAACCGGTTTTTGTAGGTACTCAGCTGATTAATGGTGAGAGGTACCAGTTTACTATGTAAAAGCAGTTGTCACTCTTGTACGTCTGCTATCCCTTGAGTTATTTAAATACAGTTTGTTTTTGCTGACTCTGTTTCTGATAGAGCCAGCTTCTTTATATTTAAAATACAAAAAAGCTGCAAGCATTATATATTACAACTTTTATCCGCATATGTATGGTACGCCCAGAGGGAATCGAACCCCCGACCCACTCCACCTTAAATACTCTTGCAGCTTCCGTCAACCCTATAAATGTCCAGCACGTCGTCGCCTTTTACAATATACATTTTGTCGTACAGATTTATAGTTGTACAACAATGTGTAGGTATATAAGTAATTTTATCTAAAAGCTTATAATTATGGTATTTGATTTACCTTTATGTTATTATCGTTTAAGTATTTTTTTAGATTTGCTATTTTATTTTCTAGATTTATTGCTGTCTCTTCTCTTTTTTCTTTATCCGGTATGTGAGAATTATGTCCTGCATAGGCTTGAATACCCTCTAGCTCTAAGTTATCTGAACTATTTATTATTTTTGCCAGTTCAAGAACTTCCTCAAATGTATCTACTCCACATCTCGACATTCCCAAATCAAATTCAATCAAGCAGAATAGCACCACGCCATTTTTTTTTGCAATCTCTGACAGCTTGTCAATGTTTTCTTTGCAGTCAACACAAACTGTTATTTTACTTTTTAGTGGCAGCTGTGTTAATCTCTCGATCTTAACGGGGTCTACAATTTGATTTGCTATTAATATGTCTTGGATACCAGCTTCAACTAATACTACAGTAGTTAAGTGCCAAGCCCCGGAGATATTCAATTATCGTACCGTTATACTCTAATAAGTACTTTTATTCCGTGCCTTGCATTTAGTTACTCATGTCCTGTAATTTCTTGGTATAACTGATCCCATATTGAATATACAACTGTGAATAAGTGAATTTTGAAAGGATGTATAGCATGTATATTATTACAGAAGGGTCTGCCATTGAATCGATTCAAAAGAAATTTGAAGGTTGTTTCGTGTTATCAGATACAAATTCCTATGAAATGTATGGATGCATTGGGACTATTTTCAATAGCATCAAAAAAAGTAGTCAGCGACTAAATTCAGTATAGCTTCAAAAAAGCAAAAAAGCCTTGAAATTCAAGGCTTTTATTATTATCAATAAAAATGGTGCATCTAGAGGGAGTCGAACCCACGGCACACGGCTTCGGAAACCGCTGCTCTATCCAACTGAGCTATAGATGCATATTTATTTATTCATATATATGGTGCGCCCAGAGGGATTCGAACCCCCGACCCACTGATTCGAAGTCAGGTACTCTATCCAGCTGAGCTATGAGCGCACAAATTAGCCAGTTCAGAGCAAATTTTACAAAAACAAACTGACTGATTAAGTAAATCTCAAACTTTATTATACACATGTTTTCATCACAAATCAAATGGTTTATAAACTTTACCCTGCCATTTTATTCAACTCTCAAGGCCTCACAAAAGAGATTTTTATCAACAATGGCCGCATTAATTTTTTGTCTAAGTAAATCCTTAGATCCCTTTCTTCCTCAAGTAAGCTAACAATTTCGTCTAATTCACATAGTGTTATAACCATTTGTTGAAGCGCTTCTTTACATGTATTAATGGCGGGAGTAGTATATCCAGGCACAGAAACAAATATGCCTCTTGCATATGAATTCATAAAATTTGCTTAACTTTGTGTTTAGTTTTTGTGGACAGTTCCACTCACAGCAGAAAGGTTTCATTATGAAAATATATTATATGTATACTTTTCCCATTTCATATTTTGTTTTTCAGTATATACTGTTCCAATTCCTCCAGTGCCCCTATTACTTCATTAGAGTATAAATCCATCTCTCTAAAGGCTTCTTCAGCTTTTAACATATCATTTGAGGCAACCGCCAGCACGGATTCTTTAGCCCATTCATGCAATAACTTATGTGGCTTTTCGATTTTTTTAAAAATGGCATTATCCTTGAAGATCTCTTTGCCTGCGCTGTAATACCACCTGCCTAGTCTGCAATCCATAGGGTTTCCTACAACATTTTTATCTATTATTTCATAACCTAACAGCATGTTATAAACACGCCATCTTAAATTTAGGTGATCCGTCTTGGACAAATCTATAATATCAATTACCTCAAGCTTATTTGTATCTTTAATCATGCCTAGTCTTATTTGATTATTCAGCTTACTAACCTTAAAAATTCCTTGCCCGGTTTCATTGCAGGTATTCAGGATATTATCTGCCGATTGGGACAGCTCGGTTGCTTTGCTGGTAAATTCCTCGATTACTGCAGTTTGTTCCTGCGTGTTTGCGGCAATTTGAGTCGCTTCACTATTTAGTTGTTCTACTGCTTCAACAACCTTCTTGTTTGCAGCGATTACTTGATTCACAAGACCAGTCCCCGTTTCGAGCTCACCTGCGGTCTTGTTGGTATGTGCTACAGCTTTTGACAGCTCATTGCTTAAATCCTGTATGCTGCTTTGAATATCGCCTATTGAAGATTTTGTATGCTCAGCCAGTGTTCTAACTTCTGTAGCTACTACGCTGAAGCCTTTGCCTTGTTCTCCGGCTCTTGCGGCTTCTATAGTGGCATTTAGAGCCAGCAAATTAGTCTGATCGGCTATTCCCCTTATGATGCCAACTACTTGGTTGATTTGCTGCATTTTGCTTATGAGAATATTCATATCCTTACTTAAGTTTTTCACTGACTCAAAGGACTTCTGAACAAATGAAAAGGCATCCAGCATGTTTGCATTAGATTTAGATGTAATATCCAACGTGTCACTTACAAGATTCGCTACATTTTGCGTACGAGCTGAGACATCCTCAATGGAAGCGCTCATTTCTTCACTGCTGGCAGTTATTAAATGTGCTGCATCGTTTTGTACTCTAGCCTCACTTACCATATCCTTTACATAGGTCATTTCTGTGATATATCCCAGAATCTTATTTACTTCCAACATTTTATTTTTCTTTTCCAAATATAGCGCGTCGGCCATTTTATTCCAAGCTGCTGCTAATGTTTCGTCTCCCAGTTTGGACTTGTCGGCCAGGACGAATTTTCCTGCTTCTGTTTCTGAAAATAAATGAAATAGTTCCTGTAAGTTTATGTTCGATTTTTCTACATTGTTATTGCTGCGCTTTAATTCTTTGAGCCTTTTAAACATGAATATTCCCCCTGTATTATAAATTTATACCACTAATTTTGATAAATTTGAAATACTAACTTTATAAGGATGTATATGGCGAATTTATATTATGTTAAAGGTCCCGAATAGATATACCCACATGAATATTGTTGCTATTGATGCAACGGAAGTAGTTATGACAATCTGTCCCGCAAGCTCTCCATCTGCATCCATTTCTTTTGCCATAGTAAATGACGCAATGGCTACAGGTGATATCATAACACCCAGCAGTGCCACCATCTCTTCATTTTCTATGCCTAAATTATAAGCCATATAGAATACAATAGCGGGAACAATAATCAGCTTCCCCAGTGCTACAACAGTTAGGTATTTCGCATTATTACAAAGCATTTTAAAGTCAAATGTGCCTCCTAGCACTATGAATGCCAATGGTGTTGTGACTTTAGACATACTTTCCAGCGGAGATAAGATAAGACCGGGAATTTTTATACCAACGATTATAAATAGGAATGCTAAAGTAGACGCTATTATTGTTGGGTTTTTGGCAATACCCAGTAAAATTTTCTTTATATCTACTTTTCCCCCGCGGTACATCTCTAAAACAGTAACGCCAAGTACATTAAACAGAGGAATCAGATATGCGGATAATAACGAAACAACCCCAACATGATCATCTCCATATATAGATGCAACAATAGGTATAGCAAATAGAATAGAATTGCCTCGAACCAATCCTTGTACCATTACACTGCATTTCTTTTTATCTTTTACGAACTTAGGCAGCATAAAGATAGAAATCAAAAAAACTGCGATTATAATCATATATAACAGTAAAATCAAGAATAAATTTTCTTTGTTAAGTGCTTCTTTAATGTCCATTTTATATATGTTTAAAAATAGCAGTATAGACATAAACACTCTGAAGATCAATTTATTCATAATATTTAAAGAGTGATCGTCTACCCAGTTTTTTCTCCTCATTATATAACCAGCTACCATCATAAAAAACAATGGAAAAACAACATTGATTGCTAGTGTTAAATTATCCACATCATTTCATTTCCTTTAAGTTAAATTATTATAGATTTATCAATGGATTTGACCTTCTAAAAATTTATCTGCACAATAAAAAAGTCCCCACTCTACAGGTTTTGAATTAGACAGGCTTTAAAAAAACATAAAATTAACACTATCAGATACCTCATACAAACACCAATCATTGTAAAGGCAGCATTTGCAACAGATATCTGGCAGTGTAAAATACCTAGACTTACCCTTAGATGCTATTTGATAGGAGTAATTGCTATGCAGCAGCAAGGCAAGTTCCTCAAACATATCAGGAAGTCAGTCGTTTATTAGGACACTGCCTTCTTTTTTACCACTTTAATTTCTACAAATAAGACTACTGCTGTTATAATTGCACCAATTACATTAGCAATAATCGGCCTTGGCATGATTAATAGTATTGCACCCCCTGTTAGCAAAAGTCTGCTTATTTGGGACAACTTAACTTTATACCATCCTCCAAGTCCAATGGCCAATACTATACAACCAATTAATGCGGTTATTAATACTAATATGATTTTTTCGATATCACCTGCCAACAATAGTTCAGGCGAGTATGCGAAAATAAACGGAATAATAAATCCGGCAATTGCCAGCTTCATTGCTTCAAAGCCTGTTTCCCACATTCCTGAACCGGCAATTCCAGAAGCTGCAAAAGTGGAAAGTGCAACCGGCGGTGTTATAGTAGAAAGTGCCCCAAAGTATAAGATAAAGAGATGGGCACCCATCTGTGAAACACCCATTTTCACAATAGCTGGAGCAACTAATATTGCAAGAACCATATAAGCTGCAGAAGTTGGCAATCCCATACCAAGTAACAGGCTGGTAAGCATTGCAAGAATTAATGCAATAATTAAATGACCATTAGACAGATCAACAATTATGCTGCTTATTTTTAATCCAAGACCTGTCATATTCAGGATACCCATTACTATACCTGCCAATAAACATGCTGATGCAATAGGTGCAATACCGGATGCTGCTTCTTCCAATGCTTGGGCAAATCGCTTCAAATTCATATTCTCACGACTTTTAATAAAGCCAATCATAAATGATACAATAATTCCAAAAAATCCAGCTTTTTGTGCACTATATCCACGTATTAACATACCCATTAGTACAATTAACGGAACAAGATAAATCCATCCTTCTTTCATTATCTTGCCTGGTTTCAAACGTTCACTTTCAGGAGTAACCGGAATTTGTCTCTTGTTTGCTTCCACATATACTGACATAGATAAAGTTACATAATAGAGTATAGCTGCAGGAAGTGCTGCTATCACAATTTTACCATAATCGATTCCTGTCATTTCAGCCATTAAAAATGCTACAGCGCCCATTACCGGCGGCATAATCTGTCCTCCGTTCGAAGCAACAGCTTCAACAGCCCCAGCAAATGCAGGTTTGAATCCCATCTTTTTCATTAGTGGAATAGTAAATGTACCGGTAGTTACAACATTTGCTGCTCCTGATCCGTTGATTGTTCCCATTAGCATACTGGAAAAAATTGCAGCTTGTGCTGGTCCCCCGCACACTTTGCCTGTTAACGCAAATGCGATATTAACGAAGAATTTTCCAGCACCTGTCATATCCAGAATTGCCCCAAACAACACGAATAGAAATATAAATTGGGCTGAAACATACAGTGTCTGTCCATATAATCCATCGGATGAAGTATATAAATAAGGAGCAATCCTTGCTAATGAAAAATCAACTGTTCTAAAAATGCCTGATAAGTTGTTACCAAATAAAGCATAGGCAATAAATAGAACTGCAATTACGGGTAATATTTTTCCTATTGAACGACGAGCAATTTCTATTGCAACAATTATTGCAGCAATAGAAAGAATCTTCTCAAAGTTTGAATATACTCCTGCCGTCTCAATAAATCTTTCTTGTAAAACTATCTGATAGTAGGATAAAAATATATTAGTTGCTGCCAAAACTATATCAATGATAATTCCGCCCTTGAATTTAAGTGGTCTTGTAATAATAATATATGTTCCTATCAAACCCCAGTGAATAGCCGACTGTTCATAAGCTGGCATAACACCAATCGTTGCGGAATACATATGGAATAAAGCCAATGCTATACTGATTATTAGTACAAGTGTATCAGCTATTTTTAACAAGCTCTTTTTACCTGGAGACTCTTTTGTAATCGTTTCCATTGTATACCTCCAATCAATTGCACTCTATATAACTTTTCATTCAATCTCTCATGGCTTTCTATAGCATAATACAATGTCCATCAAGGTCGAAATATAATAAGGGAACCTGACCTTGATGGTCATTGTATCACAATACTTTAAATTCCTGCCATCCTTTTATCTATTGCTATTTATTTACTCCTATTTCCTTGTAATATTTAGCTGCACCCGGGTGAAGTGGTGCACTTGTCTTAGCAGCGGTTTCAGGAGTGATTTCTTTTGCAACAACATGGGATTCTTTATATTCGTCAATGTTTTCTAATGCCTGCTTTACAAATTCATATGCTACATCTTCTGGAACATCATTATTAACAAATATCTCAGTCATAATCTTCAAAGTATTTATATCTTTGTCAGTTCCCTTGTAGGTTCCAGCAGGTATCTTATAAGGAATATAGTAAGGCATATCTACTGCGATCTTATCGATTATCTCTTGATCAACATCTACAAGCTTGACATTACCTGTTGAAGTTGCATTAATCATTGCTGAAGTAGGAATACCTGCAACAAAGAATGTTGCATCAACTTCTCCATCAGTTAACTTCTGAAGTCCTTCATCAAATGACAGATAATAAGGAGTTATATCCTTTTCCGGGTCAATTCCATAAGCAGTAAGTATTGCTTTAGACATTTCAACTATTGTTGTACTAGGTGGTCCTAACACAACCCTTTTTCCTTTCAAATCTCCATAGGTTTCAATACCGGAACTCTTTAAAGTAGCCATCTGCCCTGCACTCATGTAAAGAGACATCAAACCTGATATATTAAGCTTTCCAGATTTTTCATACATATTTGTCCCATTAGCAGCAAAATATACTCCATCGGAATTTGACATACCCATTTGAATATCACCAGCATTGGCAAGGTTAAGGTTTTCCACAGATCCTTTTGAAGGCTGTGCAATTACATTAATAGTTTCAGAATTGTTGTTAATAGCAGAAGCCATTGCAGCTGCAACTACGTAATATGTTCCCGCTGTTCCTCCGGTACCAATTACAACATCCTGCCTTTTCACTGGTTTAGTATCTCCTGGTGTAGCAGCTCCCCCTGCTGAGTTGTTGGAACAACCTGTTAAAACTACCGATAAGATAAGTACAGTTGCCAGGATAATGCCCATTACCTTTTTTTTCATTATTAACACCCTTTCTAAATTAATTTATTGATACTCATTACCTCTTTTATGAAATCCCATTACATTAAATGCTCTTATTTCTTGAGCATTTCAGTAACCCATGAAGGTGCAATTTCAGGAAGTTCCTTTCCTTCTTGGCGGCATTTGGCATAATAGTCAATTGCCTCATTTCGCGTTATCTCATACTCTGCTTTTTTTTCAGCCTTTTCCAGCACTTCAAGAATATGTTCTCTTGGTACAACAGTCACCCCATCATAATCACCGACTACTAAATCTCCCGGATTTACTGTAACTCCTGCGCAAAAAATTGGAATATTGATTTTCCCCGGGCCTTTCTTATCAGGGCTGCTCTGCATAAAGCCCTTGCTGTATACCGGCAGGCCTAATTCCTTTAACCCCTCTTTATCCCTTACATAACCATCAATCACAATACCATTTAAACCAATTGTTTTGGCTGCACCAATCATCAAATCTCCCATATATGCCCTTTCGGTATATGCTTTTCCATCCACCACCAGGACATATCCAGGTTTACCCTGATAAATAGCCACATGAATAGGAAGATTGTCCCCATCTTCAGTGCATACCGTACATGCAGTCCCAATCACTCTCATAGAGGAATCAACCGGCATCATGGAAGCATCCATACAGCCATTACGGAATATCCCCATAGCATCCATTCCATCACATAGCTGAGCGGTATTCAATTTAGAAACCCGGTCAATTATATCCTGTGGTATCAGTTCCGGAAGAGGCTTATAGTTTTCATTGTTCATTTTTATCCTCCTTTTAATATAGTTCCGGTCCAGCGAACGGAAAGAAATTTGCAAAGCTTTCAGCATATTTGTAGGAGTTGTTTCCCGAGACTCTTCTTGCATGATTGCCGCGCATAAATGCACGTTGTGTATAGTATTCAATCAAATGGCTTTGTGCCTTGAAACACTTCATAGCAGCTATCTTTTGTTCATAGACATCTGTGATATCAATTATACTATCCGGTTTAAAGTTGCTCATTTCTGTTTGATGCGGTTCAAATCCGAATATTCTCATTTGTTTTGTAACTTTAGTACCTTCTAATCTCACACCGCTTGAATTGGATATTACACTGCATTCAAATACGAATTCACTAACTCTGTTGTGATCTGGATTCAAATAGTCAAAGCGATCATGGGTAAGAATAATATCCGGTTGCGTTTCGCGGATTTTTCGTACCATGCGTTCTTCAAGCTCTGAATTGAATTGCATAGGATAATCTACAAGATCCCAGAATTCAATGTTTTTAATATTTAAAATTTCGGCAGCAGCCAATGTTTCGCCTTTTCGAATTTCTTTAACGGATTCTGCTGTAGCATCAGGCTGTTTCCACAAATCATTAGATTCGCCTCGTACGCCAAAGCTTAATACCACTACAGTCACTTCTGCTCCCTCTTTAATATATTTTGCAATTGTACCACCCGAACGCCAAACAAAATCAGCAGCGTGGGCACTCACAACTAACATTTTTTTCCCTTTAATCATAGTAATAATCTCCTTTACATTCCAAATTGACATGCCTTTTGATGAATAATAAATTAACCAACTAATGCCGTACTATTATCCACAGTCATCTTTCGGACTTCCCTCTCTGTGAAACCATTTTCATATAATTTAATAGCAAATTCCAACATACCTTCATCAGGATAAATTGCAGTTTTCTGCCCAAGGTCTGTACCAATAATCACTCTATCAGCTCCAAGAGCACGAATCTGTCCTAGTGTAGTTTCAAAATCAACCTTGCCGGTTGCAAAGGTAGTGTAACAATGCTCCATGTATGCACCATACTTAGCAAGTTCCTTTTGCTCATCAATTGTATAAAATGTAGTAGGAAAATCAACATGAGTAATGATTATCTTGTCCACCTTGCGCTCATGAGCAGCTTTAACCAGTGCAAACGTTTCTTCGTGAGATGAATGACTGGTTGCAAGTATAATATTTCTCTTTGCAATCACATCTATTACATCATAAACTTCATCTTTAAGTTTTCCATTTTCATTCAGTAATTTTATAGTTGGTGTTTTAATGCCATCTTCTTTAAGTTCTGTAATAATCTGCGCCCAATAAGGAAGCTTTTTGTTTGGATCACCGTTAAATACATGGGAAAGTTCGTACTCAGAATCACAGGTCGGGAACCATACTATTTTTGTACCCGCACGAACTGCCATTTCCACTGCTATAGGATTTATCCCACCTGTAGAACTATTTAACGTGATAGCACCAATTGCAGTACATTTCGGATATAGCTTATTGACTAGTGCTGCGCGCTCTGCAGTACAAAAATAATGTGACTTAATTGCATATCCCGCCATACCTGCATCTATGATACGCTGTGCCATCTCTAAATCATCCATTTTTCGTGGAAGTACATCAGGTGCTGAATGCACATGTAAATCATACGCACCTCTGATTAATTCTTTCATTAATATTAATCTCCTTTCTAGCATCTAGGAAAATTGTTTAGCAATATTGTTTAATAATTTGTTTTCAGTATATCATCCAGTTATTTTATTTGTCAATTTAAATCTGAAAATTCAATGTTTGCGCCATGGTAATCTTAAATATAATTTCCAACGATTAATAAGTTCATATACACATTGCTCTTCAAAGTGCAATAATTCACTATATAGCAACCTTTCCATCCATAATATTTTACAGGAACCCTCTTGAATGAATAACAGGCATATCAAGTTCAGCTTGACAAAATATGTATTCATGTTATTATTGACTTATAATATTGTTCAACAATTTTTATAAATTTTAATTATATATTCTAAATAGAACTATTAATGAGGAGTTTTTATGGCAAACCAGACAATGGAAGTATACGAATCTATAAAAAATAAAATACATAAAGGTGAGTATTCCCCTTCTGAAAGTCTTAGAGAACAAGATCTTTCCAATCAATATGGTGTCAGCCGTAGCACAATAAAAAAGTCCTTACTGCTGCTTGAAAAGGAAGGCCTTGTTACTATTGAAATGAATAAAGGGGCCAAGGTGAGGTCATATTCATTGGAAGAAGTGTTGGAATACCTGGAATTAAGAGCAAGCTTGGAAGGATTTATCATTCGCAGAGCTGTACCTACTATTTCCGAAGAGCAAATCTCTAAATTGGAAGAAACTCTTAAGCTTATGAAAAAACACTATGATAATAATGAATTGGTACATTATTCGCAATGCAACCTAATTTTTCATCAAGTAATCTACGATGCTTGCCCAAACCGCACTGCTGTAGATTTGACTATCAATCTAAAAAACCAAATGCGTAAATATAATACTAAGACGATTCTTATCCCTGGTAGGAGTAGTCAATCTTATTCTGAACATTCTTCAATTTTAGAAGCAATTAAGAGTCGGGATGATGAATTAGCTGAAGCGCTTATGCTTCGCCATGTTAATAGTGTCCGTAGAATATTTAAGGAGAATTATTCACTCTTATTTTAATTATTTTTTTATATATTCTATTTCTACTGAATATAATAGGTGAGACAATGAAGGCTGTATATTCATTTCAAATGAATATACAGCCTTCATTATTATCAGCAAGAGCTTCTTGATCCATTCGCATATACTGCAAAACCTTTTCTCAGCCAGCCGTTGTAGTAGTCAATTTCAAAATAGTTGATCACTTCGGCAATTTCTCTTTCAGCGGCGAAAGTCCTTCCGTCCTTTTCCACTGTTATGTCTCCAGCTTGTGGCTCAGCCTGAGCCAATCCAAAATATGGGCCTGCTCAGCCATAACCCTGCATAACTATTCGAAGATTTTTTGCCTTGATGCTGCTAAGCTCTGCTGCAGCATTTTCTGTTATTCTTATATCCATATTAACACTCCTTTATATGCTCTACCTATACCTCCTACCGGTATATATTAATTATAAAACATATTTTCCAGGAAATCAAGTATAAATTTCATACTATAGCTTGTGCCTATATTTGTCCGTATCATACTTATAAATATAAGATTCTTCGCTGCACTGGAATGACATAGATGAGGCGTTGAAGCTATTTTTGCATTATTAAATAGTAGATACACTTGTCACACTATTTTGTGTACAAGCATATGGTACCAGTGAAAGGAGGTGTAGAAAGTTGTCAATAAGGAAGCTAATCTTAAACATTGGAACAATACTGATAATCACAGGTGTACTGCTTCTTGCCACAGGTTTTTCGATTCCAGTCATAAGTCCGCTGCTTATTGCCGCAGGTTTGATCCCGGTGCTGCTTTCTGCCTTTACAGGCAGTAGTGTATTATTAGGAGTAGTATGTACCTTTCTGGGGATTTTGGTCGTTATTGCTGCAACCGCGGTATTCCTCATCCTCGGAGCATCAGTGTTTGTTCCATATGCATTAGTATTCCTGGGTCTTGCTTTGATTGTCCCCGGATCCATACTGCTTGCAGAGCGGTAACCAAACACATAAGATTATCAGATAAGTAAAAGTGCAATAACAATCTAAACAGCTTATAAAAACATTTGAGACAAGCATACTAATGAGGTTAAAATGGACATGCCTTTAGAAAAGCAGCTTTTCAGGCTGATTGGAGAGTTGGATTCTTGCCCTCAAAAAATAAATGGTGCGCCTGAAGGGAGTCGAACCCCTGGCACACGGATTAGAAGTCCGTTGCTCTATCCAACTGAGCTACAGGCGC